>JAYRQF010000078.1:0-15958 GCA_041910735.1 Limnohabitans sp.
GCTGTGGCAAGTGGTGCTGTCACCACGCGGTGTGCCAGGGGGCTACCGCCGTCCCTTGCTTTGAAAGACCTTCATGCCCTTGTTGTCCCGCATGTTCATGGCCCTGGGGGCCGTATTTGCCGCGCTGTCGGTGGCCCTGTCGGCTGCGGCGGCGCATGTGCCGGCGCTGCAGCAGGCGGGCGCGACGTTTGCCGCTGCACTGGAGCAGCAGCAGTTTCATGCCTTGGGACTGGTGCTGGTGGGACTGGCACTGGGGCGACGCGCCAGCCTGTGGCTGGCGGCATCTGGGGCGCTGATGCTGGTGGGCATGCTGCTGTTCTGTCTGAACATCCATGCCCGCATCCTCTGGGGCTGGGATGCGGCGCGCGCCCTGGTGCCTGCGGGCGGCAGCGCCTTCATCCTGGCCTGGCTGGCCTTGGCCGTGGGTGTGCTCTGGCCAGGGCGTTGATCAGTGGCGGATCAAGTGGTCGAAGGCGCTGAGCGCGGCCTTGGCGCCTTCGCCTGCGGCGATCACGATCTGCTTGTAGGGCACCGTGGTGCAGTCACCGGCGGCAAACACGCCGGGCACATTGGTGTGGCCCTTGGCGTCCACCACGATTTCGCCAAACTTTGACAGCTCGACCGTGCCCTTGAGCCATTCGGTGTTGGGCACCAGACCGATCTGCACGAACACGCCGGCCAGTTCCACATGGTGCTCGGTGCCGGTGGCTCGGTCCTTGTAGCGCAGACCATTGACCTTGCTGCCGTCGCCGGTGATCTCGGTCGTCTGCGCGTTGGTGTGCACTGTGACGTTGGGCAGGCTGTTGAGCTTGTTCACCAGCACGGCGTCGGCCTTGAGCTGCTCGGCAAATTCGATCACGGTGACGTGCTCGACGATGCCGGCCAGATCAATCGCCGCTTCGATGCCGGAGTTGCCGCCGCCAATCACTGCGGTGCGCTTGCCCTTGAACAGCGGGCCGTCGCAGTGCGGGCAGTAGGCCACGCCCTTGTTCTTGTACTCGGCTTCTCCGGGCACGTTCACATTGCGCCAGCGCGCGCCGGTCGACAGGATCACGGTTTTGGCCTTGAGCGTCGCGCCGTTTTCCATTTCCACCTGCACCAGACCGTCTGCGCTTGCCGGAATCAGTTGGCCTGCACGCTGCAGGTTCATGATGTCCACACCGTAGTGGCGCACCTGCGCTTCGAGCGCAGCGGCGAACTTGGGGCCGTCGGTTTCCAGCACCGAGATGTAGTTCTCGATGGCCATGGTGTCGTTGACCTGACCACCGAAACGCTCGGCGGCAACGCCCACGCGAATGCCCTTGCGGGCGGCGTACACGGCAGCGGCTGCGCCAGCGGGGCCGCCGCCAACGATCAGCACATCAAACGGGTCCTTGGCGTTGAGCTTGGCCGCGTCACGGCTGGCGGCGCCGGTGTCCAGTTTGGCCACGATTTCTTCCACGCTCATGCGGCCCGAGGCAAAGACTTCGCCGTTCAGAAAGACCATGGGCACGGCCATGATCTGGCGCTCTTCCGCTTCCTTCTGGAAAGCGCCGCCTTCGATCACGGTGGTCTTGATCTTGGGGTTGAAGATCGCCATGAGCGACAGCGCCTGCACCACGTCCGGGCAGTTGTGGCAGGTCAGGGACATGTAGACCTCGAAGCTGAAATCACCGTCGAGCGCCTTGATGGCGTCGATCACTTCGGGCTCAACCTTGGGCGGGTGACCACCTGTCCAGAGCAGGGCCAGCACCAGCGATGTAAACTCGTGGCCCAGCGGCAGGCCGGCAAAACGCACGCCCTGCGTTTCACCTTCGCGGGCGACCACAAACGACGGCTTGCGCGCATCGCTGCCCGAGGTGTCGAGCGTGACCTTGTCGGACAGGCTGACGATGGTCTCCAGCAGGCTCTTCATGTCGGTGCCGGTCTCGCTGTCGTCGAGCGACGCGATCAGGCGGATGGGCTGGCGCAGCAGGCCGAGGTATTGCTGAAGTTGGGCTTTGAGGCTGTCGTCGAGCATGGTGTTCTCCTGGTTCAGGGCTGAGGTGGGTCCAGACCCACGCTTGTGGCGGGGCCGAATTTTCAAAGGGGTGGGGGAGTCGTTGGGCAAAGCGCACGGCCCGAGGGCCATGCGCTGCACTCAACGCCCTGCAGGGCAGGGCATGAGCCGCAAGACTCAGATCTTGCCGACCAGGTCGATCGAGGGGGCCAGGGTCTTGGCGCCTTCTTTCCACTTGGCGGGGCACACCTGGCCGGGGTTGGCGGCGGTGTACTGGGCAGCTTTCAGCTTGCGCAGGGTTTCGGACACGTCACGGGCGATTTCGTTGGAGTGCACTTCCATGGTCTTGATGATGCCATCGGGGTTGACGATGAAGGTGCCGCGCAGGGCCAGACCTTCTTCGGCGATGTGCACGCCAAAAGCGTTGGTCAGCTGGTGCGTCGGGTCGCCAACCAGGGGGAACTTGGCTTTGCCCACGGCGGGGGAGGTCTCATGCCACACCTTGTGCGAGAAGTGGGTGTCGGTGGTCACGATGTAGACCTCGGCACCGGCTTTCTGGAACTCGGCGTAGTTGTCGGCGGCGTCTTCGATTTCGGTGGGGCAGTTGAAGGTGAAGGCAGCCGGCATGAAGATCAGCACGGACCACTTGCCCTTGAGGCTCTGGTCGGTGACTTCGATGAACTTGCCGTTGTGGAAAGCCTGGGTCTTGAAGGGCTGGACTTGGGTGTTGATCAGGGACATGGTGATTTCCTCGTGGTTAGAAAGGGTGGCGACTTGTTTGGTCGACGGGATGAAGTTTAGATCGGGTTTTGCCTATTTTGTTGGTCAAACCGATTGGCATTTCTAATCTTCAACATAGCCACGGGCAATTTCTGCCATCCCGGGGTGTCCTGCCCCACCCCATCTTTCACTTGGTCAGGATCAGTTTGCCCTGCCGGGTCAGTTGCAGGCGGTACACCTCGCCCTGGTGGTGGATGAACAGGGTGCTTTGGCCCTGCAGCAGGGTCTGGCTGTCGACCGTCCGGGGGGCGCTGCCGGTGCCGTCCGGGGGAGCCGGTTTCGCTCCCGGCCGGACCTCCTGCCCGCCCTTCACGGCCGTGCGCCCTCGGTGACGAAGCCGATCCGGCCCAGCCCGGCGCGCTGCGCCGCCGTCATGGCCTGGGCCACGTAGGCATAGGGCACTTTTTTGTCCCCCCGGATGTAGAGCTGGGGTTGCGGCTCCCGGGCAGCCTGCTCGCGCAGGCGTTCTTCCAGTGCATCGGCGGCCACGGCCTGCCGGCCCAGGAAAAACTGGCCCTGTGCGTCCACTGACAGTTGCAGGTTGTCGGGTGGTGTCTTGTCGCGGGTGCTGCTCGCACGCGGCAGCTCCACTTTGACGGCATGCTGGATCACCGGCACGGTGATGATGAAGATGACCAGCAGCACCAGCATGATGTCCACCAGCGGCGTCATGTTGATCTCGCCCATCACCTCGTCGCTGTCTTCGCGGGCTTCAAAGGCCATGCTGGCCTCCGTTGTGACTGATGCGGGCGCCGGTCACGAAATAGGCGTGCAGGTCGTGCGCAAAACGGTTCATGCGGGCGATGATGAATTTGTTGCCACGCACCAGGGCGTTGTAGCCCAGCACCGCCGGAATGGCCACGGCCAGGCCCAGCGCGGTCATGATCAGCGTTTCGCCAATCGGGCCGGCCACGGCGTCGATGCCGGCGTTGCCGCTGGCGCCGATGCCCACCAGCGCGTGGTAGATGCCCCAGACGGTGCCGAACAGGCCCACAAAGGGTGCGGTGGAGCCGATCGAAGCCAGAACGGCCAGGCCGTTTTGCAGGCGGCTGGTGCTGTCGTCGATGGCGTTGCGCAGGCTGCGCGTGACCCAGTCGCTGATGTCCAGCCGGTCGTGCAGTTGTTTTTGTGCGGCCTGGTGGTGTTCGGTGGCTTCCTGGCCGACCCGGGCCAGGGTGTGGAACAGGTTGCCGGGGCGCTGACCGAGCGCCGACAGGCCTTCGGCCAGGCTGGTGGCGTGCCAGAACTGCTCACTGGCCAGGGCGTTCTGCTTGTGGCGCCAGACGCCCTGTGCCTTGAGCACGATGACCACCCAGCTGATGACCGACATGGTCAGCAGAGCGATCAGGATCAGGCGGGTGACGGCGTCACCCTGTGTCCAGATGTTGGACAGGCCGAAAGAGGTTGGCATGGAAAACTCCTGTGAATGGGGAAAAGCTCAGTCGAGCACGAAGCGGATCGGGACGTTGAACCACATGGCTTCGGGCTGGCCTGCGCGTTGGCCGGGCACATAGCGCCAGCGTTGCACCGTTTCCAGCGCGGCTTCATCCAGCCGCGGGTAGCCGCTGGAGGTTCGGATGTCGGCTTTTTCGGCGCGGCCATCGGCGCTGATGAAGACGCGCACCAGCACCGTGCCCTGTTCGCCCATGCGGCGGCTCATGCGCGGGTAGGCCGGTGGCGGGTTGAGGAGGTAGTCGGCGTCGCTGGACGGCAACACCACGGCCGCTGCAGCGGGTGGCGCCGGGCGTGCGCTGCCAGTGGCTGCAGGGGCCGCAGCGGCGGCGGGAGATGGGGGGGCGGTGCTCGTGCCCGGAGCGAGTTCGCTGGGCGCGGTGGGGGACTCGGGCAGCACGGCCGGGTGCTGTGAAGAAGGCTGCGCCCGGGGCCCGGCAGGCCGGGGCGGCGTTGCCTGCAGGGGCAGTGCGGGCTGTGTGGTTGGCGCAGGCAATTCGGCCACCACGCTGGCCAGGATGAGCTGGTCGCTTGCGCCCGGCAGGGTGGGAGCGCTCAGCTGCCGGACCACCAGCCAAACCACGCCAGCATGGACCAGCAACACGGCCGCAGTCACGCTGGTGGTGCGGTGCTTCATGTGCTGGCCCATTGGCGCAGAAGGTTGTGGTAGACGCCGGTCAGTGCAATGGTTTCGGCGGTTTCGCCGAGCTGGGCGCGCAGTTTGAGCAGGTTCATGTCCAGATCGAAAAGCAGGCGGCGCTGATCGTCGCTGCGCACCATGCTCTCGATCCAGAAGAAGGAGGCCAGGCGCACGCCACGGGTGACCGGCGTGACCTCGTGCACGCTGGTGCCGGGGTAAAGCACCGCATCGCCTGCGGCCAGCTTGATGCCACGGCTGCCCCAGCTGTCCTGCACGCAGAGCTCGCCGCCGTCGTAGTCCTGCGGGTCGCTCAGGAACAGGGTGCAGGAGATGTCGCTGCGCACCCAGTCGCCGGTGCTGGCCGAGTGCATCACCGCGCCATCCACATGCGGGCCGAAGGCATTGGTCTCACCCCCATAGCGGTTGAACAGGGGGTTGTAGATGCGCCGGGGCAGGACGGCCGACAGGAACAGTGGCTCGCGCTGCAGGGCCTGGCGTACCAGCACCTGCAACTGGCGTGACGCCGGGCTGTCCTGGGCCAGCTGCTGGTTGCTCTTGCGGGTGCGCGCCTGGCTGCCGGCACTGACGCGGCCATCGAGCCAGGGGGCATCGTTGCCCAGCAGCTGGCGTGCCTGCGTGACTTCTTCGGCCGTCAGCAGTTGTTTCAGTTGCAGCATGGGGGCCTTTCAGAACAGGGTTTTCAGGCTCAGCTCGATGCGCCGCGGTGCGCCGGGCATGTAAAAGCCGCGGTAGAGGCTGTCGGCATAGAGCCTGTCTGTCAGGTTGGTGATGTTGAGCTTGAGCAGGGTGGCGTCGCTCAGGGTGACCTCGGCCATGGCGTCCACCGTGGTGAAGGCCGGCGCCGTGACATGGCGTGCACCTTCGGGGTTTTGCTCGCTGCGGTGGTTCAGGCCGGCGCCAATGCGCCAGAGCGGATGCAGGCGGTACGTTGTCCAGAGGCTGGCGCTGTGCCGTGGGGTGAGGGCGGAGCGGTCACCCTGCACCTGCGCGCCGGTGCCGTTGGCGGCCACGGTCTGGCTGCTCACGTCAATGCGGGCATCCGGAATCCAGGTGTGGTTGTAGAACACTTCCCATGCCGGTGTGATGCGGCCCGCGAAGTTGAACTCCATGCCGCTGGCGTGGCGCTTGCCGGACAGGAGCATCTGGCTGGCGGCACTGTCGGGGTCGGTGTTGCGCTCGTTGTACTTTTCGGAGCGGAACAGGGCGATGCCGAGCAGCGATTTGCCCTCGAACAGTTCGAACTTGCTGCCCACTTCGATGTTGCGGCTTTTCTCGGGCGCAGTGTTGGCGGCTTTGGCATTGGTGCTGCCGTTGGCAAAGCCACCCAGCGCGTACTGGTAGGTGTCGCCCGAGGTGTTGTAGGAAGTGCCATACGAGGCGTAGTAGGAACTGCTGCTTGTGGGCTGCCACAGCGCGCCCAGGCGCGGGCTCCACAGGGTGTCGCTCTTGTCCAGCGAGGCCACGCTGGGCGTGACGGTGTTGTAGCTGGCCGAAAAACGGTCCATGCGCAAACCGCCGACCAGCTTGATTTCGGGCGTGAGGCTCAGCGTGTCCTGCACATAGGCGCCGAGGTTGCTGGCACGGAAGTGGTTGAGCAGCACCTGGCGGGTGTCGGTGACCGACTGGCCATCGTTGGGCGTGCCCACGGTGGTGCTGAGCGCGGTGTAGGTGGGCAGACCCTCGGTGGCGGCGTTGTTGCGCAGCGCGCGTTCGTCGCTCCAGTCCACCCCGGCGATCAGCTGGTGCTTGTGGCCCAGCGCTTCGAATGCCGTGCTGTAGTCGCTCTGGATTTGCGTCAGGTCGCTCTCGGCGCGGCGGGCTTTGGGCGAGCGCGTCAGCACGGTGCTGTTGCTGAGGCTGTCCAGCGTGGTGGTGCTGGCAAAGCGCACCGCGCTGGCCAGCAGGTCGCGCTCGTAATGGCCGTGGCGCACCGTGGTCTTGAGTTCGCTGTCGGCGTCGAAGCGGTGCTTGTGGGTGAAGGTGCCATAGCTGCTTTCGGTGCGCAGGTAGTCGCTGGCCAGGCCGTAGTAGTTTTTGGCCGGCAGGGTGGGCACCAGCGTGCCGATGGAGCCGCTGGCGTTGGTGATGGCGCTGCCGGTGTTGATCAACCAGGGGTGGTTGTAGAGCGGGCGGCCCCGGGTTTCGAGGTGGTACAGGCCCACCGCGTACTCGTCGCGCTCGCCAATGCCCCAGCGGTAGGTGCCGGCCACGCCTTTCTTGTCCACTTTGGCGCCCCAGTTGTCGGCCTGGTGGTCCATCACGTTCAGGCGAACGGCCGAGCTCTCGCCGGTTTGCTTGTTGAAGTCGCCGGTGAGGCGGCGCATGTTGCCGCTGCCTGCGGTGACATTGACTTCGTTCTGGTCCATCAGGAAGGGCTGCTTGTTGACCTGGTTGACCACGCCGCCGGTCGAGCCTTTGCCAAACAGCATGGAGGCAGAGCCCTTGAGCACCTCGACGCGGTCGAGGTTGAAGGTGTCACGCTCGATCAGGGGCGCGTCGCGCAGGCCGTCCACATAAATGTCTCCAGCCTGCCCGAGCGAGAAACCGCGCATGCGCACGTCTTCCTCGCCGGTTTCACCGGCCATGAAAGTGACACCGGCGGTGGTTTTCAGGACTTCGCGGAAGTCGTCCAGATTGCGGTCGTCCATCAGCTTTTCGGTCATCACCGTCACCGTCTGCGGGATGTCCTTGAGCGCCTGCCGGCCTTTGGCGATGCCGGTGTTTTTGACCAGCAGGCCTTCTTTGGCTGCGGTGGGCGATTCGGCCGTGTCGCGCACGGTGACGGTTTTGAGTGTTTTCTCGGCGGCCTCCTGGGCCAGCGAGGGCGTGGGGGTGCCGAGCGAGCCGGCCAGCATCATGGCGGCCAGCGGCAGCAGTTTGTTCGGGGTGGCGTGTGTGCTCATGGGGTCGATAGCCTTCAAAAGCTGCTTTTGCAGCAAAACGGAGACAAAGGCTGGCTGTCACCCCATGCCGTGTGGCAGGGCGAGTGGCTTGCTGGGGAAAGGGGGCGGCAGGCGAGGGCCTGCCGTCGGGTGGTGCTTTACTTGAAGCCCACGCGGTCAAGCATCTGCTGGACCTTGATCTGGTTCATGCCGACGGCGCTGATCGGGATCAGTTCGCTCTTGAAGCTGCCGCCGCTCATGGCCTTGAGGGCCGGGTTGTCAAAACTCACGCCTTTGGCGGCAGGCCACTCGTTGTTGCCGTTGGCAAAGTGGTTTTGCGCCGAAGGGCTGGCCAGGTATTCGAGGAACCTGACCGCGTTGTCCACGTTTTTGGCGTGGCGGGCCACCGCGCCACCGGCGATGTTCACATGCGTGCCCCAGCTGGACTGGTTCGGGAAGACCACACCGATCTTCTCGGTCACGGCCTTGTCGGCCGGGTTGGTCGAGCGCATCAGGCGCGCCAGATAGTAGGTGTTGGTCAGCGCCACACCACACTCGCCAGCGGCCACGGCCTTGATCTGGTCGGTGTCACCGCCTTTGGGCGCCCGGGCCATGTTGTCCACCAGACCCTTGAGCCAGACTTCGGTTTTTTGCGGGCCCAGATGCTCGGTCATGGCGCCGAACAGGCTCAGGTTGTACGGGTGCGAGCCCGAGCGCACGCAGAACTGGCCCTTGTATTTGGGGTCGGCCAGCTTCTCGTAGCTGTCGAAATCGGCCTTGCTGTACTTGAGCTTGTCGAAAACGACCACACGTGCGCGGGTGGACAGGCCGAACCAGGGCGTGCCGCCGTTGTCCGACGGCTTGGCGCGCAGGTGGGCTGGAATGGCGTCTTCCAGCACCTTGGACTTGACGGGCAGGAACAGGCCGTCCACCTCGGCACGCCAGAGGCGCGAAGCGTCCACCAGCAGGATCACATCGGCAGGCGAGGCAGCGCCCTCGGCCTTGAGGCGAGCGAGAATACCGGCATCGTCGGCGTCCACGCGGTTGATCCTGATGCCCGTGGCCTTGGTGAAGTCGCCATAAAGCGCTTCATCGGTCGGGTAGTGGCGCGCCGAGTAGATGTTCAGGACTTTGTCCTCGGCCATGGCGGGTGCGGCCAGCGCGAGCGATGCGATCAGGGCAAAAAGCGGTGTGCGGTTCATGGTGCGGCACGTGACAGGTTACGATGGGTTGGAAGTATAAACTAAATGCGAATCATTATCAATAGCATGCAGAGAGTTCTGGTTTTGGGGGCCGTGGGCGTGCTGCTGGCGGCCTGCGGCACAGCGCCAATGGGGCCCACCACGGCGCCGGTGGTGTCCGGCACGGTGGCAGGCGAGGGGCCAGCGGCGTCTGCGCCGCAGCCTGCAGCGCCGGAGCGCCGCACCGCCCGCATCGGGCTGGCGCTGGGCGGCGGCGCAGCGCGGGGTTTTGCCCATGTGGGTGTGATCCAGGTGCTCGAAGAAGCCGGCCTGCACCCGCAGCTGGTCACCGGCACCTCGGCCGGCAGTCTGGTGGCGGCGCTGTACGCCAGCGGCAAGAGCAGCCATGAGCTGCGCCGCGTGGCCGAGACCATGGAGGAAGCCGAAATCACCGACTGGATGATGCCCATCCTCAACCGGGGTGCGCTGCGCGGCGAGGCGCTGGCCCGGTACGTCAATGCGCAGGTCAGCGGCAAACCCATCGAGCAGATGAAGATTCCGCTGGGCATCGTGGCCACCGACCTGCGCACGGGTGAGGCGGTCACTTTCCGGCGCGGCAACACCGGCTCGGCCGTACGCGCCTCCAGCGCGGTGCCCGCGGTGTTTCAGCCGGTGCGCATTGGCGAACGCGAATACGTGGACGGTGGCCTCGTCTCGCCGGTGCCGGTGAAGCAGGCGCGCGAGATGGGCGCCAATTTCGTGATCGCGGTGGACATTTCCAGTGACCCGGAGGGCAACCCGGCCGGCGACACCTTCCAGATCCTGATGCAGACTTTTGCCATCATGGGCAAGAGCATCAACACGCTGGCCTTGCGCGAGGCCGAGTTCGTGGTGCGCCCGCCCCTGTCGGGCGTCAAAAGCGCCGACTTTGGAGCACGTCGACGCTCGATCGAGGCGGGCCGCAGCGTGATGCTGGCCATGCTGCCCCAGCTCAGGAGCAAGATCGCCGCCTTCGAGCGCGGCGAGTGAAACAGGCAAAAAAAGAGGGCTGATCTTGCGATCAGCCCTTCAAGGGATCCCTGAATCTCTGCGATGTCGAAAGGATCCGAGGAGACAACTCGAAATTGGGGACCCTCAGGCCTTTTTCAAGGCCTGAAAGTGATCAGCGCTTCTTGGCCGACTTGGCAGCAGGGGCCACGCCGGACACGTTCTGGGCCATGGCGTTGAAGTTGGATTCGGCCAGATCAGAAGCCTGCTTGACAGCTTTCTGCACCGACTCGAAAGCGTTGTTGGCAGCGGCCACGGCGCCTTTCATCATGGCCACGGCAGACTCGGAGCCGGCCGGAGCGTTGGAGGTGGCGGTGTCCAGCAGGCTGGCGAACTGCTTCTGGGCCAGAGCGGCCTGGGCTTCGAAAGCCTTGGTGAAGTCACCGCCGGTGCCGGTGGCGATGTCGTACAGCTGGCGGCTGTAGGCGGTGGCTTTCTCGGCCAGAGGCTGGAACAGGTTGGCCTGCAGGGCCAGCAGTTCCTGGGCGTCTTTCACGCTCAGGGCGGTCTGGGTGTTTTCAGCGGAATCGCTCAGGGCGGCCTTGGCTGCGGCCATGTTCAGCTCGACCAGCTTCTCCACGCCTTCGAAAGCCTTGGCGGTCAGGCCAAACAGGGTTTCGACATTGGCCTTGTGCGAAGCAACGATTTGTTCAGCGGTCATCATGAAATATCTCCAATTTGAAAGTTCAGGGTGGACTGCGCTGAAACTGACCTTGTGGGCCGATACAGCATGTTGCAGTGCAGCATGGGTGGAAGTATGCGGGTTGTCCCGGGGGCTTGCAAGGGGTTTGGGCGGTTTGGGCGCCCGTTTAGAGTGCATTTTCTAGAATTGGCAAATTGCCTTCATGCAGTCATGCACACCTGTCATGCACGCTTTTTACGCTGACCATTTCGTCCTGCCTTTGCCTGAAGGCCACCGCTTTCCCATGCGCAAATACAGCCGCCTGCGCGACCGGCTGGCGACCGAGTTGTCAGGCCTGCGCTTTTGTGAAGCTCCGGCGGCCAGCGACGGCGAGCTGGCGCTGGTGCACACCCCCGCCTACATCCATGGCATCGCACACGGCACGCTGGACGCTTCGGTCTACCGTGAAATCGGCTTTCCCTGGAGCCCGGCCATGGCCGAGCGGGCCAGGCGTTCGGTGGGGGCATCGGTGGCCGCAGCCCGCGCTGCGCTGGCAGAGGGGCTGGCCGGCAATCTGGCCGGTGGCACCCACCACGCCTATGCCGACAAGGGCGGTGGTTTTTGCGTCTTCAACGACATCGCGGTCACCGCCCGGCTGATGCAGGCCGAGGTGGGGCGCCAGCGCAAGACGCCTTTTCGGGTGGCTGTCGTCGATCTGGATGTGCATCAGGGCAACGGCACGGCCCGCATCTTTGCCGCAGACCCGAGTGTGTTCACCCTGTCGTTGCACGGTGCGAAGAACTTTCCCTTCCGCAAGGAACCCGGTGACCTGGATGTGGGCCTGCCCGACGGCTGCACCGACGAGCCCTACCTGCAGGCCTTGCACCAGGCGCTGGCCGAACTGGAAGGGAGGTTCGAGCCGGACATGGTGATTTACCTGGCCGGGGCCGATGCGCACGAAGGTGACCGGCTCGGTCGCCTGAAGCTCAGCACCGACGGCATGGCCGCCCGCGACCGGGTGGTGCTGGACTGGGCCTGGCAGCGGCGCCTGCCGGTGGTGTTGTGCATGGGTGGCGGCTACGGCCACGACATCGAGACCACGGTGGCCGTGCAGGTGCAGACCTGGACGATCGCGCTGGAATACCAGCAGCGCTGGCAGACCCGGGCCGGGTTGCGTGCCTGACAGGGCGCGTCATGCCAGGCTGGCACAATCGGCCGCCATGAATGCACCCGCCAAACCCCAGGCCGAAGGCCGGGACGCCTACAAGGCTTTTCGCCCCATCACCACCCGCTGGATGGACAACGATGTGTACGGCCACGTCAACAACGTCGTCTACTACAGCTGGTTTGACACGGCCGTGAACGCCACCCTGATCGAGCAGGGCGTGCTCGACATCCATGGCGGCCAGACGATTGGTCTGGTGATCGAGACGCAGTGCAACTATTTCGCGCCACTGGCTTTTCCGCAGACCATCGAGGCGGGCATCCGCGTTGCCAAACTGGGCACGTCCAGCGTGCGCTACGAGGTGGGCCTGTTTGCCGAGGGCGAGCCGCTCACGGCCGCCAAAGGGCATTTCGTCCACGTCTATGTGGACCGCGAAACCCGCCGCCCGGTGCCGCTGCCGGCGCCACTCAAACAATTTCTGGAGACCCTCACATGAACAACTTCCCGCCCCAATCCCAAGTGAGTACCGTGGTGGCCGACCCGGCCAGCGTGGACGCTGCCATCGGCAGCCGTTTTTCGGCCCGTGCGTTTCTGGACAAACCGGTCGACAGGGCCGTGCTGATGGACGTGCTGGAGCTGGCCGGCCGCGCGCCCAGCGGTACCAACACGCAGCCCTGGAAGGTCTATGTGGTGCAGGGCGCCAAGCGCGACGAACTGGTGAGCAAGGTCTGCGCCACGCACGACGCCATGGCTGCCAACCCGGCGCTGGCCGCCGAATACGCCGAGGCCTACGACTACTACCCCGAAAAATGGGTCAGCCCCTACATTGACCGCCGCCGCGAGTGCGGTTTCGGCCTGTACAACGTGCTGGGCATCGGCAAGGGCGACAAGGCGCGCATGCACGAGCAGCACCGGCGCAACTTCAAGCTGTTCGATGCGCCCGTCGGCCTGATGTTCACCATCGACAAGGTCATGGGCCGCGGCAGCCTGCTGGACTACGGCATGTTCATCCAGACCCTGATGATCGCGGCGCGCTCGCGGGGTCTGCACACCTGCCCGCAGGCGGCGTGGAACAACTTCAGCAAGATCATTCTTCCGCTGGTGGGCGCGGACGAGAACGAAATGATGGTCTGCGGCATGTCGCTGGGCTATGCCGACGAGTCGGCCGTGGTCAACAGCTTCCAGACCACCCGCGTGAACGCCGCCGACTTCACCCGGTTCGTCGAATAAGCGGGAAGGGGCAGGCTTTTGGGGCTGGACAGTCTTGCGCTGCAGTTGCTGGGCGGCCTGAGCCACGCCACCACGCTGTTCCTGATGGCCTGCGGGCTCACGCTGATTTTTGGCGTGACCCGCATCGTCAATTTTGCGCACGGCAGTTTCTTCATGCTGGGCGCGCTGGTGTCGGCGCATGCGGTCACGAACTGGTGGCCGGCGCTGGGCGAATCGGCCGCAGGCTATGCGGTGGCCATGCTGCTGGGTGCGGCGGTGGCCAGCCTGCTGGGGGCGGTGGCCGAGTTTGGCCTGCTGCGCCGCATGCGCAGCGCGCCCGAGTTGTACCAGCTGGTGGCCACCTTTGGACTTACTTTGGCCATGCACGACGGCATGCTCTGGGTGTTTGGCCCCGACGAAGTGTTCGCGCCGCGTTTTCCGGGCCTCAAGGGTGCGGTGGCGCTGGGCGAGGCGTATTTCCCGACCTGGCAACTGTTCACCATGCTGCTGGGCCCGCTCGTCTGGTGGGGCCTGCACCTGCTGCTCACCCGCACGCTCTGGGGCCGGCAGGTCAAGGCAGCCACGCAGGACCGCGAAATGCTCGATGCGCTGGGCGTGAACCCGGCGCCTTTGATGCTTGGCGTGGTCATGCTCGGCTGCGCGCTGGCCGGGCTGGCCGGGGCGCTGCAGCTGCCGCGCGAGCCGGCCCACCTGCAGATGGACGTGAGCGTGGTGGTGGAGACCTTTGTGGTGGTCGTCACCGGCGGGCTGGGCAGTGTGGGCGGGGCCTTTGCCGCCGCCGTGCTGATCGGCGTCATCCATGCGCTGGGCGTGGCCCTGGTACCCGAAGCCACGCTGGTGCTGGTGTTTCTGACGATGGCCGTCGTGCTGGTGCTGCGCCCGCAGGGGCTGGGGGGCGCGGCGCTCTCGGTGCCCCAGCGCGAGGCGGTGCCGGTGTTTGCCGCGCTGCCGGATGGCCGGGCGGGCTGGGTGGTGCAGGGGCTGGTGGCGGGGGGGCTGCTGTGGGCGCTGGGGCAGGGCGACTACAGCCGCAGCCTGACCGAAGACATGCTGGTCATGCTGCTCCTGGGTTTGAGCCTGCAGGTGATGATGGCTTTGGGCGGTCTGGTCAGCTTTGGCCACGCGGCTTTTTTTGCGCTGGGTGCTTATGGCGCGGCGCTGGCGCACCTGCATGCAGGCTGGGGCCTGCTGCCTGCGCTGGTGGCCGGCATGGCGCTGGCGCTGGCCGTGGCGGCCGCCTTCGGTCTGGTGCTCACGCGCATGAGCGGGGTGTACCTGGCCATGCTGTCTCTGGCGCTGGCGCAACTCATCTGGGCCGGGGCCAGCCAGTGGGTGGGCCTGACCGGTGGCGACAACGGCCTGATCGGCCTGCAGCTCATTGCGCCCGAGTCGCGTGCGGTGTTCGGCTGGAGCCTGCTGGCGCTGGTGCTGGTCTGTGTGGCTCTGCTGGGGCGCTGGAGCGCGTCCAGCCGCGGTGCGGCATTGCAGGCGCTGCGCGACGCACCGCTGCGGGCGGCGGCCAGCGGCCTGCCGGTCAACCGCCTGCGCTATCAGGTGTTCTTGCTCAGTGCCACGCTGGCCGGTCTGGCCGGTGGCTTGTGGGCCGCCATCAAGGGTGCGGTGTTTCCCTCGGCCGCAGGTGTGGCCACTTCGGTAGATGCGCTGCTGGTGATTTTGCTCGGTGGTGTGCACCAGCTTTGGGGTGCGCTGGTCGGCAGTGCCTTGCTGGTCTGGGGTGGTGCCGAACTGGGCAGCGGGCTCGATTACTGGCGCGGCGTGCTGGGGCTGGTCATCATGGGGGTCATGGTGCTTTCGCCCAGCGGGGTGCTGGGTGGTCTGCAGGCCTGGTGGGCGCGCAGGAGGCTGGCATGAGCCTGATGGTGCAGGATTTGATCCGCCACTACGGCGGCGTGAAAGCGCTCGATGGGGTGAGCTTCGAGGTGCTGCCGGGCCAGTGCGTGGCCCTGATCGGGCCCAACGGCGCGGGCAAGTCCACCTGTTTCGCCTGTCTGGCGGGGCAGCAGATGCCCGGTGCGGGGCAGGTGTTCTGGCACGGACGCGAGGTGACCGGGTTGTCGCCCGCCCAGCGCCAGGCTCTGGGTATGGCCCGCACCTTTCAGGTGGCGCAAACCTTTGAAGCCCTGACGGTGGCGCAAAACATCCAGCTGGTGCGCGCCCGCGACCATCTGTCCTGGTGGGACCGGCTGACCGGTCGTGAGCGCTCGCAGGCCTTGCAGGATTTGCAGCAGGTGGGGCTGGCTTTGCTGGCCGATGCCGTGGTGGCCGACTTGCCCTACGGCGTCAAAAAGCGGCTCGAACTGGCGATGGCATTGGCGGGTCTGCCAGAGCAAGGCGAACGCCTGTTGCTGCTCGACGAACCGGCCGCCGGGCTGGCCCCAGCCGAACGCGCCGACATGATGGCGCTGGTGCGCCGGGTGGCGGCCAGCGGTGTGACAGTGCTCTACACCGAACACAACATGGATGCCGTGTTCGGCGTGGCCGACCGGGTGCTGGTGCTGATGCAGGGCCGTCTGGTGGCCGACGGTACGCCCGAAGCCGTGGCCTGCGACCCACAGGTGCGCGAACGCTATCTGGGTCAGGACTTTGACGCACACCTGGTTGAAAGGGGTTTGCCCGATGCTCGCGGTTGAACGGCTCAACGCCTGGTGGGGCCATGCGCAGGCGCTGTTTGACGTGCGCCTGCAGGTCCATGATGGCGAGCTTGTGGTGTTGCAGGGGCTCAACGGTGCGGGCAAGTCCACGCTGCTGCAGGCGCTGATCGGTATCGGCCCTCGTGTTCAGGGCCGCATCGACTGGGACGGCCAGGCCATGGGTGGCTGGCCTGCCCACCGCCGTGCGCGTGCCGGACTGGGTTTCGTGGCCGAAGACCGGCGCCTGTTCACCGGCCTGACGGTGGAAGAAAACCTCTGGATCGCGGCGCAGGCCGGCGGTCAGGGCAC
>JAYRQF010000079.1:0-10197 GCA_041910735.1 Limnohabitans sp.
CCCGGGGGACCCGGCTCGGTCAACAGGGCCTGGATGCCATGCAGCAGGGTGTGCTCAACCACATCATGGGCCTGGGGTCTCTGCTGACGGTGGTGATGGCCTATATGGGCTATCTGGGCCTGGCGCTGGAGCGCGCGCAGCGTACCACCACCCGGCTGCGTGAGGCGCAATGGCAGGCTCTTCAGTGGCGCGACAAGGCAGAAAGCCTTGCTCTGCTGGACCGACAGCGCACTCTGTCCGTGCTGGCCAATTCGCTGGGCCACGACATCCTGCAGCCCCTGACAGCAACCCGGCTGAACGTGCAGCTGGCCGGGCGCATGGTGCAGTCCGGGGCTGCCGGCATGCAGGCGGTGGGCCCACTGCTCACGCAGGCCGTGCAGGGCCTGCAGCGCAGTGCAGCCATGGTCGAGCGCATCCGGGGATTCCTGCGCCCCATGCCCGTCCAGTCATCCACCGTGGTGCTGCAGACGGTATTGCAGGATGCGCATGACATGTTGCGCCAGGAGTTGATGTACCGCGGCATCGGGCTGTCGCTGAGGGTGCCTGCGCAGCCGGTGCGCGTGCATGCCCAGGGCTTGCCCCTGACCCAGACCCTGGTGCAGGTCATTCGTAACGCCATGCAGGCTGTGCAGGGGCAGCCGAAAGCAGTGATTTCTGTCAGCCTGCTTGTTCAGGGCGGCGAGGCCTGCATTGAAGTGTGCGACAGCGGCCCCGGATTGCCTGCGCGGGTGCTGGAGCAGACCCACGAGGGGGTGCTGTCCTCCATGGACTGGCTCAGCGGTCTGGGCCTGTACATGGCCCATGGCAACCTGACCCGGTTCGGCGGGAGACTGTCGCTGGACAATCCCGCTACCGGTGGTGCGCGGGTGCAGCTCGTTCTGCCGCTGCTGGCCGAGGCTCAGGGATGAGCGCACTGACGCACTGACAACATTTGTTTACACCACGAGCATGCCTTTTGGGTAAGCTTTTCACAGGCCCGTTGGCGGGCCAGACATTGGCAACAGAAAGGACAACAACGATGAAACCCTCCAACCGTATTTCCATGGCGCAGATGGTGCTGGTCTGTGCAGGCGTCGCCGTGCTGGCAGGCTGTGACACCATGACGCCCGAGCAGCGGGGAGCCACCACCGGGGCCGTGATCGGTGCTGTGGCCGGGCAGGTGGTGGGTGGCAACACCAGGTCCACCACCATTGGCGCTGCACTTGGCGGTCTGGGTGGCTATGTCTGGTCGCGCCAGATGGAAGATAAAAAACGCCAGATGGAGCAGGCCACGGCCGGTACCGGCACCGTGGTCACACAAACGGCTGACAACCAGCTCAAGCTGAGCATTCCGAACGACATCTCGTTTGCGACGGGCAAGCACGACATCCAGCCACGCCTGATGCCGATCCTGAACCAGTTTGCGCAGGGGCTGAACCAGCAGCCCTCCATGGAAGTGCGCATCGTTGGCCACACCGACAACACCGGCAGCGATGCCATCAACAACCCGCTGTCGGTCAATCGGGCGCAGAGCGCGCGCGATTATCTCGTCTCGCGTGGTGTGGCCACTTCGCGCATCAGCATCGATGGCCGTGGCTCGCGCGAGCCGATCGCTGACAACAGTACCGAGGCCGGTCGCGCCCGCAACCGCCGCATTGATATTTTCCTGGCCGAGCGCGCCGCTCAGAGGTAAATCTTTTGCAGCAGGTCCAGCAAGGTTTTGCGCTGGGCCGCTGTCAGGCGGGCTGAACGCTCGATTTCCAGATCGGTGGCGGCCTGTTCGGCCTGTAGCATCAGGGTCATGCCCGCGTCCGTGGGGTGCAGACCCATGGCGCGTCCGTCGGTGGGGTGGGGCAGGCGACGGATCAGACCGCGCGCCTCCAGCGACTGGATCAGGCCCACCAGATTGGGGGGCAGCAGGTTCAGCGCCGCACACAGCTGGCGCGAGGTCACGCCCGGGTTGTGGTGGATGACCGACATCACCGAAAAATCCACCGGACGCAGACCGAACTCGGCCATGCGTTCCAGAAAGCCTTCGATGATGGTCAGCGCCGCGCGCCGCGCGTTGTAGCCCAGCAGCGTCTGCAAATACGACGTGTCCACCTGGTCAACAGCTGTCACATTGGGCAGGCTGCCTGCGGTTTTCTTGCCGCGGGGGGTCGGACGTTTGAAGCTGGTCTGTGCGGTTCTTGCCATCGATTCAGGATCCCGGGCGCGGATTATGCTGCTGCCGCAGCGCACTGCTGGACGATGATGTAAGTGCGCATCTGGAACTCGGGCAGCACCCACTGGCGCAGTGCATGTGCCGGGGCCAGCCAGCGGGTGGTGGCGTTGGGCGTGTTGCCATCGACTGCGGCGTCGATACGCAGCCAGGCCCAGTCCAGCAGTACCAGCGCGCAGGCACGCAGGTAGTCGTCGGCCACCCGGAAGGGCAGTTGCGCGTCTTTGGGGGCCGCATCGACGATCTGTTTCGTCACGGCGCGCAGCGTGCCGATTCGGGCGACAGCGGCGGTGCGGGTGGCGGCCTTGGCGGGGATGTCGGTTTCGACAAAGTCGAGCAGGGCGTTCATGCCCTGGCCGCCGTCGGCCAGCACTTTGCGCACCAGCAGGTCAATGGCCTGAATCTCGTTGGTGCCTTCGTAGATCATGGCCACACGGGCGTCGCGGATGTGCTGCTCGATGCCCCATTCGCGCACATAGCCGTGGCCGCCAAACACCTGCAGGCAATCGCTGCCGCCATGAAAGGCCTGGTGGGTGAACACCGACTTCATGATGGGCGTGACCAGCGCGCACCAGCGCTGTGCAAAGGGCTGCGCCTCAGGCGAACCATGTTTGATCTGGTCGAGCTCGATGGCGGTCTTGTAGGCCAGCACGCGACCCGCATCCACCCAGGCACGCTGGGTGTCGAGGATGCGGCGCATGGCCGGGTGTTCTGCAATCAAATCTGCTTCGCCAGCCCCCTTGCCTTTGCCGGGCGCACGCATCTGGCGGCGCTCTTGCGAATAGGCGTCAGCCTTTTGCCAGGCGGCGTCCAGCAGGCCGATGCCCTGCAGGGCCACGTGCAGGCGGGCCGCGTTCATCATGATGAACATGGCGTTCAGACCCTTGCCAGCCTCGCCCACGATCTGGCTGACCGCATCGTCGAAGCGCATCACGCAGGTGGGGCTGCCGTGCAGGCCCATTTTTTCTTCGATGCGGTCGCAGTGCACCTTGCTGCGCGTGCCGTCCGGGTAGAACTTGGGCACCAGGAACAGCGACAGGCCTTTGGGGCCGGGCGGGGCGTCGGGCAGGCGGGCCAGCACCAGGTGCACGATGTTGTCCGTCAGGTCGTGTTCGCCGCCCGAGATGAAGATCTTGGTGCCCGAGAGCAGGTAGGTGCCATCGGCCTGCGGCACGGCCTTGGTGCGGCACAGACCCAGGTCGGAGCCGGCGTGCGGCTCGGTCAGGCACATGGTGGCCAGCCATTCGCCGGTGGCCACTTTTTCGAGATACTGCGCTTTGAGTTCGTCGCTGGCGTGGTGCTTGATGCATTCGTACGCGCCATGCAGCAGTCCCGGTGCCATGGTCCAGCCGTGGTTGGCGGCCGAGAGCATTTCATAGAGCATGGCCTCCAGTACGCTGGGCAGGCCCTGACCACCGTCTTCGGCGCTGGCCGAGAGTGCCGGCCAACCTGCCTGCCAGAAGGACTGGTAGGCGTCACGGAAGCCCGGCGGCATGGTGACCGCACCCTCTTTCCACTGTGCTCCGATTTCGTCGCCATCACGGTTGAGCGGCGCGATGACCGAGCCGACGAATTTGCCGGCTTCATCGAGCACCTGCTGCATCAGGTCAGGATCGACCTCGCCAAAGGCGGGCAGCTGCTGCAGCTGGACGGGGGCGTTCAGGACTTTGGAGAGCACGAAGTGCATCTCGTCGGTGCGGGGGGTGTAGGCGTTCATGGCGGTCTTTTCAAATCACTTCTTGGCGGCACCCAGGTAGGTGTCGATCACGCGCGGGTCCTGCGCCAGCTGGCTGGCCGGTCCGTGCAGGCCAATTTCGCCCATTTCCAGCACATAGCCCTGGTCGGCCACGGCCAGCGCAGCGCGGGCGTTCTGCTCCACCAGCACGATGGTCACGCCGGTTTTGCGCAGGGTCTCGATGATGGAGAAGATGTCCTTGACGATCAGAGGCGCCAGACCCAGGCTGGGTTCGTCGAGCATCAGCACGCTGGGGCGCGACATCAGGGCGCGGCCCACGGCCAGCATCTGGCGCTCGCCGCCAGACAGGGTGCCAGCCTCTTGGGCACGGCGCTCTTTGAGGCGAGGGAACAGGTCAAATACATCGGCCAGCCGGTCGCGCCACTGGCTGTTGCCCAGACGCATCTGGCGGAAACCGCCCAGCACCAGGTTGTCTTCCACGCTCATGGTACCAAACAGCTCGCGTTTTTCGGGCACCAGGGCGATGCCCAGCATCACGCGCTCTTCGAGCGTGAGCTCTTCGATGGACTGGCCTTCGAATTCGATGCGGCCTTTGCTGGGCAGGATGCCCATCAGGTTGTTGAGGAAGGTGGACTTGCCGGCGCCGTTGGGACCGATCACGGTGATCACGCTGCCCTTGTCGGCCTGCAGATTCAGACCATGCAGCACCTCGGCCTTGCCGTAGCCGGCACGCAGGTCGGTGACTTTGAGAAGAGGCTTGGACATATCAGTGTTCCGTTCCCAGGTAGGCAGCACGCACGGCCGGGTTGGCCTGCACCTGCGCGGGTGTGCCGCGCGTGAGCAGGGTGCCGAACTCCATCACCACCAGCTGGTCACACACGTCCATGACCAGGTCCATGTCGTGTTCGACCAGCAGGATGCTCATGCCTTCGCTTTGCAGCTGGCGCAGCACGGCGGCAAGGGCCAGCTTTTCCTTGTGGCGCAGGCCGGCAGCAGGTTCGTCCAGCAAGAGCAGGGCCGGGTCGCAGCACAGCGCGCGGGCGATTTCCATCAGGCGCTGCGGACCCATGGCCAGGTTGCCGGCCTGCTCATGCAGGTACTCACCCATGCCGATGCGCTCGAGCTGGCGCTGCGCTTCTTTCATCAGACGCTGTTCCTCGGCCTGGTTGGTGCGCAGCATGGACGAGAGCACGCCGCTGCTGCCGCGGGTGTAGGCGCCCATGGCCACGTTTTCGAGCACCGTCATGTCAGCGATCATCTTGACGTGCTGGAAGGTACGGGCCATGCCTTGGCGCGAGATCTCGCGCGAGGGCAGGGCGCTCACATCCTGTCCGCAGAAGGTAACGCGGCCAGAGGTCTTGCGCAGCACACCGGTGATCAGGTTGAAGGTGGTGGACTTGCCGGCGCCATTCGGCCCGATCAGGCCGACGATCTGGCCTGCAGCGATCTCGAAGCTGATGTCGTTGACGGCGACCAGCCCCCCGAACTGTTTGCGGATCTTGTCGACCACCAGCACCGGCTCGCCCATGGCGGGCTTGGCGCGCACCGGCAGGTCGGCGGCGTTTTGCCAGTTGACTGCACGTTGGGGTTTCGGGAACTTGCGGGCCACCACCGACCACAGGCCGTCGGGCAGGTATTTGAGCACCAGCACCAGCACCACACCGAAGACGATGACTTCGTAGCTGCCGCTGGTGCCGATCAGGGCCGGCAGGGCCACCTGCAGCCAGTCGTCCAGCAGCTTGACCAGACCGGCGCCGACGATGGCACCCCAGACGTAGCCGACGCCACCGACCACGGCCATGAACAGGTATTCGATGCCCATCTTCAGGCCGAAGGCCGAGGGGTTCACGGTGCGCTGGAAGTGCGCCAGCAGCCAGCCTGCCACCGAGGCGAACAGGGCGGCGATCAGGAAAATCGTGACCTTGTAGCGGAAGGTGTTGATGCCCATGGCTTCGGCCATCTGCGTGCCGCCCTTGAGCGAACGGATGGCGCGGCCAGGGCGCGAGTCCAGCAGGTTGAGCAGCGCCACGGCACCCGCAATCAGCATGGCCCAGCACAACACGAAGAACAGGCGGCCCTGACCGATGTCCATGCCGAAGGCCGACAGGCTTTTGAGCCCCAGCAGGCCGTCGTATTTGCCCAAAGCGTCCAGGTTGCCCATCAGGTAATAAAGCGACAGGCCCCAGGCGATGGTGGCCAGTGGCAGGTAGTGGCCTGACATGCGCAGCGTGATCAGGCCGACGACGACGGCACTGACGGCGGTGAAGGCCAGACCGACGAACAGCGTCAGCCACGGCGACATGCCGGTGTTGAGCGTGAGCCAGGCGGTGGTGTAGGCGCCGATGCCGACAAAGGCGGCCTGACCAAACGAGGTGAGGCCACCGACACCGGTCAGCAGCACCAGGCCCATGGAAACCAGGGCGTACAGGCCGATGTAGTTGAGCTGGGCGATCCAGAAGTCGGGCAGGGGCAGCAGGGCGATGACCGGCACCGCCATGGCCAGCAGCAGGATGGGGAGGTTCTTCTTCATGTCAGTGTTCCTCGTCGGAGTGGCCGCTGCGCAGCGAGCGCACGAGGAGGATGGGCAGGATCAGGGTGAACACGATCACTTCCTTGAAGGCGCTGGCCCAGAAGGCGCCGAAGGCTTCGACGATGCCCACGAACAGCGCGCCGACCAGGGCGCCGGGGTAACTCGACAGCCCCGCGACCACGGCGGCCACGAAGCCCTTGAGGCCAATCAGGAAGCCCGAGTCGTAGAACACGGTGGTGGTGGGGCCGATCAGCAGGCCCGACAGGGCGCCGATCATGGCCGCCATCAAAAAGGTGAGCTGGCCCGAGGCGTGGGTGGAAATGCCCATCAGGCGCGCGCCGGTGCGGTTGACCGCGGTGGCGCGCAGGGCTTTGCCGCGCAGGGATTTTTCAAAGTACAGCCACAGCAGCACGATCAGCGTCAGCGAGACGCCGAAGATGATCACGGTCTGCCCCGACAGGGTGACGGGACCGAGCGCAAAGCGTTCGTCCCAGAAGGCCGGGTTGCGGAAACCCTCGGCGCCAAAGAACAGCAGGCCCAGCCCGGTCATGGCGAAGTGCACACCCACCGAGACGATGAGCAGCACGAGCGGGGTGGCGGCTTCGAGCGACTGGTAGGCCACGCGGTAGACCAGCGGACCGAAGGCCGAGACGATGGCCACGCTGAGTGCGGCTTGCACCCACAAGGGGAACTGTTGCGGGGCTGCCCAGATCGACACCAGCGCGATCACGGCGGGGAACACCAGTGTCTTGAGTCCGGACTTGAGCGCCCGCACCACGTTGCCATGGTGCTGCCAGCGTTCCACCAGCTCCATGAGCGAGGCCACCACCGCCAGGATCAGCAGCAGCCAGACGGTGCCGGGCGTCTTGCCGGTCTGCATCATGGCCAGGGTGAGGGCGCCGTAGGCGACGAATTCGCCCTGCGGAATGAAGATGACCCGCGTGACGGTGAACACGAGCACGGTGGCCAGCCCGAGCAGGGCATAGACCGCGCCGTTGGTCACGCCGTCGAGCAGCAGGATGCTGGCGATGGAGAAGTCCATGGGGAGCCTTGGAAAAAACGTTTGACGGGGTATTTGTGCGGCCCGCCCCGGCGGGCACTGGGAAAAGCAGCGCGCAGGACACAAGCCCTGCGCGCTGGAGGCCTTATTCGACCTTGAACTTGCCGTCCACGACCTTCAGGACCACCGCGGTTTCGTTGGTGTAACCCCAGTGGTCGGTGGGCGTCCAGTTCATCACACCGTGGGCAAATATGGTGCGACCCATGGTCTCGAGCGAGTCACGCAGTGCGGTGCGGAACTCGACGGTGCCGGGCTTGGCCTTTTTCAGGGCCATGGGCACGGCTTTTTCCAAAGCCACCTGGGCATCGTAGGCATGGCCGGAGAACTGGTTGTGGCTGCCAGCGCCATAGGCCTTGTCGTACTTGGCCACAAAGTCCAGCGCAACCTTCTTGGACGGGTGGCTGTCGGGCAGCTGGTCGGGTGCGATCACAGGACCGGCCGAGACGAAGGTGCCTTCGACGGCCTTGCCACCCACGCGCATCAGGTCCATGGTGGCTGCGGCATGCGTCTGGTAGATCTTGCCCTTGTAGCCGCGCTCGACCAGGCCCAGTTGCGGCATGGCCGCGCCGGAGCCGGAGGCCACGACCAGCATGGCGTCGGGGTTGGCGGCCACCAGCTTGAGGGCCTGCGGGGTCACGCTGGTGTCGGTGCGGGCAAAGCGCTCGGTGGCGACCAGCTTGATGCCGGCCTTCTCCAGCAGCGGGGTGACTTCCTTGAGCCACTGCTCGCCGTAAGCGTCGGTGTAGCCCAGGAAGCCCACGGACTTGATGCCCTGCTTCTTCATGTGCTCGACCATGGCGTAGCCGATCACGGTGTTGGACTGGGGCAGGCGGAACATCCACTTGTCCTTGCCGGCGGGCACGCCCACGGGCGAGCCGGCCAGCTGCACGGTGCTGGCTTCGGCGGCGATGTCGGTCATGGCAGCAGCCACGGCGGTGATGCACGAACCGATGATCAGGTCCACCTTGTCTTCCGTCACGAAGCGGCGGGCGTTGGCCGCGCCCTTGCCGGGGTCGGTGGCATCGTCCAGCACAATGAGCTGGACTTTTTCACCGGCAATCGTCTGCGGGAACAGCTTGAGCTGGTTCTGCATCGGGATGCCCAGGCCGGAGCCGGGGCCGGTCAGTGCCAGGCTCACGCCGATCTTGATGTCGGCCAGTGCAGCGGTGCTGGCAGAGGCGGTGATGGCCAGGGCCAACAGGGTTTTCTTGAGTTTCATGCTTGTCTCCTCGGGAGGGTGGGTGGAAAACGCAGGTTAAGGGAAAGCGGATGGGCGCAGCCGATCAGCTGCACAGGGCCTTGATGTCCTCGGGCACCGGGATGGCCTTGATGCGGTCCGGATCATCGGGATGCTTGATGCAGAAAGCGCGCACTTCGGTGCCCTCGCACAGCACGGTGTCGCCCCGCTTGACGATGTGCTTGTGCACGATCACCTTGTCGCGCCACTCTTCGACGCTGGTGTGCACCTGAATGCGCTCGCCATAAGTTGCGGGGCGGATGAACTTGGTGTTGATCTCTAACAGCGGCGTGCCGATGATGCCGCGCGTCTTGACCAGCTCGCGCCAGGGCGGCACGCCACACTTGACGAAGAAGTTCAGGGACGAGGCGTCCATCCACTTGGAGAAATTGGGAAAGAAGACGATGCCTGCGGGGTCGCAGTCACCGAACATCACTTCCACTTCGTAAACAACGGTTTTGCTCATGGTTCTGGGTGGGTTTCGGTCTTCAGGGTGTCATGCCCGACTTGATCGGGCATCCATGGATTCCCGCTTTCGCGGGAATGACGCAGGCGGGTTTACCGTGGCGCCATCCGCAAAGCACCATCCAGGCGAATGGTTTCGCCGTTCAGATGGTTGTTGGTGACGATGTGGCAGGCCAGTTCGGCGAACTCTTCTGGCTTGCCCAGGCGCGAAGGGAAGGGGATGCTGGCGGCCAGCGATTGCTGCACCGGCTCGGGCAGGGTTTCCATCAGCGGGGTTTTGAACAGACCCGGGGCGATGGTGCACACGCGGATGCCGTGCTGGGCCAGATCGCGGGCCATCGGCAGCGTCATGCCCGCCACACCGGCCTTGGAGGCGCTGTAGGCCTGCTGGCCCACCTGACCGTCAAAGGCGGCGACGGAGGCGGTGAACACCATGACGCCACGGGCCCCGTCTTCCAGCGGTTCGAGTTTTGCGCAGGCGGCGGCAAACAGGCGCGCGGCGTTGTAGGTGCCGATCAGGTTGACGTTGATGACCTTGGCAAAGTCTTCCAGCGGGGCGGCGTTGCCGTCCTTGCCGACCACACGTTTGGCGGTCCCGATGCCGGCGATCTGCATCAGGATGCGGGCCGGTCCGTGGGCTGCGGCAGCGGTTTCGATGGCCTGGGCCATGCTGTCTCCATCGCTCACATTGCATTGGACTGCGATGCCGCCGATGGATTTGGCCACGCGCTGGGCGTTGTCCATGTTCAGGTCGAGCACGGCGACTTTGGCGCCCAGACGGGCGAGTTCGCGGGCTGTGGCCTCACCGAGGCCGGAGCCGCCGCCGGTCACGAGGGCAGCTGTTCCCTGGATGTTCATGTTTTTTCCTTTCAGGCGTTCACGTTTTCGATCAGGAGGGCAATGCCCTGGCCTCCGCCGACGCAGGCACTGGAGATGCCGTAGCGCAGGCCCGAGCGCTGCAGTTCGCGCGCCAGGGTGATGGTCAGTCGCACGCCGGTGGCCGCCAGCG
>JAYRQF010000080.1:0-7903 GCA_041910735.1 Limnohabitans sp.
GCGGGGTGCACGGGTGGGCGGGCCGAAGTCGCGCGGCGTCATGGCGGTGGCGCACAGGTGGGTCACGCCATCGAGTGCCTCGTCCAGCGTGTACACCACCCGGGCCTTGGCCAGCACGTCGTTGGCACCGCTGGCGCGCTGGATGGTTTCTTCCTTGCGCAGCACGTTCGGCCAGCGTGGCTTGACCAGCACCAGCTCGTCAAAGCCCATCACCTTCATGGCGCGGGCGGCAGCCCCCACATTGCCGGCATGGCTGGTTTCGATCAGGATGAATCGGGTTCGCATGGGACCGATTGTCCCATCCGCCAGTCACCCGACAGCCGCCAGATGCCGTTTTGGGCATTTCGTGGGAAAATAAGTGCTTCGCCAGCGTGATCGTGCGCCGGCCTGAACCGGTTCTTAACAATTCATGTCCTCCTCACTCCACCCCATGCTGAACGTGGCCATCAAGGCTGCGCGCGCCGCTGGCGCCATCATCAACCGCGCTGCGCTCGACGTTGAAGCCGTGCGCATTTCGCAAAAGCAGGTCAACGATTTCGTGACCGAAGTGGACCACGCGAGTGAGGCGGCCATCATCGAAACCCTGCTGACCGCTTACCCCGACCATGGCATCCTGGCCGAAGAATCGGGCAGCCAGCACGGCAACCCCAACGCCGACCACATCTGGATCATCGATCCGCTCGACGGCACCACCAACTTCATCCACGGCTTTCCGGTCTACTGCGTGAGCATCGCGCTGCAGGTGCGCGGGCGCATCGAACAGGCCGTCATTTACGACCCCAGCCGCAACGACCTGTTCACCGCCACCCGCGGCCGCGGCGCATTCCTCAACGACCGCCGCATCCGCGTGAGCAAGCGCACCCAGCTCAAGGAATGCCTGATCTCCACCGGCTTCCCCTTCCGCCCGGGAGACAACTTCAACAACTACCTGCTGATGATGGGCGACGTGATGCAGAAAACCGCCGGCCTTCGCCGTCCGGGCTCTGCCGCACTGGACCTGGCTTATGTGGCCGCCGGTTTTACCGAAGCCTTTTTTGAAACCGGCCTCTCGCCCTGGGACGTCGCTGCCGGCTCGCTGCTGGTCACCGAAGCCGGTGGCCTGGTGGGCAACTTCACCGGCGAATCGGACTTTCTGGAACAGCGCGAGATGCTGGCCGGTACGCCCCGCATTTACGGCCAGTTGGTGCCGATCCTGCACAAATACAGCAAGTTCGCCGGCGCTGGAGAAAAGGCCGAAGTGCGCGAGGCTTCGCGCAAGCTGAGCTCGCTCAAGCGCGGCGACCAGGCGAATGCTCCGGAGCCCGAGTCCGAAGGCCGTGCCGAGACCGGCGACGACGCCCCGTTCTGAACGCATCACCCGGCAGCCCGCCATGGCGACCGCGCCTGACCTGAGCGCCCACACCCCCATGATGGCCCAGTACCTGGCCATCAAGGCGGAATTTCCCGACACGCTCGTCTTCTACCGGATGGGCGATTTCTACGAGCTGTTCTGGGACGACGCCGAAAAAGCCGGCCGCCTGCTCGACATCACCATCACCAAACGCGGCCAGTCGGCGGGGCAACCCGTCATCATGGCAGGCGTGCCCTTCCACTCGGTCGAAGGTTATCTGGCACGCCTGATCAAGCTGGGCGAATCGGTCGCCATCTGCGAGCAAGTGGGTGATGTGGCCACTTCCAAAGGCCCGGTGGAGCGCAAGGTGGTGCGCGTGGTCACCCCGGGCACGCTGACCGACAGCGAACTGCTGAGTGAAAAATCCGAAGCCCTGTTGCTGGCCGTGCACCAGGGCAAAAAAGCCCGCTGCGGCCTGGCGTGGCTGAGCGTCACGCAAGGCGTGGTCCATCTGGCCGAATGCACGCACGACGAGCTGGCCGACTGGATCGACCGCATCGGCCCGGCCGAGCTGCTGGCCAGCGCCGGCATGACGCAGACCTTTGACGAGCGCCTGCGCCAGATCCGCGCCCAGCACCGCGGCGCGGGCCTCTCGCTGGCCCTGCGGCCGGACTTTCAGTTCGACGCCGGCCTGGGCCAGCGCAAGCTGCTCGAGCAAATGCAGGCCGCGAGTCTCGCCGCCTGGAACGCCGACACCCTGCAAGAGGCCCACGCCGCCGCTGCCGCGCTGCTGACCTACGCCGAACACACCCAGGGCCGCAACCTGCCGCATGTGCAGAGCATCCGTGTGCAGCGCTCGGACACTCTGATCGACCTGCCACCCGCCACCCGCCGCAACTTGGAGCTGGTGCAGACCCTGCGCGGTGAAGATTCACCCACGCTGTTCTCGCTGCTGGACACCTGCATGACCGGCATGGGCAGCCGCATGCTCAAGGGCTGGCTGCTCAGCCCGCAACGCGAGCGCGCCCAGGCGCAGGAACGGCTGGCCGCCATTGCGCAGCTGCAGGCCAGTGGCGCCTGGAGCACGCTGCGTGAACAGTTCAAGGGTGCCAGCGATGTGGAACGCATCACTGCCCGCACCGCGCTGCGCCAGGTGCGCCCGCGCGAGCTGGTGGCCTTGCGCCATGCGCTGGAGCGTGCCGAAGGTCTGGCCCACACGCTGCAGAGCCTTGCACTGCCTGAGGGCACGCTGCTGGCCCGTCTGGCGCGCTGGCTCACACCACCCGTCGGCTGCGCCGACCTGCTGAGGCAGTCACTGCTTGAAGAACCCGCTGCGCTGGTGCGTGACGGTGGCGTGATCGCCCCGGGGCTGGACGCCGAGCTGGACGAGTTGCGTGCCATCCAGACCAACTGCGACAGCTTTCTGCTCGACCTCGAAACCCGCGAGAAAGCCCGCACGGGCATCGCCAACCTGCGGGTGCAGTTCAACAAGGTGCATGGCTTCTACATCGAGGTCACGCAGGGGCAGCTCGACAAGGTGCCCGACGACTACCGCCGCCGCCAGACGCTGAAGAATGCCGAGCGTTTCATCACACCCGAACTCAAGGCCTTTGAAGACAAGGCCCTGTCGGCGCAGGAACGCGCGCTGGCCCGCGAGAAATGGCTCTACGAGAGTCTGCTGGACCAGCTGCAAAGCTTTGTGCCCGCCCTCACCGCCCTGGCGCAGGCCATGGCCGGACTGGACGCCTTGTGTGCACTGTCCGAGCGCGCCATCACCCTGAACTGGTGCGCGCCCGAGTTCACCCGCGAGCCCTGCATCGAAATCCGCGCTGGCCGTCACCCCGTGGTGGAGGCCCGACTGGCGGAGCTGTCCGGCGGCAGTTTCATCGCCAACGACACCGTCATGGGCCCGCGCCAGCGGCTGCAGATCATCACCGGCCCCAACATGGGCGGTAAATCGACCTACATGCGGCAGGTGGCACTGATCGTGCTATTGGCCAGCATCGGCAGCCATGTGCCCGCCAGCGCCTGCCGCCTGGGCCCCATCGACGCGATCCACACCCGCATCGGTGCGGCCGACGACCTGGCCAATGCCCAATCGACCTTCATGCTGGAGATGACCGAAGCCGCACAGATTTTGCACAGCGCCACGCCGCACTCGCTGGTGCTGATGGACGAGATCGGGCGCGGCACCTCTACCTTCGACGGTCTGGCCCTGGCAAGCGGCATCGCCACACACCTGCACAACAAGGTGCAGTGCTTTGGCCTGTTTGCCACGCACTATTTTGAATTGACCGAGTTCCCGGCCTCACACCCTGCAGCAGTGAACATGCATGTGAGCGCCGCCGAATCGGGCAGCGACATCGTGTTTTTGCACGAAATCCAGCCGGGCCCGGCCAGCCGCAGCTATGGCGTGCAGGTGGCGCGCCTGGCCGGCATGCCCGCCGCCGTGCTGAACCACGCGCGCCATGCCCTGCAGGCCCTCGAATCGGGCGCGCAGGACGCGCGCGCCCAGGTGGACCTGTTTGCGCCGCCCCCCGAAGCCGAGATCGCAGGCCCCACGCCGATCGAGACGGCTTTGGCCCAGATCAACCCGGATGCATTGAGCCCGCGCGAAGCGCTCGATGCGCTTTACAGTTTGCAGCGACTGCTGCCCCCGAAACCATGACTTACTGCTGTGCAATCAAGACCCGCGCCGGTCTCGTCTTCCTGTCCGACTCCCGCACCAACGCCGGGCTCGACCAGATCAGCTCATTTCGCAAGATGATCATTTACGAGAAGACAGGCGACCGCTTCATGGTGCTGCTGTCGGCAGGCAACCTGAGCATCTCGCAGTCGGTGCGCGAGGTGTTGCAAATTGAAAAACTCGTCGAACCCGGTCAGGACGAACCGCTGACCATCTGGAACGCCACCAGCATGTTCGACGCCTGCCGCGTGCTCGGTGCGGCCGTGCGTCGCGTGCACGAGCGCGATGCGGCTGCACTGCGCGCTTCGGGGGTGGATTTCAACGTATCGATGATCTTCGGTGGCCAGATCGGCAACGAGGGCATGCGCCTTTTCCAGATCTACTCGCCCGGCAACTTCATCGAGGCCACGGACGAAACGCCGTATTTCCAGATTGGTGAGTCGAAATACGGCAAGCCCGTGCTCGACCGCGTCATCACGCCGGAAACCCCGCTGGAAGAGGCTGCCAAATGCGCGCTGGTGTCGATGGACTCCACGCTCAAGTCCAACCTCTCGGTGGGCCTGCCGCTGGACATGGTGGTTTATGAGGCCGGCCGGCTGCACAGCGACCGCATCGTCTGCATCGACGAGCACAACCCCTACTTCCAGATGGTGCGTCGCAGCTGGGGGGAAAAGCTGCGCCAGATCTTTGACAGCATTGAGCATCCGGCCTGGGACGGTCAGCACACCGACGTGCCCATCATGGCGCACGCAGCGCGCAGCCAGCCACTCAAGAAAATCAGCACCCCTGAAGAGAAACTGATCTGAGGCGGCCCGATGAAGCCCCGCATCGTCTTCTCGCACGGCAACAGCTTTCCCGGCGGCACCTACCGCGTGGTGCTGGACAGCCTGCGCCAGCGTGGCTATGAGGTGCGGGCCGTCGACAAATTCGGCCATGCGCCCCAATACCCGGTCACCAACAACTGGCCGCATCTGGTTCAGCAGCTGGCGGACTTCGCGCAAGCCTGGCAAAAAGAGGGGGAGCCCGCTTTTCTGGTCGGCCATTCGCTGGGCGGCATCCTGAGCCTGATGTGCGCAGCACGACACCCCGAACTGGCGCGCGGTGTACTTCTGCTGGATTCGCCCATCCTGGGCGGCTGGAAAGCCACCACGCTGGGCCTGGTCAAGAAAACCCAGCTCGTGGGCTCTCTGTCACCCGGCCGCATCAGCAGCAGGCGCCGTAACCACTGGGCTGACCGTGCGGACGCGCTGGAGCACCTGCGCCACAAAAAGGCTTTTGCCGGGTGGGATCCGCAGGTACTGGCCGACTATGTGGATGCCGGCACCCATGATCAGGACGGACAGCGCTGGCTGAGCTTTGACCGCGACATCGAAACCGCCATCTACAACACCCTGCCCGACAACCTGGGTGGCCTGCTCAGGCGCCACCCACTCAAATGCCCGGTGGCCTTCATTGGCGGCACCCATTCGGTTGAAATGCGGACCGTGGGCATGGACCTGACCCGACACATCACCCGGGGGCGGGTGATGATGCTCGATGGCAGCCACCTCTTTCCAATGGAAAAACCGCTGGCCACAGCGGCCGCCATAGAAGCAAGCCTGCGCAACCTGCTGCGCTGAACTTTTCACGCCCTCCCCGACCAGAAAACCACCCGCCTTGCGGCCGGTGGTTTTCTTTTTCGTAAATTTGAAATTCAATTTAAAACATAACAATTAGTTACTAGAATGTGTTTACCAATTGCTTCAATCCGGTTCCTCACACGAAAAACCCATGACGATGGCACGAACACACTCCGTCCCTCATCTCAGGAAAACAGCCTGGCGTGCGCTGCCGCTTTTGATGGTCAGTGCGATGTTCACCCATGCGGTCAAGGCACAACCGCTCTTGCAACTCAGCCCCGGTACCTTCGGGGACAGCTTCACGGAAGCCCGCTCCGCACCACGTCAGCAGGCACGCATCTACGCCTGGCGAGCAACGGACGGTGGTAGCCAGCTGCCTGTCAACCTCTACATTGACGGCCGCTACCATGCTTCATTGCTGCGCGGGGGCTACACGGAGTTCTGCACGGCACCGGGATCGTGGCGTCTCCAGCCCGTGCTCAACGATGCCGGGCGACAGCATGCCGGAAAGCTTCAGACAGGCATACCGCTGAGCCCGCAGGCAGGTCAGGTGCTGTACCTGCGCATCCAGGATGACGGAACACGCACAGCATCGGTCCAGACAGTGTCACAGGAGCTGGCCCTCTCCGAATTGCGCCGCACGCGGCTGCAACAGCACACCAACTCGCGCGCCCCCGCAGCGCAGGAGTGCGACACGGAACTTGCGCCAACCAGTTCCGGCGCTGCCCCCAAGACAGCGGTCAAAGCGCCTGTACAACGCGAATATGCCCTGAAAACAGACGCCCTGTTTGAATTTGGCAAAACCGAATTGAGGGCCAGCGGCTTCAACGCCATTGAAGACCTGATTCAGCAGGTACAGCAGGACTACCTGCACATCGACCGCATCAGGGTGCTGGGGTACACCGACGCCATCGGTCCGGTCAAACTCAATCGCCAGCTTTCGCTGGAACGTGCCAGAACGGTTGCCGAGCGTCTGAGCAGCAGGGGTGTGACAGCAAGAAGCGCCATTCAGGTGGAAGGCCGGGGCGCTGACAGCCTCGTGAAAACGAACTGTCAAAACGCCCCCACGCCTGCCAACAAGCTCTGCCACGCCCCCAATCGTCGCGTCGTCATCGTGGTCTACGGCCCCCGACGCTGATGCCCATTTCTCCGCACCGCCCGTTCTGACTGATTCACTTATGAGCAAGACCTATCAGATCAAGTCCCTGGACGCCAAAGGCCAACCCCAGATCGAGACCATCCAGCCAGCCCCCGGCAGAGCCCCCACGGTCATCAAAGCCGTCCCCGGCACGCGTTACACACTGACCGAAGTACAGCAGGGTTCTGCACCGGACAACATCCGTGTGCAGCGTTCGGGCAAACACCTGCGCATCATGTTTGATGGATCCAGTCAGCCAGACGTGGTGATTGAGGACTTTTTCGACGGCTCACCTTCAGGTGGCAAATCCACCCTGACAGGCACCACCGACAGGGGGGCATTGCACGAGTATGTCCCGGAAACCGGTATTGAACAGCACAGTCTGTCCAGACTTGAGGACAACGATGCCATCCACGGGATGGCTCTGGGAGGAATCGAAGTGCCCGCCAACACAGGAGCGGCCGTAGGACTGCTGGCCCCGCTGGCGGGTGGAGGGCTGGGCATCGGTGCAGCCGGAGCGGGAGCTGCCGCGCTGGGGGCAGCAGCACTCGCCGGAGGGGGCGGAGGCGGAGGTGGCGACACAGCGCCCGCCAAACCCAAGATCGAATTTCTGGCTCTGGCCACAACCTCGGACAGCGGGCCTGTTGGCGACAACATCACCAAGGTACAAAGACCCACAATCGTGGGAAAAGCCACTGCGAACTCCGAGGTGACGGTCACTCTGAACAACAAGACCTACACCACCACCGCCGATGCCAATGGCGATTTCAGTATCACTGTCCCTGACACTGATCCGGCACTGAATGCCGGTCGGTACACCCTACAGGCAGTTGCCAAACAAAGCGGCATCCTGTCCGAGTCCAGCAGCGGAACACCGTTCATCGTGGATGTGAGTGGAAACGACAACATTGGAACTTCTGGCAACACAACGACCGACACCAACAAATCGGCAGTCCTTGCCATTCAATCAATTGCCGACGATACCGGTTCAGGGCGATGTCCCGTTCGTAGTTGAAGGTTGAGAGTTGGTGGTTGAACCGTCGCAAGTCCTCACAATGGGGGCTACGACACCAAAACCATCGAACCTGAGAAGGACTCAACCACCATGAAACAGTCTACAAGCAAACCCC
>JAYRQF010000081.1:0-9508 GCA_041910735.1 Limnohabitans sp.
CAACTTGGCCCGTGCGCTGGCCAGCAGTTTCAAGCGCCCCGGGCCGGTGCGCGCGCTGGCCCCGGTCACGCTGGTGCTGCCGCGCGTCGTGGTCGACGCCGCGCACCTGGCGCGTTACGCCGAGGTCTGCGGTTTTGCCCCGAGTGCGCAAGCGCCGCTCACCTACCCGCAGATGCTGACTTTCCCCCTGGTCATGACCTACATGACTTCGCCCGCCTGCCCCTGGCCTGCCATGGGCACGGTGCACCTGGCCAACGCCATCACCCAGCATGCGCCGCTGGCCGCAGGCGATGCGGTGCGGGTGGAGCTGAGCAGCGGCGAGCTGCTGGCGCACGACAAGGGGCAGGTGTTCACGCTGCACCTGCGCGTGCTGCGCGAGTCAGATGGCGAGGGCGATGGCCAATGCGTCTGGCAGGCCACACAAACCCTGCTGCGCCTGGGCGTGAAGTCGCCCGTGGGCGCACCGTTCAACGGCGCCGTGGGGCCGGAACTCGCCCTGACCCAGGCCGGTGCATTCGACGCCCCCGCCGACACCGGCCGCCGCTACGCCCCGGTGTCGGGCGACTACAACCCCATCCACCTGTCGGCGCTGAGCGCGCGCTTGTTCGGCTTTCCGCGCGCCATCGCGCATGGCCTGTGGACGCAGGCGCGCGCGCTGGCCCTGTTGCAAGCCGCCGCGCCGGCCACTGTGCTGCAAGCCGCTTCGCTCACCACCGTGTTCAAGCGGCCCGTGCTGCTGCCGACACGCGCCTCGCTCTGGCAGGCGCAGGCCAGTACAGGCCAGACCGTGTTCGAGGTGCGCGACGCACGCGGCGAGCAGGTCCATCTGCGTTCCGAACTCCGCGCCGAACCCGCGCATCAACCCACCATTTCCTGAGCCCCACCATGACCCCCAACAGCACCCTCCGTCGCGTCGCCATCGTGGGTGGCAACCGCATCCCGTTTGCGCGCTCCAACACCGCCTACAGCCGCGCCTCCAACCTCGATATGCTCACGGCCACGCTGCAAGGCCTGGTGGACCGCTTCAACCTGCATGGCCAGCGCCTGGGCGACGTGGCCGCAGGCGCGGTGATGAAGCATTCGCGCGACTTCAACCTGGTGCGCGAAGCCGTGCTCTCCACCACGCTCTCGCCCGAGACCCCGGCCTTCGACCTGCAGCAGGCCTGCGGCACCGGGCTGGAGGCCGCCATGCTGGTGGCGCACAAAATTGCGGTGGGCCAGATCGAATGCGGCGTGGCCGGCGGGGTGGACACCACCTCGGACGCGCCCATCGCCGTCAATGACCAACTGCGCCGCACCCTGCTCGATGTTTCGCGCGCGCGCAGCCCCTGGCAGCGCCTGCAGCGGGCGCTGCGCATCCGCCCGGGGCAGTTCTTCCAGCCCGAGCTGCCGCGCAACGGCGAGCCGCGTACCGGCCTGTCGATGGGCGAACACGCCGAACTCATGGCCCGCGAATGGGGCATCACGCGCGAAGCGCAAGATGCCCTGGCCCTGCAAAGCCACCACAACCTGGCGCGCGCCTATGGCGAAGGTTTCTTTGTCGACCTGATGACGCCCTTCCTGGGCGTGAAGCAGGACAACAACCTGCGCCAGGGCCTGAACGCTGAACAGCTGGCCAAGCTCAAGCCGGTTTTCGACCGCAAGGTGGCGCCCGGCCAGGGCACGCTGACGGCAGGCAACGCCACACCGCTGACCGATGGCGCCTCGGCCGTGCTGCTGGCCAGCGAAGCCTGGGCGGCCGAGCGTGGTCTGCCGGTGCTGGCCTACCTCACGTTCAGCGAGGTGGCGGCGGTGGACTTTTTCAACCCCGACCCGGCCAAGAAAGAAGGCCTGCTGATGGCCCCCGCCTACGCCGTGCCGCGCATGCTGGCGCGCGCTGGGCTGACGCTGCAGGACTTCGACTTTTATGAAATCCACGAAGCCGTTGCCGCCCAGGTGCTGTGCACCCTGCAGGCGTGGGAAGACCCGGCGTTTTGCCGCGACAAGCTCGGCCTGGCGCAGCCGCTGGGTGCCATTGACCGCAGCAAACTCAATGTGAACGGCAGCTCGCTCGCCGCCGGTCACCCGTTTGCCGCCACCGGCGGGCGCATTGTGGCCACGCTGGCCAAGCTGCTCGCGCAAAAAGGCAGCGGGCGCGGTTTGATTTCCATCTGCGCCGCTGGCGGCCAGGGCGTCGTGGCCATTCTGGAGAAATGAGCATGTTGAACTACAAAGCCCCGCTGCGCGACATGCGCTTTGTGATGAACGAGGTGTTCGACTACCCGGCGCACTACCGCGCGCTGGGCAGCGGCGAAGACGCCTCGCCCGAGGTGGTGGACGCCATTTTGGAGGCCGCCGCCACCTACTGCGAAGAGGTGCTGGCGCCGCTCTACGTCTCGGGCGGCGAAGAGGGCTGCCACTTTCAGGCGGGCGAGGTCACCACGCCCAAGGGCTTCAAAGCGGCGTATGCGCAGTTCGTCGAGGGCGGCTGGCAGGGCCTGTCGTTCCCCACGGCTTACGGCGGGCAGGGCCTGCCCGTGTCGCTCAACCTGCTCAAGAGCGAGATGATGGGCACGGCCAACTGGGCCTTCAGCATGTACCCCGGTCTGAGCATCGGCTGCATCAACACCATCTTGCAGTACGGCACCGAGGCCATGCGCCAGCAGTACCTGCCCAAGCTGGTGGCGGGCGAGTGGGGCGGCACCATGTGCCTGACCGAGCCGCAGTGCGGCTCTGACCTGGCGCAGGTCAAGACCCAGGCCAAACCGCTGGGCGACGGCAGCTACGCCATCACCGGCACCAAGATCTTCATCTCCAGCGGCGAGCACGACTTGACCGACAACATCGTGCACATCGTGCTGGCGCGCCTGCCCGAGGCGCCCGCCGGCACGCGCGGCATTTCGCTGTTCATCGTGCCCAAGTTTCTGGTGGGCGAGGGTGGTGCTTTAGGCACGCGCAACGCGGTGCACTGCGGCTCGATCGAGCACAAGATGGGCATCAGCGCCAGTGCCACGGCGGTGCTCAATTTCGCCGGCGCCATCGGCACCCTGATCGGTGAACCGAACAAGGGGCTGGAGGCCATGTTCACCTTCATGAACACCGCGCGCATCGGCACCGCCATCCAGGGCGTGGCCCATGCCGAGCTGGCTTACCAGGGCGCGCTGGCCTATGCCTGCGAGCGCCGTTCCATGCGCGCGCTCTCGGGCAAAAAGGAGCCCGAGCAGGTGGCCGACGCCATCGTCTGGCACCCCGACGTGCGGCGCATGCTGCTCACCCAAAAAGCCATCGCCGAAGGTGGCCGCGCCATGATCTACGGCGCCGCGCAACTGGCCGACAAGATGTTTGCCGCTGCCTGGGCCGGCGACCAGGCCGGCTACAAGCGCCACGACGGCGAACTGGGTTTCTTCACCCCCATCCTCAAGGGCTTTTTGACCGAAATGGGCCTGGAAGCCGCCAACCTGGGCATGCAGGTGTACGGCGGGCACGGTTACATCCGCGAGCATGGCATGGAGCAGATCGCGCGCGATGCCCGCATTGCCACGCTGTACGAAGGCACCACCGGCATCCAGGCGCTGGACCTGCTGGGGCGCAAGGTGCTGCTGCAAACGCGCGGCCAGTGCGTGCGCGACTTCACCGCCCAGATGTGGGTGCTGGCCCGGCCGGGCCTGCTGGCTGGGGGCTTGCGTGGCCGCATGGCCCGCGCCCTGGCGCGCCGCGCCGTGCAATGGAATACGCTCACCCTGCGCCTCATGCTCAAGGCCAAGGCCGACCCGGAGCAAGTGGGCGCGTCGTCGGTGGACTACCTGATGTATTGCGGCTACGTGATGATGGCCTACCACTGGGCGCTGATGGCCCAGCGCGCCGAGCAGGCCCTGCACAGCGGCCAGGGGCCAGAGTCAGCGGCGTTCTACCAAGCCAAGCTGCAAACCGCGCAGTTCTACTTTGAACGCCTGCTGCCCCGCGCCGACGCCCACCACCGCATGGCGCTGGCGCCGGCCAGCACGCTGCTGCAGATGCCGGTGGCGGCGATGGCGGGTTGAACCCGCTTCACCGCTTGGCGGCATGGACAGCAATGTATCTCAATGGATACAGAGCGCCATAAAAACGATCTATGCGCCAACTGAAGGGGTAACCGATGACTGCACTCAAACTGCGGAAATGGGACAGCGCCCAACACCTCAAGACCGAAGAGGACATGGCGCTCTATATGGAGGCCTGCCTGCAAGAGGCAGGGGATGATGCTGCCAAGGCCCTGGGCACCATTGCCCGGGCCAAGGGCATGTCGCAACTTTCGCGCGTACGGGCCTGGGCAGGGACAGCCTCTACAAGGCGTTGTCAGGGGAGGGCAACCCCAGCTTTGCCACGATCCTGAAAGTCACGGCGGCGCTGGGCATCCAGCTCCACGCACAGCCCATGCAGGCGGGGTAAGCGTGATGGGTGTTGGGGTAGGAGCGTTTGTGGCTCATGTCCTGTAAAGGCTGAACGGAGTCACTTGGGGACGGCGATGATGAGCGATAGCGAGGGTCACCAGCGGTCATTCAGTGATCGACCAAGCGAGCGACCGCTTCACCATCAAGATCGGGTACTCGCCAGCGGATGGCTCCAAGCCATAGATGAATGACCGGTTTCGCATGAGGCGAAGTGGCATTCCCGACCCTGAAGCGACATTCAGGCTACCAGGTCGCAGGTCGGTGATGCAGCGGGAGCTGCCCGCCAGCCCCTGGCCGTGTAGGTCTGCAACCGGCCAGAAGCAGAGACTGCTACCAAGGATTTCGTGCCACCCTACGCAGGCAGCAATGCCAGACTTTGGCCGGCTTGAGAAGAGACTCTTCTAAAATTCCTGGATGAAATACGCCTACTTGCTTAGAATTTTTGCCATATCAATCGCCGCCCTTACGATCTATTTGCCATTTGCCAACGCCTTGGAGGTTGGCACTCTGTCAAAAGCTGTTCAGGCAGAAGAAGCTCGGTTGGCCGCGCGTATCGGCGTGGCTCTCTTCGATGCAAAGGACGGGACCCGTTGGGCCCACAGGGGCGATGAGCGCTTTCCTCTGAACAGCACTCATAAGTCGTTTTCGTGTGCCGCGCTTCTAAAGCAAGTTGATCGGCGCGTGCTGGCGCTGGAGAACGTGATTTCCATTGAACGCGCCTCTCTCGTCACCTACTCGCCGGTGATGGAAAAGACGGGTGGACAAGTGACTTTGCGCGAAGCTTGCGCAGCCTCCGTCAGTTGGAGTGACAACACGGCTGCCAACATCGTTACAGATGCGATCGGTGGGCCCCAGGCCTTCACAGTCTTCATGCGCGACATCGGTGACCAGCATACCCGGCTCGACCGCAAAGAACCGGAGATGAATGAAGCCACCCCAAACGACTTGCGCGATACGACCACACCGAACGCCATCGTTGAAAGCCTGCGCCGCATCATTCTGGGCGACGTGCTGCGGGAGGACTCGCGCGCGTTGCTGACAGACTGGATGATCAACGATAAGGTCGCTGACGCGTTGTTACGTGCGACCCTCCCGCGCACTTGGTCTATTGCTGACAAGTCTGGCGCTGGTGGACATGGCTCCCGATCCATCGTCGCCGTGATCTGGCCTAAGAACCGGGCCCCCATCGTTGTAGGGATTTACATCACTCAGACAACTGCGCCGATGGTGGACAGCAACGCCGCCATCGCGAGGTTAGGTAGCGTGTTGGCGGACGTCATTGGCCGCTGACTGGGCGCGGCGGCCATCCCCATGTCCGCTTTGGGTCGACTTCTGCCTGTCACCAATCATGGCAGGACGGCCGCTCCCAGCCTGCACCTGACTACCTGTTCGATCAAGCAGATGACCGCTCTTGGCCGAAAGCGCTGGTTTGACACCCCACTCGTTTGCAGTCACCCGTACCGCTCGAGTGCGCTTTCCTGACTTGACGCAGCGCAATATGCTGATGCCTCACAAGCGCATACTCAGGGACCCTCAACTCGATGGGAGACCACCATGGAAACCTCAGGCATTACTGTTCATCATGAGCCGTGGAACAAGGGCAAGATCGTCGGGCAAAAAGCTCCCTTCAAGGTGAAGGACATCTGGGCCCTGCGAGTACGTCTTCAGATGGAGGGTCGGGTACGTGAGCTCGCACTCTTCAACCTCGGCATCGACAGCAAGCTTCGCGGATGTGACCTGGTCGCGCTAAAAGTGCGTGATGTGTCCCATGGTGACCAAGTGGCCACCAGAGCTATCGTCATGCAGCACAAGACCAAGCGCCCAGTGCAATTCGAGATCACGGCAGTCACCAGGGAGGCCTTGCAGGCGTGGATCAAGCAGGCGGCATTGAAATCCGATAACTACCTTTTTCCGAGCAGGCTCCACGATTCGCCCCACTTGGGAACTCGGCAGTACGCCCGGATACTTGGTCACTGGGTTGATGAACTGGGCCTTGACCGTGCCGAGTACGGGACACATTCGATGCGAAGGACAAAGGCGACGCTGATCTATCGACGCACCAAGAACCTCCGAGCCGTGCAACTTCTGCTCGGCCACTCCAAGCTGGAGTCGACCGTGAGGTACCTGGGTATCGAGGTCGACGACGCTCTTGAAATCTCCGAACAGACGGAAATCTGAGGAGGTCTTCGGAGGCGGCCTTGATTCCGGCACCTGGGTGGCCTTCAATGGCAGCTATGTGGGGACCGTCAAGAGCGGGGCTTTCGGCCAGAAGCGGTCGCCGGCATGCTCGTCCTGGAAGTCCGTTCTAGGGCGAACAGCGACTGAAGGCACGGTACTCCTTGCTCAGTGCACGCCTGAGGATCGGCAGATCACCCTAAGGTCAGATCGACCACGATGTTGCCGCGCGTCGCGTTCGAATACGGGCACACCTGGTGCGCTGTATCCACCAAGTCCTGCGCCACCGCACGGTCCAGCCCCGGCAGGTTGATGGTCATCTGCACGGCAATGCCGAAGCCCTGGGAGATCGGGCCGATGTCCACACTGGCTTCAATGCTGGCATCAGCAGGCACGGCTACCTTCTTCATGCCGGCCACATGCTTGAGTGCGCCCATGAAGCAGGCCGAGTAGCCCGCCGCAAACAGCTGCTCGGGGTTGGTCGCGCCGCCCATGCCACCCAGCTCCTTTGGCGGAGCGAGTTTCACATCAAGCAAGCCGTCGTCGGACACGGCGCGGCCATCGCGGCCTCCGGTCGTACGTGCCTTGGCGGTGTAGAGGACTTTGTCGAGTTTCGTGGTCATGTCATTTCTCCATTTCAGGGGTTAAAAACTCAATTCACGCCAGCAGCGCTGGCAAGCTTTTCTGCAAAGCAGTTTTGTTCGTTGTAGCCTGGCCTGCCAGGGCGAATCCCAGCAGAGTGCCATCGTGGCCCACAAAGCGGGCATCCACCCCATCGGTGCTCGTCTCGATCTGCCACTGGCCTGCCACACCCGAGGCCGGTGGCGACACCACCACCGGCAGTGCCGGAGTTTTGACGATCACCGGCATGGCCGGGTAGCGCAGGCAGGCCGAACTCGTGCATCGGCGCGCCCAGCACGACATGGCCATGTGGCTGCATCTCAGCGATCTAGCATCATCCCGAACCATCTATGCGGCTTGCCCGGCTCCAGTGAACGCGGCGCTGAGCGCCGAATTCACTGATTTCAATGACCCCGGCGTGGACTGCGTGCATTCACACCGAAGTCATGCTGCCCGATGGCAGTGGTCAGTTCAGTAGGTGATGACCGGCATTTGGCCGGTGCGGATGGCTTCGGCCAGTTCGATCTTGACCTGTTCGCGTGTCTTGCCCTGGGCCACCGGTTTAGCCGGGTAGCGGCCGGGGAAAAGTTCATTGGCTTTCTTGCCGCTCTCTTGGTCGATCACGATGTCGCCGGTGCGGATGGCTTCGGCCAGCTCGGCTTTGACTTGCTCGCGGGTCTTACCTTCGACGACCGGTTTGGCCGCGTAGCGGCCAGGGAAAAGTTCATTGGCTTTCTTGCCGCTCTCTTGGTCGACCACGATGTCGCCGGTGCGGATGGCTTCGGCCAATTCAGCCTTGACCTGTTCGCGGGTTTTGGGGGCCGAAGCATCAAAGGCCAGGGCATGGCCAGCGGACAGGGCTGCCACGGCAAGGGTCAGGGCGGAGAGGGTATAGCGGTTCATGATCGGTTTCCTTTCGGTTTCAAGAAACGGCCGATCTGTCAACATGACAGAGCTTCTGGCCGGGTCGATGGACCTTCGTGTGGAAAGCACTGCATCGATGGGATGAACTTTAAAATTTCTGATTCGAGGGAAAAACAGCCAATAAAACATTGGGTCATTTCCAAAAGAGAAATAATGCAAGCTCTTGAAGAGCCTGTAAGGAGCGCTGGATGGACCGACTGCAGTCGATGCGTGTTTTTGAGAGCGTGGTGGACGAGGGCGGCTTTGCCGCTGCAGCGCGGGCGCTGGACATGTCGGCCCCCGTGGTCACCCGGCTCGTAGCCGACCTGGAAGAACACTTGGGCACGAGGCTGTTGCAGCGCTCCACTCGGCGCCTCTCACTCACCGAGGCTGGCCAGCAATACCTCAGCCGCATACGCCACATCCTGCAGGACATCGATGATGCCGATGCGATGGCGAGTTCGCACACCACCGAGATGGCCGGCGTGCTGCGAATCCAAGCGCCGCCCCTGCTGGCCACCTATGTTGTCGCGCCTTTGCTGGGCCGCTTTCGCAGCCAGTACCCTGCGGTGCGGATCGAGCTGCATGTGTCGCCCGTGACCGAGCCAGCCATTGAGGACTTCGACATCACCTTGCTCGGCACCGATGACAACTTCGACGCTGACATCGTGGCGCGCAAGGTCATCGAGTCAGAAGCTTTCCTGGTCGCTTCGCCGGCTTACCTGCAGCGCCGGGGGGAGCCACGCAGGCCAGCGGAGCTGGCGCACCATGATTGCCTGAGATTGAAATCGCCCCAAACCCGACCACGCATTTGGCGTTTGTGGAGTCCTCAACGAGAAGAACAATGGCAGGAGGTGGAAGTTCAGCCTGTTTTGTTGTCCAACCACATGGACACGCTGTTGCGCGCTGCGCTTGATGGCGCCGGCATCATGTCTTTGCCCTTGGATATCGCGGCACCTTACCTCTCACAAGGCACTTTGGTTCGGGTGCTCTCTCCCTGGATCACAGGGCGGCTGGCCTTGTATGCGGCATTGCCGAGCCGTAAGTTCATTCCCGACCGGACACGGGTTTTTCTGGAGTATCTGATCGAGCAAACAAAGCTTCAGACCGACAAGGCCTTGAAGGCATTCACTTCAACGAAAGCGGATTCCGTTGGTTGAGCCACCGACGCACGCGGGCCGCGGTTCAGCCTGAAATTTTCAGATGCCTTCAAATGGAGAAAGCGTGTCGATGGACGCCTGCAGACTGACCATCGACGCGCTAGCAGGCTGCTGAAATACCACCCACGCCAGAGGGACAGTGCTGCCCCTCTGGGCCATTTGGCTGATTTTCATTTTGCACTTTGAAATTCTCGCCCTTTTGAGGCCTCAGATTGTGCTTTGGAGTGGCCTTTTCCCGCC
>JAYRQF010000082.1:0-6667 GCA_041910735.1 Limnohabitans sp.
CGAAGACCACAGCGACGCCCTGCAAAGCGCTGCCCTGCAGCAACGTGGCGAGGCCTACCCGCTGCGCACCGTGCTGCCCGGCTACCTGGTGCTCACACTCGGTGTGGACGTGCAGCGCGCCGGCTACTTCGCCCTGCACCTGGTCGCATGGGGCAGGGGAGAGCGGTGCCACACCGTGGACTACACCGAGATCCCAGGCGACCCCAGCCGACAGGAAGACTGGGAGCGCGTCATCACCACCTACCGCCGCCGCCCCGTGCGCAACGCGTTTGGTGTTGACCTCAAGATCAGCATGACCGCCATTGACTCCGGAGACGGCGTGACGGTGCACGAGGCCTACAAATACGCCCGCAAATACCGCCACGACGACGTGATCGTCATCAAAGGCTACAGCCAGCCCAACAAGCCGATCCTGGGCCGCCCCAGCAAGCAAGACGTGCGCAACGACAGCGGCGCGATGGACAAGCACGGCGTCGACCTCTGGATGGTCGGCACAGACACCGCCAAGAGCGCTCTGTTTGCCCGCCTCGATGGCGACCTGATGCACGAGCAACACGCCGACCGCATGGTCCGCTACAGCGCCGAACTGCCCGCCACCTTTTACGAGGGCGTGGCCAGCGAGGTCTACGACGCCGACAGCGGCAAGTGGGAAAAGCGGCCCGGCAAGCGCAACGAGCCGCTGGACACCTGGGTCTATGCCTACGCCGCTGCGCACCACCCGCGCATCGCCATCCACACTGCCCGGTCATCCGACTGGGAAGAACTCGAACGACTGCTGGAGCCCCGCACGAACGACATGTTCGCGCAGCCCGTGCAGCCCAACGACCCCGAAGTGCAGACATCTGCACAAGAGGCCCAAGACCCACCCGCAACGCCCACCGGCGAAGCACCACAAGCCAGCGCGCCACCCGCGCCGGCAAGTTACAGAGACGACGACTGGGTGCCCGACATGCGGGACACCTGGATTTGAAGGACACACACCATGGCCGGATTCACCATCAGCCAACTCGAAGGCATCGAAAAAGCCATCGCCAGCGGCACCCTCAAAGTGCGCTATGACGGCAAGGAAGTGCAGTACCAAGACATGGCCTCGCTCGTGAACGCCCGAAGCGTCATCCGCGACGAGCTGATCGCCAACGGCCTGCTGGCCAGCACGGGCAGCAATGCCCGTGGCGTGTCCACCGTGGCCGAATTCAGCCGGGACTGAGCGCCATGCAAGACCACCGCATTGCCCCCACCACCTGGGTCGAGCGCGGCATCGCCGCCGCCTTCCCGGGCTGGGCGCTCAAGCGCTCCATCAGCCGCATGGGCCTGGAGCACGCCCGCAGCTACGACGCGGCCAAGGTGGGCCGCCGCACCGCAGGCTGGAGCGCCACCAGCGGCAGCGCCAACGCCGAGCTGGGCGAAGGCCTGGCCCGCATCCGCAACCGCGCTCGCGACACCGTGCGCAACAACGAGTACGCCAAACGCGCCGTCGGCGTGTACGCCAGCAACGTGGTGGGCTTTGGCATCAGCATCGTCCCCGCCAGCGCCACTGAAAACGCCAAGTGGTTGGAGTGGAGCGGAAGCCTCGAATGCGATGCCGACGGCACCAGCAACCTCGCCGGGCTCACCAAGCTCATGGTCACCGAACGCTTTGGCGCGGGCGAAGTCCTCATCCGCCGCCGGTGGCGCAAAGCCAGCGACGGCCTGAGCGTGCCCATGCAGATCCAGGTGCTCGAAGCCGACCACCTGGACGAAAGCCGCACCGGCCCGCAGGCCAACGGCAACTACTGCATCCTCGGCAAAGAGTTCGACGCCCTGGGCAGCTGCGTGGCCTACTGGCTCTACCCCGAACACCCTGGCGAGCTGGCCGGCTGGCGAGCCCGCAGCCTGCAAAGCACCCGCGTGCCCGCCAGCGAAGTCATCCACTACTACCGCCGCGACCGGCCCAGCGCCGTGCGCGGCGTGAGCGAGCTGGCCGTCAGCCTCATGCGCTACCGCGACCTGGCCGACTGGCACGACGCCGAGCTTGTGCGCAAAAAGATGGAAGCCTGTGTGATGGCCATCATCAGCAGCGACAAGCCCGACAAAGCCCTGGGCCTGTCCAGCAGCGGCGGTGTCGAGAAGATGCGCCCCGGCCTGATCGCCCGCATCGGCCCCAGCGAACAAGTCACCTTCAACAACCCCCAAGCCAGCGGCGCCGGTGGCGAGTTCAGCCGCTTCGAACTGCACGCCCTGGCCGTGGGCAGCGGCGTCACTTATGCGCAGCTCACCGGCGACATGAGCCAAGCCAACTTCGCCAGCAACCGCATGGGCCTGATTGAGTTTCGCAGCCTCATCGAGCAAGAGCAGTGGCTGCACCTGGTGCCCCAAGTGCTGCAGCGCATACGCGCCTGGTGGCGCGAAGCCGCAGCCCTGCAAGGCATCGCGCTGGGCGCGCAGGCGCAAGACGCCTACACCATGCCCGCCAAGCCCCAGGTAGACCCGCTCAAGGACGCCCTGACCGCCAAAGAAACCATCCGTGGCGGCGGCATGACGCTCAGCGAATGGCTCCGTGAAAAAGGCTCCACGCTCGACGCCTACATCACAGAGCGCAAGGCCGAGCTGGCCAAGCTGCAAGCCGCAGGCTTGGTGCTCGACACCGATGCCGCTACAAGCGAGCTTGGATTGCCTCAAGCTGATGTGATCGACCTTGCTCACAAGCCCTGACCAGTATCTTTTAAGCAGACGAGGAAAACCATGGAACGCATACTTGCCGAAGTCGAAAACTCAGAGCCAAAGCGGCTTGTTTACGTTAAAGCCACGCCTGACGGGAGATTGCTGGTTTCTCCCGATGTTGGCAGTGGCTCAGGTGGAGGTAACTCGACTGAGTCGACTCAATTACTCGTGAAATCCGCAGTTGAAGCCATTAACGCCAAGACTCCAGCGCTCGAAAACGGCTTCACGCCTGTTGCGGCTCAGAACTTCACCGCAAAGTTCCGCGAGGCGTTCGAGACCTTCCCGAACACCAACTGGAGCGTGACGGCGGACTCGTCGGACATCGTCACTCTGGACGGTAACGCTGCTGGCGCCTCGTACCTGGTGATTTCAAAGAGTCCGTTCGCAACGGGCACGTCCACACAGATCGAGACCGCCTCGTCGTTCTCTATGCCCGTGGAGGTCGCCGTCGGCCTGCACCTTTCGCAGCGCACGCTCGGCCAGCAGTTCGCGGTTGACCTTGTTTCCACTGAGATACCCTTGGCAGCACCTGCCGATGTTGCGATCTCCAGCATCCAGCAGACCACGACTACGCTCAGCGTGACCACCGCGACGGCGCACGGGCTGCGCCCCGGCATGCGGATTGGCATCTACGGCGTTGCGGGCGACGGGCGACTGAACTACCCGGCAGTTACCGTGGCCACCGCGCCGACGCCCACCACGTTCACGGTCACGGCGGGCCCGGCAGGAAACATCCCCAGTGTCACGACCGGCCCGTTTACGACTGGCTATGTGTTTGTGCGCTCTGCGACGGGCTTTGCGAAGAACGGCTCTTCGATGGTGTTTGAGAACGCCACCGCCACCAACGCCTGCTTCTACGCAAAGTCTGAAGGCGGCGACGCGACGCCCATTGGCGGAGCCGTCGCGGGCAACCATGCCGTGACAATCGCCACAACCGCGTCCTCGCAGGCTGTGAACGCGACTCGCACATATGCCTTCCGCCCCTCAGCCGAGTTCCGTGTCGCGTTGATGGCGGATCGCTTGCAGTGGCAAGACGCGCCTGTCGATGCGGTCACGCAAGCCACTGCAAGGGCGACCATCACCCAGGTCGTTCCTAACCCGGACAAGAGCTACAAACTGCGCTTCCGCGCCGAGAACAACAAGTCGATGGCCATCCCGGTCGCGGAAATCGTGTCCGCCACCAAGACCGGCACCACGACCGCGACCGTAGTGACCGCTACTGCGCACGGACTCATCGGGGGCGACTACATCAACGCATTCGGCGCACTAGACCAGACCAACTTCGCCAACCTGACGGCGGCCACGGTCGTTGCCAGCGTGATCGATGCGACCACGTTTACCGTCGTCTGGGGCGCTGCGGTGACGGCGACGTCCTATGGCGGCTACGTGGCTCGCACGGCTGGCGGCCAAGTCATGCAAGGCGCAGTCACTCAGTCTGTGCAAAGCGCGGCGGTCACGGGCGGTCTTCTGACGCTGACTGGCAGCGCGGCCTGGAGCGGCCTGCTGATTGGCGATCTCGTTGACCTGTACGGCTGCCGCGCCGCCGGCACTGGCACCGCCCTCGGCCTCAATGGCGCATACCGCGTCTACGACTTGTCCGGCACATCGCTGGTGCTTGAGCCCGTTGGCACTACGCCGACGCCAGCAGACCTTGTAAGCACACCCTGCGGAGGCGGTGTCATCAAGCGCACTGATCTGCGGATCAGCTTTGCGCGGATTTTCGACTTCGACCGCTTGCGCGTCGAATCTCTGTCTCGCCCCTCTGGCGACGTGGCTGGCTCGGCTCCGGTTGCCGTACAGAACACCCCCTCGGTGGCTCAGTCGGGCACGTGGACGGTTGGCCTTTCTGCATCGCAAACGCTGGGCACTGTTTCAGTACTGACGGGCGGCGGCGCTGCTGAAGACGCGCTGGCCGGCACAAACCCCGTCATCGTGGGCGGCGTCGTTCGTACAGCGACCTCGCCAACGACTCTTGCAGCCGGCGATGCAGTCCGAGCAACGATGACCACCTCGGGTGCGCAGGTCGTCAAGATGTTCTCGGTGCCGGAGACGGACTGGCAGTACACCGGCACACTCACCACCACGACCGCAGCTGCCGCCAAGACTGCGGGCGCGGCAGGCATCCGCAACTACGTCGCAGCCATCCAGTACCAAAACACGGGCGCCACGGCGACCACCGTGATCGTGCTGGACGGCGCTACCGCGATCGCCACGCTCCATGCGCCTGCCAACATGAGCTTGCCGGCAGCGGTGACGTTCCCGGTGCCGCTGAAAGGCACTGCTGCCACCGCGCTCAACGTCAACTGCGGCACGGCTGGCGCGAGTGTTCTGATGAACGTCCAAGGTTTCCAAGCCGCTTAAGGAAAAGCGATGTGTAACTACGATACGACTTGGCACAAGCTTTACCCAAGGGTCAGTGAAGCGCATATTTTCTATGCCACGAACGGGGCGCCTTTGGGTTATCGCTTGCTCCAGACCGGCTGTGGTCTGAAGACGACCAATGGTTTTGCCATGAGTTGAGCGGCGGTTTTTTGCACGCCTGTGGCCGCCGAGTTTTTGACAAATTCGGCCACGTGACCGATTCGGCCTTGATGCTGATTTCTTCGGAGATTTAGCCCATCATGCCCGTCCGCTAAATCGCTCACGCTTTACAGCTATCCAGCTCGTAGTCGGGCACTAACGCACCGTTTACCCCCCCCCACCCATTACCTCAGGAGCTTCTATGCCTGTTGCAACCGCAACGGGCGCGCCATCTTGCGCGCCTGCAACTTTCACCCGCCTGCAAGACATGCCCCTGGCCAGCCTGCAGATGGCCGTGCGTAACGTCACGCGCTCCGCTGCAGCCCAGCGTGGCGAAGGCGACGCCCCGCCCGAGCCGGCCCCTGCCGCCCGCTTCGAAATCGTGTTCACTACCGGGGCGCCGGTCAAGCGCTATGACTGGTCCAACGACCGCTACTACCTGGAGCAGCTCGAGGTCTCTGACGAGGCCATCGACCTCTCGCGCCTGGAGCGCGGCGCACCGCTGCTCAACACGCACTGGGCCTGGGACCTCGAGTCGCAGCTCGGCGTGTGCGACCAGCCCGAGATCCGTGACGGCCAGGGCATCTGCCAGACGCAGCTCAGCCGCCGCGACAGCGTCAAGGGCGTGGTGCAAGACCTCGAAGACGGCGTCATCCGCAACGTGTCCGTGGGCTATGCCCGCAACGCCATCGAGATGGTGGCCCCGAGCGAAGAAAACGGCATGTGGGTCTACCGCGTCACGCGCTGGACGCCCATGGAAGTCTCGCTGGTGCCCATCCCGGCCGACATGGACAGCCAAGTCGTGCGCAGCGAAGGCGGCACCTTTACAGCGCCAGACGGCCGCGAGCTGCGCGCCTTCCCCTGCGCCGTCACCGAAATCAACACGCGCACCCAACAACAGCACGCAGCCCCCGCTGCAGCTCCCCCAACCACCACGGCGGTGGACACAGCCGAAACCCGCAACCTCAACCACTCTGGAGAAACCATGCCTCAAGCACAAGACCAGGCCGGCACCACTGCCGCCACCACCGCAGACAACACCCGCGCTGCCCCCAACGCCACCACGGCCGCACCCGACGCAGACGCCCTGCGCCAAGCCGGTGTGCAGGCCGAGCGTCAGCGCCAGGCCGACATTCGCGCCGCCACCCAGGCTGCCCGCAGCACGCTGGGTGCCGATGCGGATGCCCTGTCCATCCGCCTGATCGACGCAGGCGTCAGCGTAGACGAGGCCCGCAAGCAAATCATCGACGCCCTGGCCGAGCGCAGCGCCGCCCAGTCGGTGCGTGGCGCGGGCCAAATCCGCACCGAGCGCGACGAGACCGAGACCCTGCGCACCCGCATGACCGATGCGCTCATCCTGCGCGTCAACCCCCACGCCACCGAATTCGCAGGCACCAAGATCGACACCGAAGGTGCCCGCAACTTCCGTGGCATGGACCTCATGGAC
>JAYRQF010000083.1:0-2323 GCA_041910735.1 Limnohabitans sp.
GCACCAGCGCGTTGCTGATGGTCAGCAACAGCCCGTCGGCCGTGGACAGTGCAGCCGCCAGACCGCCGGCCGCCACCAGCCCCGACACCACAAAAGGCATCCCCCCCAGCTCGGGCGTGGCCAGCATGACCAGATCCGCCCCCAACCGGATTTCACCGAGCTGGACCACCCGGTCGCCGTTCACATCCGACACATCGATCAGCCCGGGATCGAGCCGTGCCCACTGCGCAATCCAGCCCGGCAGGTCTTCAAAGCTGCTGCCCACCAGGTTGTGCAGGATTTCAAACTTGACCAGCACTGCCAGCGCCGGTGCGCTCAGGTAGAGCAAGGCGATGAAGAACAGAGACCATGCCACGGAGCTGCGGGCTTCGGCCGGGCTGGGCACGGTGTAGTAGCGCGTGAGCAGGTGCGGCAAACCCACAGTACCCAACATCAGGCACAGCACCAGCGCCAGAAAATTGGTGCGCGATGCGTCATAGGCCTGAACCGCCTGCGCGTCACCCGCCGGATCCCCCCGGAACGCCTGGGCATGCCGGGGCATACCCCCCAAGGGGCCTGCGCGCTCCCGGTTTTCGCGCATGGCTCGGGTCCACAACTCGCGCGCCTGCACCGGGTCATGGGGCACCGCCAGCAACTCACGCCTAGCTTGCGCCACCGTCGCAAAGTCAGCCCCTTGCGCCTTGAGCAGACGGATTTTCTGCTCCAGTTCCACGCGCAGCTCACCCATGGAACGTTCGACATCCTGCAGCCGCGCCTCGTAGATGTGCGCGCGCCGGGCAAACTCCTGCCGCACTTCGAGCTCGACGGGATCGTCAACCAACATGTCCTCCAGCGCCTCGATCTTGGCCAGCTGCTGGCCATAGGCCAGTGGCGCAGCGGGTGTGCCCAGCTGCTGGTAGGCCAGCCAGGACACCGGGATCAGAAAGGCCAGCAGGAGCACGATGTACTGCGCCACCTGCGTCCAGGTGATGGCCCGCATGCCGCCCAGAAACGAGCACAGCAGCACACCGCCCAGCCCGAGCAGGATGCCGATCTCGAACTGCACCCCGGTCAGACGCGAAGCGATCAGGCCGATGCCGTAAATCTGCGCCACCACATAGGTGAAGGACACGGCCACCGCCGCCAGCGCAGCCAGAATGCGCGGCCAGCGCCCGCCATAACGCACCCGGAAAAAGTCGGGCAAGGTGTAGAGGTTCATGGCGCGCAACTGGGGCGCGATCAGCAGCGCCACCAGACAAAAGCCACCGGTCCAGCCCATCACATAGGCCAGCCCGCCGGGCTGGCTGCCGGAACCCGAAAAGCCCTGCAGGTAAAGCGCGCCGGCCAGACTGATGAAGGAGGCCGCACTCATCCAGTCGGCGGCCGTGGCCATGCCGTTGTACATGGCCGGCACACGCCGCCCGGCCACGAAATACTCTTGCGCGTCGGTGGTGCGCCCCGAAATACCGATCAGGGCGTAGATCATCACCGTGCTGAACAGGAAGATCGGCCCGATCAGGTTGCGCGAAAGCCCTGTCTGTTCGGCCCAGGCCATGGCGCCCAGCAGCGCAAGCAGCAGCAACACGAACAGCAGGACATTGCGGTGCAGGCGCCAGCGGTAGCTGGCCGGCATGCCCGCGTTGTCCTGTCTGTTCATGGATGACCGGGCATCAAGCCTTGGGTTTGCCCAGCGTGGTCCAGGTTTCCACCACGGTGTCGGGGTTCAGCGAGATTGAGCTGATGCCCTGCTCCATCAGCCACTGGGCAAAGTCCGGGTGATCGCTGGGGCCCTGGCCGCAGATGCCGATGTATTTGCCCTGGGCCAGACAGGCCTGGATGGCCTGGGCGATCAGGGTGGTCACGGCCGGGTCGCGCTCGTCAAAGTCAGCCGCCAGCAACTCCATGCCGGAATCGCGGTCCAGACCCAGGGTCAGCTGGGTCAGATCGTTGGAGCCGATGGAGAAACCGTCGAAGAACTGCAGGAAGCGGTCGGCCAGGATGGCATTGGTCGGGACCTCGCACATCATGATGAGTTTGAGGTCGTTTTCGCCGCGCACCAGACCGTGGCTGGCCAGCAGCTGCGTGACGCGCTCGGCCTGCTTGAGGGTGCGCACAAAGGGCACCATCACCTGCACGTTCGTCAGCCCCATCTCGCCGCGCACGCGCTTGAGCGCCTCACACTCCATGGCAAACGCCTCGCCAAAGTCTTCGCTGATGTAGCGGGTGGCGCCGCGAAAGCCCAGCATCGGGTTTTCTTCTTCGGGCTAGTAACGGCTGCCGCCGATCAGCTTGCGGTACTCGTTGCTCTTGAAGTCCGACAGGCGCACGATGACCGGCTTGGGCC
>JAYRQF010000084.1:0-3670 GCA_041910735.1 Limnohabitans sp.
GGCGGAAGACTTGGCCGCGCGGTTGATGCGGTCGGCCAGGTCGTTGCCATCCACCGCTTCTTGCCCACCAGCCTGGAACACGCGCACACCGGCGAGGAGCTGCTCTACCAGTTCGGCCAGTTCCTTCTCGGCCGTGCGTTGGCGGCTTTCCATGGAGCGCTGGGCGTCGCGGCCTTCTTCAGTGGATGGGCTGCCCTTCTTCTGCAACGTGTTGCGGGCGGCTTCCAACGCAACGATGGCGTTGGTGAGTTCCGTTTTGTGCTGGGCCGGCAAGAAAACGAAAAGCGTGGGGTTGTCGGCGCTCTTGGCCTTGGCTTCGGCGATGACCGACTTTTCTTCGGTTTGCCAGCCGTCCTGAATCCACAGGTAGAGGTTGTTGCTGTGGTCCTTGGGCAGGCTGTCGTCGTAGGTGGGCGCGAGGCGCCGCTCTACGTTGTCTTTGCCCTGCACGACGCGGACTTTTTTCAGCACATCGCCAAAACGGGCCTTGAGCAGGTCGGCGCGTTTTTGCTCCACGCGCTGCGGGGCCGCCTTGAGCTCGGCCTCTTGGGCACGGAACTCGTCGTACCAGGCGCTGGACTCGCGCGTTTGCAGGCGGTATTCGGTGCCGCTGCCACCGGCCAGGGCCATGATGAGGCGGTCTTTGTTTTGCAGCTCGTCGAGCAGTGAGGGCAGCTTTTTGCGCAGCTCCGATGAACCAGCGGAAAGGTCGGTCACCAGCAGGTCGGCCAGCGCGTCTTCGGTGGCTTTGAGGCCAATGTCCAGCGCGGCATCGGCGGGCAGCTTGTTGATGAGGTAAATCAGCTTGAGCAGCTTGGCCTTGAGCTGGGCGTTTTCATCACCTGCGGCAAAACGTTGGACGTTCTCGAACACCTCTTTGGGCAATTGGGCTGTGGAGACCAGGTTGGCGGCAATCTGGTCGTAAAGAAAGTCGCCCGAGACCACATGGCCCAACGGCGCATCTGCGGTGGCCAGCACCGCCTCATGCACCACGCGCAATTGGCTGCGCAGCTGCGACACCGTTCCGGTTGTGTCGATAGTGCGCAGAACGCGTTCCCAGAAGCGGCGGCGCACCGGCAGCAGCGGGTAGTCGGAGGTCATCACGTCTTCGTCGTCGGTGACGTGTTCCAGCTTGGTGCCGCGCAGGTGGCGGGAGATTTCGCCCAGATTGGAGCGCCAAACCTGTTCCACCTCGGGCTGGGCCGAGGGCTTTTTGGCCAGGATGATTTGGCGGGTGACGTTCTCGACATCCCAGTCGCCCAGCATGACTTGCACGGGGAAGCGGCCCATCAGGCGCTGGAGGTTGGGCATGCCGGACAAGGCTGACTGGCCGGTGCCCACGAACAGCAGCTTGCCGTTGAAGTGCTTGGACAGGGTCTCGGTGACCTCCTGCACCTGGAAGGCCTTTTCGGCGTCGGCACCGATGTACTGTTGCACTTCGTCGAGCACCACCAGCGTCAGGGGGAACTTGCCATCTTCAACCAGGGCGGCTTCGATGGCCGTGGTCATCTGTTCGCTGGTGACGTCGGTGACCTGGGGGAACTGCTCTTTAAGCAGCTTGCGGGCGTCGGCCTCGGTGTGCGCCAGGTCGGGCCGGGCTTTGAGCAGCGCCTTGGCGAGGTGGCCGGACACGTACATATGTGGCAGCTCTTGCGCCAGGGACCGCCCTGCCGCCTGAAGCTCTGCCTCCACCGTGGGCAAGATACCCTCCCGGCCCATCCAGAGAACCAGCTGAGCCTGGTTGTACTGCTCGGGCAGTCCCTTGGACTTGAACACGATGCCCAGCAGGGCCAGGCGCACTTTGTCGCCGGCGCCTGAGCCCAGCTTGCCTGCAGCAGCATGCAGGGCGCCGTGGCGCTTGCCCTGGGTGCTGAGCTCTTTGAGGTGCTCAAACACGCCGGTGGGCAACTTGGCTAGGCTGCGTGCGGTAGCGCCGTCGGTGAACTGGTAGTCGGTCCACAGCGTTCGCAGCATCTTGGCCAGGTGCGACTTGCCGCTGCCATAGAAGCCGGAAATCCATACGCCCGGTTGCTCGGTGCCTGCGTCGAGGTTCACCAGGAATTTGTCTAGGATGGTTTCCAGCCCCTTCTCATACTGGCCATCACAGACGAAGGTCTCCAGTTCGTAGCGCAGGATGGCCTGAGCCGCCTCGGAGTGGTCTTCCGACACCTCTGCCACACCGTTGTTGACGAGGCGGTTCTCTTTCGGAGCCTTGTTGTAGATGTCCCGGTTCAGCATGGTGGTCCTCGGTCTTATTCTTGAAGTTGTTCAGTCTTTGGCCAGTAACGGCACAGCCAGGTAGTTCCAGCCGTCGCGGGCATCGAGCAGTCGGTAGGTGTGGTTCTCGGGGTGATGCTCACCCGGGAAGAAGACCAGCAAGCGGCCTTCGACGGCCTCCTTGATGCCTTCGACCACAGACGACACGCGTGCGAGGCCGAACAGCGTACCTACACCCATGAGCGCCACAACGGTGTCGGGGCCAGCGTCTGTGCCGATGCGCGCTTTCAGCTGTGTGGTCAGGTCGGCGATGAACTCGGTCAACTCACCGGCCTGGTAGCCGGCCAGGTCTTCCGGGGACTCGAAGTAGGCATCGCGGTATTCCTGCGCGGCCATCCACTCGGGAAAGGCGTTGGTGAGGTCGAGCAACAGCCACTGCTTGCCCGCCTGCTGGGTGGCCAAGGCGAACTCTTCGATGTTGGCGCGCAGACGCAGTTCATCAGCCTTGTCGTAAACGGCAAAGATGACGCGCTGGATGGCTGCGAGCCCGGCCTGCCATGGCACCGTGAGGTGCTGGCGGTAGGCGGACACCAGCTTGGCGACCTTAGACGACATGCGAGACCTCCTGGCGGATTTTTTCTTCTTCAGGCGTGAGATAGCCGGGAAAGCGCACTTCTTTGACGCCGCCAGCGTTCATGAAAACCATCAGGCCCCTATGTGACGCGGAGTTTGCAAGCGCCTCCACCTCATCAAGCGAGCAGCCCACCAGGTTCATCCAATCGGACGAAAAAAGACGCTGTCCCGTCCGGCCTTCCAGATAGCCCAGGAACAGGAGCAGCGTGACGGACTCGGGGCGTGGCTGAACCACGGCACGGGTCTTGCGCGCTTTTCCATGCAGGTAGCCAGCCGCTGTCCAAGTACCAGAGACGTTTTGCGCGAATGACTTGAGTGATGCGGGGCTGAAACGGTCGGGATAGGTTGCACTGAGCAAAGCCTCCATGGCCTCCCGCTGCACCGCGGCGCCAGCAACTTGCCCGAGGATGAAGGACTGTGTGCCGCGCAACAGCGGGTCGCGTGCAAGGGCAACGGCCAAGGCGAGCAACGGCTGGGCTGCTTCGTCAAGCGGCCACAGCCGACGAAGGGCTCGGAAGATGGGGTTGGCCGGGTCCAGGGCATACAGGGTCGCCATGTGCCGAAGGGCCAGTTCGCGTGCCTTGCGGGTGGGCTTGCCCAACACGTTGCCTTCGACCACGACCGACATGTAGTCGGCGCGTGTGGCATGCGGTGGTGTGTGCGCCAGTAGCAGGCGCAGGTCGTCCAGCATCATGGTGCGCGCAGCGTGCGGGCCGTTGATACCGAAGCGGAAACCCAGCTGTTCGAGGAGTGCCTGGCGCTCCTCTGTCACGTAGCGGTTCCTCGCCAATTAGGAATAGACAGAGCGCAATCCGCAACC
>JAYRQF010000085.1:0-7836 GCA_041910735.1 Limnohabitans sp.
GAGGAGCCCTTCCGGCTCCATCCCTGAAAGCACGCATGGAGATCTTTGTCGTCGGCGGTGCGGTACGCGATGCCTTGATGGGCCTGCCCGTCAATGACCGCGACTGGGTGGTCGTGGGCAGCACACCCGAAACCATGGCGGCGCAGGGCTATCTGCCGGTCGGCAAAGACTTCCCGGTGTTCCTGCACCCGCAAAGCCGCGAGGAATACGCGCTGGCACGCACCGAGCGCAAGACGGCGCGCGGCTACAAGGGTTTTGCGGTGCAGGCCGCGCCCGACGTCACGCTCGAGGACGACCTGGCCCGGCGCGACCTGACCATCAACGCTCTGGCGGTGCCCGCTGCACTGGCACATGCCCCGGTCGCGCAATGGGCCGGCCATCTGGTCGACCCCTATGGTGGACAGCGCGACGTGCAGGCCAAAGTGCTGCGGCATGTGACCGGCGCCTTTGCCGAAGACCCGGTGCGCATCCTGCGGCTGGCCCGTTTTGCAGCGCGTTTTGCCGATTTCTCGGTGGCAGATGAAACGATGGCACTCATGCGCCTGATGGTGGCGGACGGCGAAGTCGACCACCTGGTCCCCGAGCGGGTCTGGCAGGAAATCGCGCGCGGTCTGATGACCGGCAAACCTTCGCGCATGTTCGAAGTGCTGCGCGCCTGTGGCGCCCTGAAGGTGCTGCTGCCGGAGCTGGACCGCCTCTGGGGCGTGCCACAGCGCGCAGAACACCACCCTGAAATCGACACCGGCGTGCATGTGATGATGGTGCTCGACCAGTGCGCCCGCCTGCACGCTCCGTTGGCAGTGCGTTGGGCCGCCCTCATGCACGACCTGGGCAAGGGCAGTACCCCGGCGGATGTGCTGCCGCGCCACATCGGCCATGAAAGCCGCAGCGTGAAACTGGCGGACAAAGTCGCCAGACGCCTGCGCGTGCCCAATGAATGCAGGGAGCTGGCCGAAGTGGTGGCTCGCGAACACGGCAACATCCACCGCAGCGGCGAACTGAATGCGGCCGCCGTGATGCGCCTCTTGACCCGCTGCGACGCCATCCGCCAGAGCGATCGCTTTGCGCTGGTGCTGCAGGCCTGCGAGGCCGATGCGCGGGGGCGGCTGGGCCTGGAGGACACCGACTATCCGCAGGCCGGACGACTTTCAAAGGCCTTGCAGGCAGCGCTCGGCGTGGTCACGGCCGACATCGCGGCCAACGCCGCGAAACTGGGCCTGCAGGGTGCGGAAATCGGCCAGCAGATTGAAGCCGCCCGGACCACGGCGATTGCGACCAGCCTGCGCACGGGTGGCACGCAGTGATCTTGCAGCCCCCCGGGGCTTACAGGGGCATGCGCTCATCTTTGAGCACCCGCAGCACAAAGCTGGACTTGCTGTGCTGGATCCCCGGAATCTTGTAGAGCTTTTCGCGCAGCAGGCGTTCGTAGTCGCGCGTGTTCTTCACGGCGATACGGATGAAATAGTCGTAGTCCCCCGAAATCAGATAGGCCTCCAGCACTTCGGGGATGGTGGCCAGCGTGCGGCCAAATTCGTAGAGTGCCTCGTCGGTGTGGCTGTTGAGCGTCAGCTGCACGATCACCGTGTCCTGCCAGCCCAGTTTGGCCCGGTTCAGGTCCAGCGTGTAGCGCCGGATCACGCCTTCCGCCTCCAGCCGCCTGATGCGGCTCCAGCAGGTGGTGGGTGACAGGTTCACTGCCGCACCGATTTCCTGCAGCGTTTTGCGCGAGTCGATCGTGAGCTCGCGCAGGATGGCCATGTCAAAGCGATCGAACTGAACCGGTTTTTCTTCTTCGATTTCTATTTTTTTTCCGAATATTTTTCTGTTTTGACATGGAAATTGCCCGATAAATGGAAAACATTCTGCCAGTTTTGATGAAAAGTATTGGCATGAAAACTTCGCAACACCCCCCCTGCTTCCCCTCCCCGGCCAGTGCACTGCCCAACGGCGCCGAACTGCTGCTGGACACCCTCCTGGCCTGCGGCGTCGACACGGTGTTCGGTTACCCCGGTGGTGCTGCCCTGCCCCTGTACGACGCGCTCTACCTGCGCCCGGCACTCAGGCATGTGCTGGTGCGCCACGAGCAGGCTGCAGTGCATGCGGCCGAAGGCTACGCCCGCAGCACAGGACGCGTGGGAGTGGTGCTGGTCACCTCGGGCCCGGGGGTGAGCAACACCATCACCGGTCTGCTCGATGCACACAGCGATGCGGTCCCGGTGCTGTGCATCAGCGGGCAGGTGGCCACCAGCGTGATCGGCACGCAAGCCTTCCAGGAAAGCGACGCCCTGGGCATGTCGCGTCCGGTGACCAAATGGAACTGCCAGTTGCACGATGCGGCGCAGACGGTGTCCGCCGTGCGAAACGCCTTGCGTGTTGCCGCCTCGGGCAAACCCGGCCCGGTGCTGCTGGATGTCCCCAAGGATGTGCAGTTGCAGCGTCCGCGCCGGCAGGTCGAGGTGAGCGTGCCCGAATCCGGCCCGGCGCCTTCTGCCTTACCGCAACCCGGCCTGCTGCAGCAGGCGGCCGAATGGTTGGGCTCGGCGAAGCGCCCGGTGCTGTACGGGGGTGGAGGCCTGATCAACGCCGGCCCCGAAGCCTGCGAGGCCTTCACGCGCCTGGCCCGGGACTGGAACCTGCCCACCACACTGACCCTGATGGGGCTGGGCGCTTTCCCGGCTTCAGACCCCCGCTTTCTGGGCATGCTGGGCATGCACGGCACACTCGAAGCGAACCAGGCCATGCACCACGCCGACCTGATCGTCTGTGTAGGCGCGCGGTTTGACGACCGTGTCACCAGCAAGCTGTCGGACTTCGCGCCCGGCGCCCGCAAGATCCACATCGACATCGACGCGAGGAACATCAACAAAGTGGTGCCGGTGGATGTGGCCTTGCACGGAGATTGCGGCCAGATGCTGCAGGCGCTGCGCAGCGCCCTGCCGGCTGTCCCGCCGCCACCGCAGCGCCTGTCAGACTGGTGGTCACGCATCGGACACTGGCGTGCACACGACTGTCTGGGTTTTGAGCCCCACGAAACCGACATCCTGCCCCAGCACCTGATGCGCACACTCCGGCACCAGCTGGCATCGCGCGACGCCATCGTGGCCACCGACGTCGGGCAGCACCAGATGTGGGCGGCGCAGCATCTGGCCATCGAGCACCCGCGGCGCTGGCTGACTTCGGGCGGTGCGGGCACCATGGGTTACGGCTTGCCGGCGGCCATAGGCGCCCAGGTGGCCCATCCCGACAAGACCGTGGTCTGCGTGAGTGGCGATGCTTCCATCCTGATGAATATCCAGGAACTGTCCACCGCCGTTCAGCATGGCACACCGGTCAAGGTGGTGCTCTCCAACAACGGCTACATGGGCATGGTCAGGCAATGGCAGCAACTCAACCACGGCAACCGCCTGAGCCACAGCTGGAACGCCGCCCTGCCAGACTTTGTGGCTCTGGCCCGGGCTTTTGGCTGGGGTGCCCGCCGCGTGGACACTGCAGCAGGTCTGGCGCCAGCCCTGACCGAGTGTCTGGACACACCCGGCCCGTTTTTTCTGGATGTGCGGGTGGTCCAGCAGGCCAACTGCTACCCGATGATCCCTGCCGGCTGCGGCCATCAGGAAATGATGCTGGGCGATGGCCGCTGGTACTCACCCCAGGCGGTGGCAACCCCTCATGCGTGCGAGCGTACCCACGACACAATGTCCTGCGCCGACCTGAACGCCCCGGCCTGACGCGCCACCTCGCGGCCGTTCACGAACAGGGCCAGTGTCGGGATGCTGCGGATGTTGAAGCGGGCAGCCAGCTGCTGCTCGTCCTCGGTGTTGACCTTGGCCAGACGCACACGGGGCTCCAGCAAACCGGCCGCCTGCTCGAAAGCCGGCGCCATCATGCGGCAGGGGCCGCACCAGGGGGCCCAGAAGTCCACCAGCACCGGCACCTGGCTGCGACCAATGTGCCGCTCGAAGCTGGCGGCATCCAGCGACAGCGGGTGGCCGGTGAACAGCGGCTGGTGGCATTGGCCGCAATCGGGCGCGCTGCCCAGATGTTCAGGAGCCACGCGGTTGGTGGTGTGGCAGTGGGGGCAGACGATGTGCAGGGCTTCGGTCATGTCGGGCTTTCGCTGGGATTTCTGCCCAGATGGGGTAGCCCCCCGGGTATTCAAGAGCGCGGCCTGCTCAAAGCCATTTGGCCACGCCAGCCGCGATCATGCTCAGGATCAGGGTGCTGGTGACCGGCAGCGACCAGTGGCGTCCGAACAGCCGAAAGTTCAGATCTCCGGGCAGCCTGCCAAAACCCAGTTTCTGCAACCAGGGCTGCAGACCGCTGAAGATCAGCAGCGCCAGCAGGGTGACGATGAACCAGCGGATCATTGACAGGCGCTTTACAAACGGTGCGTGCGGTCGCCACGGGCAAAGCCCTGTGCCGGCCAGTCGTTGGTGGCCAAACCGATGACCTTGAACAGCTCACCCATCTCGTGTTCGTTGACCAGCCGCGCAGCCTGCACGCGCTCGGGCAAAGGCGCGGCCTCCATGCGCTGCGTGAGGCCCAGATTGAACAGGAAATGCGCCTGACAGGTGTAGCCCAGCACCTCCAGCCCCGCGTTTTGCGCGGCAACGGCAACGCCGGTGAAGTTCACATGTGCGGTGACGTCTTTCAGGCCTGGCTTGTCCAGCGGGTTGTCATCGGCCTCGTGCAGGTGGTGGCACATGACGGTGCCCATGTGGCGCTGCGGGTGGTAATACTCGGCTTCCGGAAAGCCGTAATCCAGAAAAAAAGCCGCACCACCGCGACCGGCTTTCAGGCGTTCGGCCAGACTGGCGATGAAGGCCTCGGCCTGCGGGTGGATTTCGGTCAGGTAGTCGTGCTCGCCGTCCACCTCCATGGGTGGGCGCAGGTCGGTGGGGCGGTCGGCCCAGTCCAGACCTTCGGCCCCGGCCACGACACCGCGCTCGTGCCAGACCCCGTTTTTGCGCACCAGCAATTGCACCGGCATGGCGTCCAGCACCTCGTTACCGACCACCACGCCTTCCATCACCCCGGGCCAGGCATCCAGCCAGCGGACCTTGTGGGCATGTGCGGCCAGGGTCTGCGCCTGGCGAGCGCGCAGGGTGCCCGACAGGTCGATGATGGTGTAGCAACGCACCCGATCGCCCAGGGCGTCCAGCAGCTGCAGGGCCAGGGCACCGGTGCCGGCACCGAACTCGAACACCTCGTCGGTGCCGGTCTGCGCCAGCGCCTGCCCCACCTGCACCGCCAGCGTCTGGCCGAACAGCGGCGTCAGGCCGGGGGCGGTCACAAAGTCGCTGCCCGAGCCGGGCATGGCCCCGAATTTCTGCAGGTGGTTGGTGTAGTAGCCCAACCCGGGCTCGTACAGCACCATGGCCATGAAGCGGTCAAACGGCAGCCAGCCACCGGCGGCGGCAATGGCGCTGTGCAGGCGGGCCTGGAGTTCGGGCAATAAGGTCGGGGAGGCTTCGGTCACCGGGCGATTGTCGCGCATGGCATGGCTGACGCGGCGTGGCCATGGGCGCGGCACCGGTGCGGGAAAGGGCCATCGGGGATAATTGGCACGCCTTCACCGTCTCGCGCCACCGGCCCGGACCTGTTCCCCGACAACCTGAACCGCATACCTTGAAAACCGTCCTCATCACCGGCGGCGCCCTGCGACTGGGCGCCTTGCTGTGCCAGGCCTTTGCGCAAGCAGGCTGGCAGGTGTGGTGCCACTACCACCGCTCGGCCACGGCAGCGCAGTCCCTGCAGCAAGGGCTGCAAGCAGGCGGTGCGGTGGTGCATCTGGTGCAGGCCGACCTGCAGCTGGCCAACGAGCGCCAGCGCATGATGCACACCATTGAAGCGCAGACAGGCCCCCTGGATTGCCTGGTCAATAACGCCTCGCTGTTCGAGCCGGACACGGGCGCCAGCATGGACCTGACCGGCGCCCACCAGCAGCTGGAAGTGAACCTGCTGGCCCCACTGTCGCTGGCTGCACTCATGGCGCGCCAAAGCGCACCGCAGGCTGCGCCCGGCCAACGCAGCGTGGTCCACATCCTGGACCAGAAGGTGTTCAACCTGAACCCGGACTATTTCTCATACACCGTCAGCAAGCTGGCGCTCGAGCGCGCCGTGGCCCTGCAGGCCCAGGCCCTGGCCCCGGAGCTGCGCGTGTGCGGCGTGGCGCCGGGCCTGATGTTTTTGAGCGGGCCGCAAACGCAGGACAATTTCGACCGTGCCAGCCGCGTCAACCTGCTGCGCCACCCCATCGACCCGACCCGGGTGGCTGCCACCTGCCTGTTTCTGGCCGACAACCCCTGCATCACCGGCAGCACCCTGAGCGTGGACAACGGCCAGCATCTGGTGCCGCTGTCGCGCGACGTGATGTTCGCCATCGACGACTCCCCTGCACCATGAGCGACCCCCTCACCGCCCTGGCCCTGAGCTGCCGGCGCCTCTTTCTGCGCGACCATGTGGTGGACGTGCGCATCGGCGCACACGACTTTGAAAAGCATGCCCCCCAGCGCATCGTTTTCAACGTCGAGTTGTTCGTACCGCTGGACGGCAGCACCCCCACCCGCGACGATCTGGCCGAGGTGGTGGATTACGACTACGTGCGCGAGGTGATTGCCCGTCGCGTGGCACGCGGCCACATCGTGCTGCAGGAAACCCTGTGCGACGACGTGATGGCCGAACTCATCGCCCACCCCGGCGTACAGGCGGTACGCCTGTCGAGCTGCAAGCCCGATGTGTACCCGGACTGCGAAGGCGTCGGCGTGGAAATCATCCGCATCAAGGGAAACACGTCATGCTGAACCGCGGCGTCCAGATCCTCTCGCTCACCGGCCTGCGCTTCGATGCCAACCTCGGCATCCTGGAACACGAAAAGACCGACCCACAACCCATACAGGTCGATGCCGAACTCAACCTGGGCACGCAGCCTTTGCTGCCCAGCGATGACGACATCAACCACGTGCTGGACTACCGCAAGGTGCGCAAGATCATCATCGACGAGTGCACCGCCGAGCATGTGAACCTGCTCGAAACCCTGATCGGCAAGCTCACCCACCGCCTGATGCAGCTGCCCGGCGTGCTGGGCGTGCGGGTGAAGATCGCCAAGCTCGAAATTTTTGAAGATTGCGAAGTCGCCATTCGCATGGAAACCGGACAGTGGTGAAGCCCATGAACGCACCTGCAGACAACAGCTGGCTCGAAGCCGAAACAACGGACGCCGCCAAGACCGCGAAGATCGAGCGCGAAACGCACAAGCTTGAAAAGCGCCTGTGCCGCCAGGTCGGACAGGCCATCAGCGACTTCAACATGATCGAGGCGGGCGACCGCATCATGGTCTGCATGTCCGGCGGCAAGGACAGCTACGGCATGCTCGACATCCTGATGAAGATGAAGGCCCGCGCCCCGGTGGACTTCACGCTGGTGGCTGTCAACCTCGACCAGAAGCAGCCCGGCTTCCCGGCCGAGGTGCTGCCCAACTACCTGAAAAACCTCGGCATCGAGTTCCACATCGAGACGCAGGACACCTATTCGATCGTCAAGGACAAGATCCCCGAAGGCAAGACCATGTGCAGCCTGTGCTCGCGCCTGCGCCGCGGCATCCTGTACCGCGTGGCACGCGAACTCAAGTGCAACAAACTGGCGCTGGGACACCACCGCGACGACATGCTGCAGACCTTCTTCCTGAACATGTTCTTTGGCGGCAAGCTCAAGGGCATGCCCCCGAAGCTGGTGAGTGACAACGGCGAGTTCATGGTGATCCGTCCGCTGGCCTATGTGGCCGAAACCGACCTGCAGCGTTGGGCCACGCACCGACAGTTCCCCATCATCCCCTGCACC
>JAYRQF010000086.1:0-5207 GCA_041910735.1 Limnohabitans sp.
CAGGCCCCAGCGCTTGTGCTGCGTGAGGAACCACATGCCGTCCGACAGGTAGGGGAAGGTCACGGCGCCGTCGCCATAGAACTTCATGTGGTTGGGGTCGTCCCAGGTCTTGCCCAGACCATTCTGGTAGCGGCCCAGAATGCGCTGGTTGATTGCGTCCACGCTGGTGTTCACATAGCTCTTGTCCGCAATCGTCTCGGCCATCTTCATCTTGTTGTTCAGGCTGGCGTCGATCCACTTGCCGGCTTCGATGATGGCGGCTGTGACTGCGCGCGCGGTGTTGGGGTACTTTTTGGCAAACTCGCCCGTGGTGCCCAGCACTTTTTCGGGGTGGTCTTTCCAGATGTCCTGTGTAGTGGTGGCGGTGATGCCGATGCCGTCCATGATGGCGCGGTGGTTCCAGGGCTCGCCCACGCAGTAACCGTCCATGTTGCCCACGCGCATGTTGGCCACCATCTGCGGCGGCGGCACGGTGATCACCTTGGCGTCCTTGATCGGGTTGATGCCGTAAGTGGCCAGCCAGTAGTACAGCCACATGGCATGCGTGCCGGTGGGGAAGGTTTGTGCGAAGGTGTATTCGCGCTTTTCGCTGGCCATCAGCCTGGCCAGACCCGCGCCGTCCACCGCGCCTTTTTCGGCCAGCTTTTTCGACAGGGTGATGGCCTGACCGTTGTTGTTCAGCGTCATCAGCACGGCCATGTCTTTCCTGGGGCCGCCAATGCCCAGATGCACGCCGTACACCAGCCCGTAGAGCACATGGGCAAAGTCCAGCTCGCCGTTGACCAGCTTGTCGCGCACGCCGGCCCAGCTCGCTTCCTTGCTGAGCACGAACTTGACGCCGTATTTCTGGTCAATGCCCAGCACCGAGGCCATGACCACGCTGGCGCAGTCGGTCAGGGGAATAAAGCCGATCTTCACTTCCTTCTTTTCAGGGGCGTCCGATCCTGCGGCATGCACCACCGAGCGCAGGGCCGGAGACACGCCAGCGGCGCCCACGGCAGCCGCCTGCAGCACGGTGCGGCGGCTCAGGCTGGTTTTGAGAAAGTCGGTCATGGTGAACACTCCATCAAGTTGCAAAAACGAAAAGGCGTCCTCGTGGTGTCCGCGCCTGCTGCTGCAGGGCGCGAACGCACGGGGACGCCTTTGTCCGGTGATGAAGCCGCCCGCCCTTGGGTGACTCCATGCATGACCTTCGTTGGTCTTGTTCAGTTCATTGCAAGGGCTGTGCCAGGGTTTTCGTGGGGCTGCGTGGTGGTTTGTGCACCGGTGATGTGCGGGCGCACTGCCTTGGTGCCTTGGTCTGGTGCGCCTGCGGGCAAGGGGGTGTTCAGCCCAGCAGCTCGGCCATGTCGATCATCTGCTGCGCGATGTCGGCCAGCTTCACGCCCTTGTTCATGGCGGCCTTGCGCAGCTTGGCGTAGGCTTCGGGCTCGGACAGGCCCTGGCGTTGCATCAAGAGGCCCTTGGCGCGCTCGATCAGCTTGCGCTCCTGCAGCTCGCCACGGGCGCTGTCCAGCTCGGCCAGCAGGGCTTCCTGGTGCCGAAAGCGGGCGATGGCCACCGTGAGGATGGGCCGGATGCGCTCGGGCGCAAGGCCATCGACGATGTAGGCCGTCACGCCCGCGGCCACGGCCTCGTGCACATGCGAGGTGTCCTCGTCGCTGGTGAACATGACGATGGGGCGACGCTCGTCGCGCGTGGCCATCACCACATGCTCCAGTGCATCGCGCGCGTCGCTCTCGGCATCGACGATCACCAGATCGGCCTGCAGCTGCGCCAGACGCTCGGTCAGAAAAGGGTCGGCCGGCAGCGTGGCCACCAGGTTGTAGCCGGCTTCGAGCAGACCGATGCGCAACAGGCGTGAACGTTCGGCCTGCGCCTGCGCATCCCCCTCGGCCAGGGGCGGGTCGGAGATGATGACAACAATGCGAAGGGCTTCAGGCATGGCTGGATAAAAGCAAAAAGCGGGCCGAAGCCCGCTTTGTTGATGGGCGATGGGGCTCAGGCCGGGTCCATGCCGTGCTGGCGCTTGAGCGCGTCGCAGGCACCGGACTGCCAGAAGGCGAGCAGGGCGCGCATGGCCTCTGGCTGCTGGCAGGTGGCGGCCACGCTGCCCGAGAAGGTGGTGATGATCTCGACCGCCTTGGGCAGGCCGCCGACGATGGTGATGCCCTGCACACCCAGCATTTCGCTGAGCTGCTGAAAGCCCAGCGCCACTTCGCCCCTGGCCACCAGCGAGCCCACCGGCACACCCGGTTTGGCCTGCACGATGCGCGGGGCAATTTCTTCGGCAATGCCCCATGCCTCAAACTGTTTGGCCAGTTGCACCCCGCTGGGGCCGGTCGAGTAGCCCAGCGTGGGCGCGGCCAGAATGGCGGCTTTGAGGGCGGCTTCGGTCGAGATGTCGGGCACAGGCGCGCCTGCCGGCACCGCCACCGCCACGCCCGAAAGGACGAGGTCGGTGCGGCTGCCGCTCAGCACATGGCCGCTGGCGACCAGCTTGTCGATGGCGTTGCTGGCCAGCACCACGCCATCAAAGGCTTCGCCAGCCTCGACGCGTTTGGCTGCGTCCACACCGCCGACGGATTCGACGTCGATCTGGACACCCGGTGCCTGAGTCTTGTAGAGCGCCACGAGGTCGGCCAGCAGGGGCTTGGTGGCCATGGAGGAAATGAGACGAAGGGTGGTCATGGGGCGTGCCAAGGGGGGCGGGTAGAGGGCGAAAAACGTTCGGCCCATTATGGCCAGACCCGGCGTGGACACCCATGCCCCACGTAAACTAGCTGTTATGCGAATTTTGGGGATTGAATCGTCCTGCGACGAAACTGGCGTGGCTCTGGTTGAGACCGGCAATACGGGCTGGCCGCGCCTGCTCGCGCACGCGCTGCACAGCCAGATCGAGATGCACCAGGCCTATGGCGGCGTGGTGCCCGAGCTGGCCAGCCGCGACCACATCCGGCGCGTGCTGCCACTCACCCGCGAGGTGATGGCCCGTGCAGGCCACACGCTGGCCGATGTGGATGTGGTGGCCTACACCCGTGGACCAGGCCTGGCCGGCGCCTTGCTGGTGGGCTCGGGCGTGGCCTGCGCGCTGGCGGCTTCGCTGGGCAAGCCGGTGATCGGTATCCACCACCTCGAAGGCCATCTGCTCTCGCCCTTCCTGAGCGAGGACCCGCCCGAGTTTCCCTTCATTGCCCTGCTGGTCTCGGGCGGCCACACCCAGCTCATGCGGGTGGACGGCGTGGGCCGTTACGAACTGCTGGGCGAAACGATTGACGACGCGGCCGGCGAGGCGTTTGACAAATCCGCCAAGCTCATGGGCCTGCCGTACCCCGGCGGCCCCGGCCTGTCGCGGCTGGCCGAGCAGGGCAACCCGGCGGCCTACAAGCTGCCGCGCCCGCTGCTGCACAGCGGTGATCTGGACTTTTCATTCGCCGGGCTCAAGACGGCGGTGCTGACGCAGTGCAAGAAGATTGGCGAGGCGGCGCACACCGAGGGTGCCCCCGAACGCGCCGATCTGGCTGCGTCCACGCAGGCTGCCATCGTTGAGGTGTTGACCAGAAAAGCCATGACGGCCCTGAAAGAAACGGGCCTGAAACGTCTGGTGGTGGCCGGTGGCGTGGGTGCCAACCGCGAACTGCGCCGCCAGCTCAATGCCTTGTGTGACAAGGCCCGCGTGCGGGTGCACTACCCCGAGCTGCACCTGTGCACCGACAACGGCGCCATGATCGCCATGGCCGCTGCCATGCGACTGCAGTCCGATATGCAGACGGCCGAGCCGAGCTACAGCTTTGATGTGAAGCCACGCTGGCCATTGCAGGACATTGCCAGCGAGCTGGCCTGAGTGATCATGGATCCTCGGGTCAAGCCCGAGGATGACAGATGGGGCCAGGCTGACTGCTTATGTGTCATTCCCCGGCTTGACCGGGGAATCCAGTCCACGCCGCAGCAACAAACGCAAGTCCTGCCCAACGCGATCGACCGCGTGGTAGTGCAGGCGCAGTGCGTCACCCAGCTGGGTCAGCGCCGGCAGGTTGGCCATGCCCTGACCGGGACCCAGCCACTGCGGCGCCATGTAAAGCAGCCATTCATCCACCAGCCCTTCGCGCATGAAGCTGCCGTTGAGCTTGAAGCCGGCCTCCACATGCAGCTCGTTGATTTCGCGACGGGCCAGGTCGCGCAGCAGGGCGGCCAGATCGACTTTGCCCTTGGTTTGACCGTTGTGGCCGGGGCAATCGATCACCTGCACGCCGCGGGCGGTGAGTGCGGCGCGTTTGTCCTGCTGGTCGGTGGTGGCGGTGTAGACCCAGATCTGGCGGGCTTGTTCGCCGCTGCCCAGGGTGTCCAGCAGTCTGGCGTTCAAAGGCAGGTCCAGGCGGCTGTCCACCACCACCAGATGCGGCTGGCGCGGCACGTCCAAGCCGCGCACATTGAGCTGCGGATCGTCTTCGAGCACGGTGCCGATGCCCGTGAGGATGGCGCAGGCGCGGGCGCGCCAGGCGTGGCCATCCTTGCGGGCTTCGGGGCCGGTGATCCACTGGCTCTGGCCATTGGCCAGTGCGGTTTGTGCGTCAACCGATGCGGCGATTTTCATGCGCACCCAGGGCAGACCGCGCTCCATGCGGCTGAAAAAGCCGATGTTCAGTTCGCGGGCCTCGGCGGCCAGCGGGTCCCCGGCGTCCAGCAGCTGCACCTGCGCGCCCGCGGCTTGCAGGCGGGCCATGCCCTGGCCGGCGACTTTCGGGTTCGGGTCGGTCATGGCCGAGACCACGCGGCCAATGCCGGCTGCCGCCAGCGCGTCGCAGCAGGGTCCGGTGCGCCCCAGGTGGGCGCAGGGTTCGAGTGTGACCCATGCGGTTGCGCCGCGCACGTCATGGCCGCGTTCTGCGGCGTCGCGCAGCGCCATGATTTCGGCATGCGGGCCGCCCGCGCGCTGGGTGTGGCCTTCGCCCAGCACACGGCCGTCGGGCGCGGTGATCACGCAGCCAACGCGGGGGTTGGGCGAAGTCAGCCACAGGGCCTGGTGCGCCAGTTCCAGGGCGCGGTGCATGGGGGAGAGGGGGGCAGCGTTCACGTTCTCGGGTTCCAACAGCATTCAGGGCGAGGATACGCCAAGCCAGTCGGGCAGGGCCGAGCTGCGTGTGCGCCATTGCCGCTGGCGCCATTCGGCACCCACTTGCCATTCGACGCGCACCGAGACCTCGTGG
>JAYRQF010000087.1:0-2222 GCA_041910735.1 Limnohabitans sp.
ATCATCCGCGGCCTGCAGACCAGCGACGCCACGCACGATGCGGTGCACGATCTGGCGCTGGCGCTGGGCAAGACGCCCATCACCGTCAAGAACGCACCGGGCTTCGTGGTCAACCGCATCCTCGTGCCCATGATCAACGAGGCTTTCTTCGTGCTGGGCGAAGGCCTGGCCGAAGCCGAGGCCATCGACGCCGGCATGAAGCTGGGCTGCAACCAGCCGATCGGCCCGCTGGCACTGGCCGACATGATCGGTCTGGACGTGTGTCTGGCCGTGATGGAGGTCTACCTCAAGGAATTCGGCGACAGCAAGTACCGCCCCAGCCCCCTGCTCAAGGAAATGGTGGCCGCCGGCCGCCTGGGCCGCAAGACCGGTCAGGGCGTTTACAAGTACTGATCCCTGTGACCGGGGTCAGTCGCCCTGGCATGCCCGGCATGAACACCGCCACACACCACCCCGAAGGCAGCATCGACACCAGCGTCACCGGCGAGGTGCTGCAGATCACCATCAACCGTCCGGCCAAACGCAACGGCTTCACACCGAAGATGTTCCGCGAGCTGGGCGAGGCCTACACCCGGCTGGACGACGACCCCGCCCTGCGCGTGGGCCTGCTGGTGGCCGAGGGCGCGCACTTCACTGCCGGGCTGGACCTGCCCACCATTGCACCGCTGATGCAGCGCGGCGAAAAAGCCGTGCCGCTCGGGCTGGTCGACCCGCTGAACCTGGGCATGGAAGGCTACCGTCGCCGCACCAAACCCATGGTGGTGGCGGTGCAGGGCATCACCTACACGCTGGGCATCGAGCTGATGCTGGCAGCCGACATCGTGGTGGCAGCCGACGACTGCCGGTTCTCGCAGCTGGAGGTGGCGCGCGGCATCATGGCCACGGGTGGCGCCACGCTGCGCATGGCCGAGCGCGCCGGCATGGGCAATGCGCTGTTGCACCTGCTCACGGGTGATGTGTTCGACAGCATGGAGGCGCTGCGGCTGAACTTTGTGCAAAAAGTGGTGCCGGCCGGACAGGAACGGGCTGAGGCCTTGCGCATTGCCCAGCAGATAGCCGCGCAGGCACCGCTGGCGGTGGTGGCCACACGGCAGAATGTGCTCAAAGGCGTGGAGCATGGCCCGCTCGTGGCCATGCAGGAGTTCATCGGGTTGCAGCAGCGGCTCTCGCGCAGCGAGGACGCGGCCGAGGGGGTGCGCTCTTTCGTGGAAAAGCGCGCCGCCCGGTTCAGCGGGCGCTGAACCTCAGCGCGGCTGGCGCAGTTCGCTGACTTCGCGGCGCAGGCTGTGCAACTCTTCACGCAGCACGCGCAATTCGCGCAGCAGGTCTTTCTCAATCTGGCGGTCTTCGGCCTCGACTTCTTTTTCGACAAAAATGGCCGACAGCGAGGCGGTGACCAGCGACAGCACCGCCAGCCCCAGCAAGACCACCAGCACAGAGAAAATCCGCGAGGCCGGGGTGTGCGGGATCAGGTCGCCATAGCCCACGGTGGCCGCCGTGGTGAAGGCCAGCCAGAGGCCATCGCCCAGGTTGTCGATGCGCGGATCGATCAGCCAGAAGCCCACGCCGCCCAACCCCAGAATGGCCAGCGCCAGCAGCAGGGAATACATCAAGCCCCTGCGGATCATCAGACGAACCCGTTTTTTGCTCCAGTCCATCGGGGTATTTTGTCAGTCCGCTTCGCGCAAGAGTTGACACGGGTCAAGATGCATCGAACCACCCCGGTGCAAGCTGGCCATCAGGCACCTGCGCGAAGATGTGGGTCTTGAGGAGATCGCCATGAAGTGGGCTTTGCTGTCCGACATCCACGCCAACATTCAGGCACTGAACGCCTGCGAAGACCATGCCCGCCGTCAGGGTGCGGAGCGCTGGGCCGTGCTCGGCGATCTGGTGGGCTACGGGGGTGACCCGCTGCCGGTGGTCGAGCGCATCATGCAGTGGCATGGCGATGGCGCCTGCGTGCTGCAGGGCAACCACGACGCCATGGCCGTCACGCCACCGCAGGCCGAGGGCAGTCTGGGCGCCATGACCGCCGCCTGGACCTACCAGCAACTGCCGCCGCACTGCCGCCGTTTTCTGGCCCACCTGCCGCTGTCCCAGCGTTTCGGCCACATGCTGGTGGTGCATGCCAGCGCCCACCAGCCCAAAGAATGGCGCTACGTGGACAACGAGCGCGCCGCGCGCCAGTGCCTGGAGGCAGCCATGCAGGACGAGCAGTGCAC
>JAYRQF010000088.1:0-15312 GCA_041910735.1 Limnohabitans sp.
ACCGCCCAGGCCAGCACCAGTGCAAAGATCGGCTCGACATTCATGATCGGCGAGCCGCCGACCACCCCCAGCCGGGGCAGCACGGTGAACATGATCGTGAATGCGGTCCCGTAGAGCGCGGTCAGCCCCGCCAGCCCCCACCAGCCGATCGGCGCGTTGGGCAATGCCAGCCCGCCTTGCGCGACCACGCCAATCAGCGCAGCCACCGCGACCAGCGCCATGGTGATCGCTGTGCGGACCCGTCCGTCCAGCCCCAGCGTCTCGTGCTGGGTGAACACCAGCGCCAGGCCGAAGGACGCCGCAGCGGTCAGTGCAAAAGCGACCCCGGCACCGATGCGTCCCCAGTGCGCGGAGGCGCCCAGCCCGGAGGCGGCACCCGCCACATCCAGCGCCAGCGCCAGACCCAGCAGCAGCACCGGCATGGCGCGCAGGACACGCGGCTCGATCCGTTCCCCCTTGAGCGTGCGCGCCCACAGCGCGGTCCACAGCGGGTAGGTGTTGAACGCCAGCAGCGCCAATGCCACCGGCAGCCGCGCCACCGCCGAATACAGACACAGGCTTTGCAGGCCGATCAGCAGCCCGATCTTGAGCAAGGCCTTGCGCTGCGCCGCCGACACGTTCACCGGCACGCCGGCCACCCGCACGATCACCCACACCACCAGCGCCGTCACCGCACTTCGGAACAGCACCGCCGTCGAGACCGTGACGCCATGGTCAAACGCCAGCCGCGCCGACACATGGTTGGCGCCCATCATCAGCGCGATCAGCAGCAGGGTGACGAAGGCTGAACCGGAGAGGGCCTTGGAGGATGGCGATGAGGACATCGCGCGATTGTGATCGGACCCGGGCATCTGCCGGGTCGCCCGGGTGCCATAAAAACAAAACCCGCCGACCTTTGCAGGTGGGCGGGCTTGTCAACATCGTTGATGTCTGGCGGTGGACGCAGTCCGCAGCGAACCTGTATCGCGCCTGCAATCGTTTTGGCCGCTCTTTCTCTTGCTCAGAAATTTCTGGTGAGCGCTGGGTTCATTTGGCCGGACACCCATTAAAGAATAAATACGCGCGCACGCCCGCGCGCGCGAAAAAGGGATTCCGCCCTCGGACCTTGCAAGCCCCCCACCCTCTTGTCCAGCCTGCCGGGTCCTTTCCTCATCGACACTCCGCTCATGCCCGCCGGCCACCCACCACCTCCCGGGCCTCCCGAAGCTGCGCGTTCTCCATGGCCGCTTCAAGTGATGCCAGGTCGGTGGTCGTCATGCGCACGGGGTATTGCACGGCAGCGACCTTCCACCGGCTGATGACCTCGACCATCCTCTTGAGGAGCGTGCTTGCCTCGTTCTGAGGTATCCCGAATGCCACCGATTGCTTGAGCAGCTGATCCACATCCCATCGCAGGCCCGGCCCCGGGATGTGGGACTGGGCCGGTTGGCATTCGGGCTCCATGGCCGGTCGCAGTGCGGTGGCGGGTGCCAGCTCCCAGCAAGCAAGGGACCTGTACACGTAGCCGAACTTTCCCAGCGACACACGGGCGTTGATCAGTCGCATGAACAGCATGCGCAGCCAGAGTTGGCGGGCGTCTGCCCCAAAAACTTTGCTGCATGTCCGCATGGCCTTCAGCAGATCCATCCAGTCCGGTTCTTCGCCCTCTTCCGCGAGCAACAGGCTCCTGGCAGACAGGTAGGGCAGCCGCCTCCCATCCGCGTCCCGGTCTAATCGCTGGGTGATCAGCACCGATCCCTCGCACAGGTTCTTCAGCGCCATCTCCGCCACCCGGATGCCTGAGGCCTGGGCGAGCTGGCCAGCGAGCATTTCCGCCTTGGCCACCGGGTAGCGATCGGCCACGCTGGGCAGCCGGGCCACCGCCAGCGTTCCCCCGTCCTGCTTCTCTGCGTTCTGAACAAAGCAGACCTTGGGGCGGGAACCGCCCAGGGCGGTGGCACTGAAGAGCAGGAGCCGGGTTTGGCGCTCGTCGGCTGACCCTCGCTCAAAGGCTGCAATTGCCCGGGCCATGGTGTCCAGGTCTGCGCTGATGGGCAGGTCGATGCGCCTGCCGGACACGGGCAGTGCCGGGTTCCTGGGCCTGATCCGCAATGCACCGAGCCGGCAGAGGTCGTGGACCGCGCACAGGGACGCCAAGGCCCGGGACTCCAGACCTGCGAGGGGATGGGTGGTGAGGGTGGCCTCACCCAGGGACCTTTCGAGGATGGCTTGTGCAAACCCGTCGGGTTGCGTGTCCGCCAAGGCCGCAAAGAAGGGACTTCCCTGGCCCTGCGGCCGGGTTCTCCACTGGCCGTGGGGGTGGCTGCGCAGATCGGGTGACGGGCTGAAGGGCAGTTCGCGGCCCAGCCAGCGCCGATCGAAGGAGAACTGCGAGCACTCGGTGGGTCCGTCCTGGACATGGTGCAGCACGCCCAGAGGCTGCTCGGACTTCCCCATCGTGATGTCGAGGATCTCATCGCTGCGCGGGCCGTAGGCGAGCGTAGGGACTGGCCTTGCCGGCCGAATCGCACCACCGGCTGTTGGAGTCGTGGTGGCTGCACTCATTCGACGGCCTCGACCGGTGAGCGGGTCCGGATGCGTTCGGGCAAGGCGGCGTCCTGCATCAGCAGGCCGACAGTGTCCTGGCGGGTGTCGAGCAGGGCGTTGAGCCGGTCGCACATTCCGAAGGCCACCAGCGCGGCGATCAGGTGCTGCAGGGCGACGCCCGGTTCTCCGTTTTCCAGGCGCCTCACGGTGCTGACCGATGCGCCGATCTGTTCGGCCATCGCCCGCTGGCTCCAGCGCCGGCGGCGCCTGGCCATCGACATGTTGGCGCCCAGGCGCTTGAGCGCCCGTTCGTGGGACGGGAAAAGGGAGTTTCTCATGGCAGGTCCTCAGTGATGGAACTGCCTTGATTCGACTGTCACGACTTCGTGAAAGAGACCGCTGGTGGTTTTCTGGCAACGAGCGGAGATCAGATCAGAGCACTCAGGCCCGACAAGCGCTCGGATTTGAACGATCCGCGATGGCGTTCTCCCAATCGGGTGGCGGCCTGGTGACCATCAAAGACTCGGCACTGGTACCGCGTCCTGAACCGGTCATGACAAGGGTGCACTCGGATCTGAGCGCTTACAGCGCCTTGGCATTCGGATTCGAGTCCCCCTCGTCGGGCTCGCCCCGATCTCAGCGCTGTGTCCCATCCATGCGCCCTGCCCCGGTCTTGGCATGAAGTCATTCAGATCTGAGCGCTTACAGCGCATCGACGTCCAGATTCGAGCAATCCATTGAGAGCTTGTCCCCATCAGACCTGAAGAAGCCTGTGGATATCTCGTGAACGGATGCGCCGAACCCGCGCCGTTGCTGGCCTCTGGGTCCGTTGCTTACGAATCAGGCAGCTACCCCATCTGCGATTTTCCGGCCACCTGAAGAACAACATATGCCGTGCCATGACGGCACTTGGGGGCAAAGAACTGGAGCGGCGCGAGTCCGACCCGCAAGATCAACGTCGGCTCATCCTCTACATCACGGCGGCAGGCCGTCGCATGCACGACAAAGTCGTGCCGGCGGCCGAACAACGGGAAGACGACTGGGTGTGTGACCACGACACCATGGGCGCGGGAGTGAGCGTGCCGTACATGTCGGCCACTTGCGGCGGCTTGGCACCCTCTGGTGCATATGGGAGCCAGTTGCGCATCATCGGAATGCCACCAGAGCGGAGGTAGCGGAGCACCCATCCGGGATGGCCCATGGCTTCGAGCACCACGGCGGGTGTCATCTTTAGCGGCCGGGAGAAGCCGTTGCGTTTGTTGCGCTCGCGGTTGGAGTTCACCGGGACGTCGACCGAGATCACCAGCACGCGCACACGCGCCTTGATCGCGCGCTGCACCAGGTCGGCGTTGATAGCTTCGTTGGTGGTGCAGTACATCTGGAACCAGACGTTGTCGGGTGCCACCGGGGCCACTTCTTCGAGAGCACCGTTGCTTGCGCTCGAGAGCAAGAAAGGCACATTGGCTTCTCGCGCCGCCGCCGCCAGCATGCGGTCGGCGTCGGGTCGGAACAGACCAGCGAGGCCGGTGGGAGAGATACCGATGGGGCTGCTGTATCGGTGGCCGAAGAGTTCGACCGATTGGTCGCGCTGGGTCACGTCGCGCAGGTAGCGCGGTACCAATCTGTATCGTGCAAACGCTTCGCGATTGCGCTGAAGGCAGGCTTCATCATCAGCACCGCCATCTATGAAGTCGAAAGCAATCCGTGGCAGCTTGCGTCGGGCCTGTTGGCGCAGGTCCTCTAGGTTGATAGCGTTTTGGAGGGACATTCGCGGTAGTCATCAAGTTCGACCCCCGCGAGAGTAGAGACACCAAAGCCATGCGGGAAGGCATGGCCGGTGGCCTTTTTCACATATTGAACTTGCGCGCGAACGCCGAGAGTTCTTCGGCGGTGTGCATCATTTCTTGGCGGACCTGCTCCAGTCGCTCAGCTGGATAGAGGTCGGCCGTGCCAACCAGCGAAAGTGCTGCAAAGGCCTCGCCGGCTGCATTGGTGACGGTCACGCCGAAGGCGTGGACGCCCGGCACGACATCACCAAGGTTCACGCCCCATCCGTGTGCAGCAGAGCGTTCGTACATCTTCTGCAGGGCTGCCAGGCGCACCGTGCCATTGCGCCCGATCTCCTGCGCCACGTTGTCCGCCATGATGCGGCGCACCTCGTCTTCGGGTACCTGCGCGCCGACTACGCGAAGAAGAACGTGGTGGTGCTAGGCCGCTACATCTTCCCTGAGAACGTTATGTGGTCGCGCAAGAAGCTCACCGCGCTGTCCGATGTCGCAGGCCAGAAGATCCGCGTGATCTCGCCCGAGCAATCGGAGTTCATCAAGCTGCTGGGCGGAATTCCGGTCACGTTGGGTACTTCCGAAGTGGCCGCCGGTCTCGACCGGGGTGTGATCGACGGCGCACTGACGGCCAGCTCGGGCTACGGTCACGTGTGGCGCGACCTGCTCAAGTACAGCTATCGCCTCAACGTGAGCTTTGTGGACTCGCTGATCCTGGTGAACAAAGACGCCTGGGACAAACTCACACCGGAGACTCGCACCAAAGTGCAGGCGCTGGTGGACGACCACACGCGCCGCATGACCAACGCCATGGCGGCCGAGGACAGCGAGATCACCAAAAAGCTCGCCGAAGGCGGCATGGTGGTCACCGAGCCCACGGCCACCGACCTGGCCCAGGCGGAGCGCCTTATTACGCCCTACTGGAAAGAATGGGGTGAAAAGCGTCCGGCCGCCCAGGAAGCACTGCAAAAAGTGCGCGCCGCCGGAGGACGCTGAACATGAGCGACATGGTCAACGCGGCGCTGGTCAGCGACGAGCTCGCCCACGAGGACGGCGACGCATTCAGCCCACCCGAGGACTTCTTCTCGCGTATGGGCCGCCATGCGTGCGAGGCCATCATGGTGGGCCTGGTGCTGATGATGGGCGCTGAGATGGTGGTGCGCTCTCTGTTCGGCTGGTCCATCCAGTTCAGCAACGAGATCGGTGGCTATGCCCTGGTGGCCATGACATTTCTTTCGATGGCCTCGGGCCAGCTCGAACACGCCTACCACCGCGTGCACTTCGTCGAGCACCGACTGGGTCCAGTGGGACAGGCCCGGCTGCGCCTAGGCTTCGACCTCGCCACCTTCGTGGTCACGCTGGTGCTCTTGGCCGAGTTCGTTCGCTTCGAATGGATCACCTGGGAGTCGGGTGACGTGGCCGCCACATCACTGATGACCCCGCTGTGGGTGCCACGCTTCTTCATGCCGCTGGGCATGCTGCTGCTGGCCTGGGCATTGCTGGCCACCCTGTTCGGCGACTGGCGCCGACTGCAGGCCGCACGACAAGGAGCACACCATGCATGAGTTCATGATCGTTGGTGTCTTCGTGCTCTTCGTCGGCCTGCTGGCCACCGGCATGTCGGTGCCCTTCGCCATCCTGTTGCCGGGCGTCGTCTACCTGTGGCTCGAAGGCGGCATCGGCGGACTGCATGGTCTGGGCTTGGCGAGCTGGGGCAGCATGGACAGCTACACGTTGACCTCCATCCCGCTGTTTGTTCTGATGGCCGACATCCTCCAAGGCAGCGGTCTGGGATTGCGGGTCTATGGCGGCCTGTCTCGTCTGGTGCGGCGCGTACCGGGCGGCCTGCTGCAGACCAACATCGCCGGCTGCGCGGTGTTTGCAGCGGTCAGCGGCTCCAGCGTCGCTACGGCGGCGTCGATCGGCAAGGTGGCGTTGCCCGAGCTCAAGGCCCGGCAATACGACGCCCGACTGGCCACAGGGTCACTGGCCGCGGGGGGCACCCTGGGCATCCTGATCCCGCCCTCGATTGCCATGATCGTCTATGCGACTTTCACTGAAACATCGGTGGCCAAGCTGTTCATGGCTGGTGTGATCCCCGGCATCGTGCTCACGCTGATGTTCATGGCCTACCTGGCGTTCGCAGCCATCACGCGACCCGAGGTGGCGCCACGCGATTCACAGACCCTCACCCGTGACAGCGTGCTGCGCGCCCTCGTCGACATTGTTCCCTTCATGCTGCTGATCCTCGGCATCATGGGCGCCATCTACACCGGCGTGGCCACACCCACCGAAGCGGCAGCCGCTGGCTGCATCTTCGCCCTTGTGCTGGCGCGGTGGTTCGGCGAGCTTTCATGGCGCGAGTTCTTGGCCTGCCTCAAACGCTCCACACTGGTCACCAGCAACATTCTGTTCATCACCTACGCCGCCTTCATCTTTTCATATGCCATGGCGGTGGCCGGCGTGGGTGAGGAAATCACGGCCTTCATCATCAGCCTGAACCTGAACAAGCTCGAGTTCTTCCTCGCGCTGTTCATCCTGTTCACGGCACTGGGCGCTCTGGTGGAGAGCCTGGGAATGATCGTGATCACGGTGCCTTTGTTGTACCCGCTGCTGGCCTCCTACGGCATCGATCCTGTTTGGTTCGGCATCGTGGTGGTGGTCTTCATTGAAATGGGCCAGATCACCCCCCCCATCGGCATCAACCTCTTTGTGATCCAAAGTATCTCGCGCGGCAAACTGGCTGACGTGGTGATGGGCACGATTCCTTTCCACCTGATCATGTTTGTGCTGTTGGGCATGTTGATCCTGTGGCCGGACTTGGCTCTGTGGCTTCCGGGCCGTGTTTCGGGAGGTTGATTCATGTACCAGGCACCCGACCGACTCAAGGCCGACATCTTTGCTCGCATCCCGGATCGCTTTCATATTCGTGATCGCCGCAGCGATTGGGTCGACACCCAGTTGCACGGTGCACACACGCCGGTGTTCCTCGAAGGGCCTTCGTTTGATCGCGAAGGCAACCTCTGGGTGGTCGACATTCCCTGGGGACGCATCTTCCGCATCGACCCCAAGGGCGAAGTGGAACTGGCGGCGCAGTACGACGGTGAACCGAATGGCCTTAAGTTCCACCCCGACGGACGAGCTTTCATCACCGATTTCCGCCGCGGTCTGATGCTGCTCGATCCGAAGACCGGGCACGTCGAGCCCTATCTCGAACGCTCAAGGCTTGAAGGATTCCGCGGTCTCAACGACCTGTTCTTCGCCTCCAATGGCGACCTCTGGTTCACCGACCAGGGCATGAGTGGCCTGCACGACCCCAGTGGGCGGCTGTACCGCTTGCGCAGCAATGGTGATCTCGATCTTGTTCTTGCGGGCATTCCCAGCCCCAACGGACTGGTTCTAAACCTCGACGAGAGCGCAGTTTTCCTAGCGGTGACGCGAGACAACGCAATTTGGAGGGTGCCGCTCACCGCCGACGGCACGGCCACCAAGGTGGGCGTGTATATCCAGATGTCTGGCGGGGGCGGCCCCGACGGCATTGCGCTCGACGAAGAAGGAGGCCTCGCTGTGAGCCATGTCGGCCTCGGCGCGGTGTGGATCTTCAGCCCGCGCGGCGAACCCCTTTACCGCATCGACGCACCCAATGGCGGCATTACCACCACCAACTGCGCCTACGGCGGCCCCGATGGGCGCACCCTGCACCTGCTGGAATCACGCTCGGGCACGGTGTTCTCGGTGCGTGTTCCGGTGCCAGGCAAGCCGATGTATTCGCACTCAGCCGCGCCTTGAAGGCGAACACGGCACAAGTTCAATATGTGAAACAGCGCGAGCTCACACCACCCCGCTGAATCACAGGCGGCGCTACCTTAAGCGCACTCCATTCGCACCCACATTACATCGGAGACAAACCATGAGACTTCTGAAGCGACGCACCATGATGAAGGCCCTGGCCTGCATGGGCCTGTTCGCCGCAACCACTGTGAGCAGCAACGCCTTGGCCCAGGGTGACTGGCCGAGCAAGCCGGTGCGCATCATCGTGGCGTACCCGGCCGGGCAAAGCACCGACATCGCCACGCGCTATTTCGCCGAGAAACTCACTCGCGCCCTTGGCCAGAGCTTCTTCGTCGAGAACCGGCCAGGGGCGTCCGGCAACATCGGCACCGCCGCCGCCGCGCGCTCCGCACCCGATGGCTACACGCTGATCATGGGGGCCAACGGGACGCACGCGATGAACCCCTTCCTGTTCGTCAATCCGGGTTTCGATGCAGAGAAGGACTTCGATCCCATCGTGCTCACCGCCCTGATCCCGTTCGCGATTTCCGCCGCACCGAATACACCTGTGAATTCGCTGGCCGAACTGATCGCACTGGCACGTTCGAAACCCGACAAGGTGGACGTTGCGATCCCCAGCGTGACCGGTCAGCTGGTGCTGGAAACACTCAAGCAGCACAACGTGCCGCTGTTCGGCGTGAAGTTCAAGGGTTCGGCCGACGCGATGACCGCCGCGCTGGGCAACCACGTGCCGGTTCTCATCGACACCGTGGCAGCCACCCGCACCCAGCTCGGAAAAGTCAAACCATTGGCTGTGACCAGTCAGTCACAGCTGGCCGCCATGCCTGGTGTGAAGACCGCTGCCGAACAGGGCCTCAACAACTTCACGCTGACCGCCTGGAACGTTTTGATGGTGCCCAAGGGCGTACCGCCCGAGATCCAGGCTCGCCTTGGTGCAGAAATGAAAAAGATCCTCGATCTACCGGAAACCCAAAAGGCCCTGGCAGACCTGGGCTTCGAACGGGCGCAACCCAAATCCTCCGCCGAACTGGCCACCTGGATCCAGGCCGAACGCCGCAACTTCGGCCAGCTGATCCAGGCCGCCCAGATGAAACCCGAATGACAACTCGAGAAACCGCCATGCCTAAGATCCAGACCTCTACAGTCGCTGCCGACATCGCACAACTTCTTGCACACACCGGAACAGCGGTCTTCATCAACAATGGTGTGCCCTGGTGGTGGAACCACCACGGTGAGCACGACAGTGCCGGCCCACTGCCGCTGATCGACCCCGACGGCCATTTGTGGTCTCAGGTCCGACCAGAGCGCGTCGTGGGTTGCATCGTCTACTCGGCAAACCGCAAGACCGGGCCCGGTGTCATTGAACACGTGGCCAACAATCGGTGGATCTTCGGCGAGCCCAATGGTCGATCCACGTCGCGCCTGCAGGCCATCGCGCAGATGACACAGCGCGCCGGCCTGATGGCCGAGACCAGTGCCGACCTGCGGCGTGAGGTCTGGATCAAGCTGCTGCGTAACGCGCCGCTCAACAGCATCTGCGCGCTCACCAGGTTGCCCGTGAGGTCACTGGTGGCACACCCGGATCTGGTGGCGCTGTGCCACCACGTGATTGAAGAGATTGTGGCAGTTGCGGCGGCACAAGGAGTTGACATCAGCGACTGTGCACACGATGCACGTCAAGCCCCACTGCGCGGCGGTGCCGTGAACGGCCAGACCACACGGCCCCTGTTGCCTTCCATGCTTCAGGACGTTCTGCATGGCGCACCGACCGAACACGAGGCCATACTGGGCCAACCACAGGCCTTCGCACGCACAGCCGGCGTTCCGACGCCGCGCATCGATCTGCTGCTGGCCCTGCTGCGCGGACTGGACGCGTCCTCAGTCCAGGCTGGCGCCAGATGACTTGACCACCTCGCTCCACTTCACGATGTCGGCACGCAACAAGGTGTCGAACTGCTGGGGGTTGGTGGCGAACACATCGGCGCCTTGACTGGTGAATTTCTCGATCACCTCTGGCAAAGTCAAAAGTTCGTTCACGTCTGAATTGATGCGGCGAATCACCGACAGCGGCGTGCCGGCCGGCGCGAACAAGCCGAACCAGGGATTGACGTCGAAGTTCTTGTAACCCGCCTCGGCGATGGTGGGAATGCTGGCGAAGGCCTTGGCGCGCTGGCGGCTGGTGAGCGCGATCGGACGCAGGGTACCCTGGCGGACGGCGCCCGACACCGACGGCAGACTGGTGAACACCAGATCGATCTGGCCGGCCAGCAAGTCCTGCATGGCGGGTGCGGCGCCGCGGTAGGGCACGTGGGTGAGCTTGATGCCCGCTGCCTGACTGAACATTACGCCCAGCAGGTGGTTCACCGACCCGTTGCCGGCCGATCCGTAAGTTAGCGAGCCCGCCTTAGCCGCGGCCACCAACTCGGGCACGGTGCCGACCTTGCTGCCGCTGCGGGCCACCGCCACGAATGGCAGCGTGGCCAGCGTGGCAACGGGCTCGAAATCCTTCTGCGGGTCGAACGGCAGCTTTTTGTACAGCGCGCCGTTGATGGCGTGCGTACCCGAATAGCTCATTAACAGCGTATGACCATCGGCCGGTGCGCGCGCCACGCCTTCCATGCCGATGTTGCCGCCCGCGCCTGCGCGGTTTTCCACCACCACCGGCTGGCCCCACTTCTCGGACAGCTTCTGCGACATCACGCGCGCAAGGGTGTCGGATGCGCCACCGGGTGTCTGAGGCACGACGATCTTCACGGGCTGACTGGGGAAGGCTTGTGCCGGTGCGGCCAGGCCGAGCGATAGGGCCACCTGCAGCTTCATCAGCCGGCAATGGTCGCGCAACTGAGCGCGCGGAACGCGGCTCACAATAGCGCGAGCGAGAACGCTGGTACGTAGGTCACGATGATCAAAACCACAAGCATCATCGCCACGAAGGGAAGAATGGCTCTTGCCACGGGCCATAGCTTGAGCCCGCTTACCGCCATCCCTACAAACAGGCAGTAGCCGATCGGGGGCGCGGCCATGCCGATCGCCACGTTGGTGACGATCATGGCGCCAAAATGGATCGGGTCTACGCCGAACTGGCTGGCAATGCTGATCAGCATCGGGCCGAGAATCACCATGATGGCCACCTCGTCCATCACTGCGGCCAACAGGAAAAAGCCGACATTGAGCGCCAGCAGCATGCTCCATTTGTCGTGGAAGTGCGTGGCCAGCCAGGCCGCCAGCTTGACCGCCAGTTGTTCCTGTGCAATGAGGAAGCTGAAGCCATTGGACACCGCGACGATGGCCATCACGACGGCACTGATGGCCATGGCACCGGACACGATGCGCGGCAACTCGACCAGCTTGATGCGCCGCTCGATCGCCACACCCACGAACAGTGCGTAGACGCAGGCAACCACCGCTGCCTCGGTGGGTGTGAAGGCGCCACCGTAGATGCCGCCTAGCACGACCACTGGTGCCATCAATGCCCACACGCCCTCGCGCAAAGCCTGCACGATCTCGGGCCAGCGCGCGCGCTGCTCGCGCGGTTGGTGCGAGCGAAGCGCGCGCGAGACGGCGATGATCGCCAGGCCCGCAGCCATCAGCAAGCCTGGCAGCACGCCCGACAAAAAAAGTTTCGAGATCGACTGCTCGGCGATCACGCCCCAAATCACGAAGGCGATCGAAGGAGGGATCAGGGGCGCAAGAACGCCTGCGCTTACGACCAGTGCCGTCGCATAGGCCTTGTCATACCCACGCCTAACCATGGCAGGGATCATGACGGCACCGATGGCTGCCGTGGTGGCGGGTGCCGATCCGCTGACCGCAGCAAACACCAATGCGGCGAGCACCACGGCCAGGTCCATGCCGCCTGGCAGGTGACGAACGAATACCTCTGCCACACGCACCAGGCGCTGCGACAGCCCGCCCGCGCTCATGAGCTCGCCCGCGAGCATGAAGAAGGGGATCGCCAACAGAGCAAAGCTCTGGGTACCGGCCACCACGGTTTGTGGGAAAAGCATTGGCTCGATGCCCACACTGAGAAGCACCGCAATGACACACAACGCGATGGCGAAGGCAAACGGCATGCCGAGCGCAGACAACCCGGCAAAGCCAGCAGTAAGGATCCAGGCAGACAAGGACATAGGAGTCAGGAAGTTGCTTCGACCGGAACGCTCGGGGCGCCCGCGGCCTGGACTTGGTTTTCAGGACGCACACCCGCCAGACGCTCCAGCGCGAAAACGCAGATCAACGCCCCGCAGGCGGGCGCACTCGCGTACAGCCATCCCAGCGGGTAGCCCATGGCGGCGGACACCGCGCCCGCGGTGTCCGCCGTGTACCGCAGGCCGGACCAGACCAGAAACGCGCCTGCCGCTGCCATGAGTAAAAGCATGAGCCGCTCCAGCGCGGATTGCAGTGGTTTGGGCAGCAAATCGACCAGCAGGTCCATGCGGACGTGGATGCCGTCGCGAACACCCAGTGCAATGGCCAGCAGCATGGACCAGCCGAAACAGGTGATGGCCAGCTCTTCTGTCCAGCTCGGCGCACGATTGAACGCGTAGCGCATAACCACCTGGAGCGTCAGCGCGGACAGCATCACGCCGGCGAGCGCCACCACCAGCCAGCGCACCGCAGCCGCCAGGCCGCCGCAGGCAGCGTGCACCCAGGCGCCCGTGCCGTGCGGCGTTGCTCCAGCACGTGCCATCACTTCACCTGATCCAGCGCAGCGGACAGCAGGTCAGGCCCGATGCTGCTGCGGAACTTCTCGTACACCGGAACAGCTCGTGGTCGTCGGCGTTCACCGTAAGCATGGTGAAACTCAGGACATCCTCACCTGAGTCCAGCCGCTTGGTGGCCCACAGACCAGCAACACCCATGGGCAACCCGTCCTTGCGCTTGATCTTGGTCGGGATGACCTTCCCACTTCGCCAGTCCGGTTCGACCACCGCCTCCACCGGCACGATGCAGTGCTGCCCCTTGCGCCACGCATCCCTAAAACTCGGCTTCTCGGCCACCGTCTCCGACCTGGCGTTGTAGGTGCGCCGCCCGAAGGCCACCTCCCCGGCCCAGTGCGGCACCAGACCAAAGAGTCCCTGCAGCGCCTCGCGCGGCGGTACGGCGTCGTCGCCCACATCGGCGTTCGGATGACGCCGCACGAAGGGCGCCTGGTAGGTCGGCCAGACGTCCGTGCGCAGGTTGGTCCCTGGCGGCAGCGTCACCCCGAAGTGCAGGCGCAGGCGCTCGGTGTCGGTGCAGGCGTCGTAGTTGGAGCACATGGGCGGATGTTGCCTTATCCGGCCACAGGTTTATACTGTATGCATGAACAGTGTTTACAGCATGTCCGAACCCGTACCGCTGGCGGCCGTGTCGTTGATGCTGCCCATCGCCGCAGGGTTCATCCACGCGGGGTTCCCTTCTCCAGCCGAGGACTTTGAGGTCAACCGGCTGGACATTGCCCAAATCTTGATCCAGCACCCCCAGTCGACCTACTTCTGGCGTGCCCGCGGTATATCAATGCGGGACAAAGGCATCGATGACGGTGACCTGCTCGTAGTGGACCGCGCGGTTCGCCCGCAGCATGGCCATATCGTCGTGGCCACGGTCGACGGGGAGTTCACGGTCAAGGAGCATGGCCTGAGAAGTTGTTTTCTCGATTCCGCGAGGCCATCGAGTTCACGGCCCTACAGCGAGGCGTAGAGCGGTGGTCGGCAAATGGAACTGCGGTCGTCACTTTGGAGTCGCCTGTTGAGGCATGAGCTCACACGGGTATGTTGAGCGCTCCACTCGATGAGAAGCTGGGGGCGATCGGTGCAGCTGAATCCCGGACAGTCATCGTTTGCCATCCTGTCGATGTCGGAGATCCACCTTCAAGCGTTCGGTGGCAAGGCGGTGATGAAAGACTACAACCGCAGCGGACCTGACCACCCCACTGCAACAAGGTCCAGCGCCCCTTACCTACTGAGGACTCAGAAGATCAAATGGAAGCATGCCGACCACCGGCCTGCGCTGATTGAATTGACCTGAAGCTTTGTCAAAAGCCTCACTGCCAAAAAGCGGCGTTAGAGAATGGCCCGCGGCAAAGGCCAGAAAAGCAGCAGCAAGAGAAACCACAGAGAAACAGCCACCGCCCGCAACCCCGCGAAAACACTGGGCCCAGAAAGACAAAAGGCCCCCACTTGCGTGGGAGCCTTGTCTTACTGGCGGAGTGAGAGGGCTTCCTATCATGCCTTGTAACCCGCATGAATGCAGGTACTTAGTGGCAGAAAGACTATTTTATGCCCCCAGATGTGCCCCCACGGCACCTGCTTTGGGGGAAGCGGTTGCCTCTCGCGGAACAGTGGCACGGAACTACCAACCTAGCTTGGGCAGCCATGTTGCGCACCAGCAACACATAGTTTTCAAATCCTTATACCACAAAACTTTGCGCCAAAACTCTTATAAGCAATCTATTTTTGAAGAATGCCAATGAATGTAGTAGAATAACAACACCCACCTTGTGTCTCACGGCTTGACCAACCGTTCCTTCTTTGATGAAGACTTATGTCGTCCGTGTTTTCTCCCCTTCCCCCTCAATCTGCACTGGATATCGGGACCCCGAAGTTGCTTCGTTTCGAAGATGCCTCCGGCGTTTTTGGCCTTGGCCGCACTGCCTTCTACGCAAGGATCAACGAGGGCGTCCTGCCTCCACCAGTAGCCGTCGGTCCCCGGTGCTCCGTTTGGCCCTCCGATGAGCTCGCAGCGGTGGCCCGCGCCATGATTGGAGGGGCAACCGCTGGCGAACTTCGCGCTCTGGTGGAGCAGCTTGTGGCCCGCCGCGAGGCGCAAAAGGGAGCGGTGCTTTCTGCATTCGCCGCCGCTTGAGGGAGGGCACTACCATGACCCACCCCCGGAAGCTCAAGCGGGTGACACACCTGCCGGACGCACCCACGGACAATGTGGTGCTGATCCCAAAAGGCATCGGCCCTGAGACGCTGTGCAAGCTGCGTGGCATGGACGCCGCGACGCTGCGCGCCGTGTTGTCTTCCCAACAAATCGACGCTCTGGCCTTTCGCACCCACAACCTGCCACTCAAGGAAGTCTGCATCCCCGAGGGGGAGTGTGGGGAGGGCCGCACAGAGCTGATTGTGGTGTGCCCGTACTGCCATAGCGAAGCGATCAGTGCGACAGCAGGTGACAGATGCTCAAGCCTCGACCGAGGAGCCCCCCGTTGCCTTGATGTGTTTGTGCA
>JAYRQF010000089.1:0-6743 GCA_041910735.1 Limnohabitans sp.
GAGACCATGATCACGGGCGCAGGACCATGCCGCGACTCGAAATGCCTGGCAAAGCGGTCGGCGTCGATGGTGGCCGAGGTGACGATGATTTTCAGGTCGGGGCGGCGCGGCAGGATCTGCCGGAGGTAGCCCAGCAAAAAGTCGATGTTCAGGCTGCGCTCGTGCGCCTCGTCGATGATGATGGTGTCATAGGCCTGCAGCAGCGGGTCGGTCTGCGTTTCGGCCAGCAAGATGCCGTCGGTCATCAGCTTGACCGAAGCGTTCTTGCTCAGACGGTCTTGAAAGCGGACCTTGTAGCCCACCACCTCGCCCAGCGGGGTTTTAAGCTCTTCGGCAATGCGCTTGGCCACCGAACTCGCGGCAATGCGGCGCGGCTGGGTGTGGCCGATCAGGCGGGGCTTCTCGCCGGGCTTGGCGTTGGCCTTCCCTCTTCCCATCGCCAAGGCAATTTTGGGCAGCTGCGTGGTCTTGCCCGAGCCGGTTTCGCCGCAGACGATGATGACCTGGTGCTGGTCCAGCGCCTCCATGATCTCCTGGCGTTTGCCGGAGACGGGAAGGCTGTCGGGAAAGTCGATCTGGAGCGGGCTGGCGGACAAGGCGGAAAACTCTGTAAAAATCAGGCCAAAGCGGACCCCGAATTATCCCCGCCCCAAGAACCACGTCCCAAACTCATGTCCACCGTCTTCAACTTCACCTTTGTGCCCTGGTTCCGCTCGGTGGCGCCCTACATCCACATGCACCGGGGCAAGACCTTTGTGGTGGGCATTGCGGGCGAAGCCATCGCAGCGGGCAAACTGCAAAACATTGCACAAGACCTGGCGCTGATCCAGAGCATGGGCGTCAAGATCGTGCTGGTGCACGGCTTTCGCCCGCAGGTCAACGAACAGCTGGCGGCCAAGGGCCACACGCCCAGGTATTCGCATGGCATGCGCATCACCGACAGCGTGGCGCTGGACTGCGCGCAGGAGGCAGCCGGCCAGCTGCGCTACGAGATCGAAGCCGCTTTCAGCCAGGGCCTGCCCAACACGCCCATGGCCGGCTCCACGGTGCGCGTCATTTCAGGCAACTTCATCACGGCGCGGCCCGTGGGGATTGTGGACGGCGTGGACTTCATGCATTCCGGGCTGGTCCGCAAGGTCGATGTTCAAGGGATCATGCGCTCGCTGGACATGGGCGCCATGGTGCTGCTCTCGCCCTTCGGCTTTTCGCCCACAGGCGAGGCCTTCAACCTGACCATGGAAGAAGTGGCCACCAGCGTGGCCGCCGAGCTGCAGGCCGACAAGCTGCTGTTCCTGACCGAGGTGCCGGGCATCCGCATCGACCCACACGCTCCGGCCAGCGACGACAACCCGATCGACACCGAACTGCCGTTGGCCGCCGCCAAAAAGCTGCTGGCCGAGTCGCCCAACCCCACGCAGCCGACCGATCTGGCTTTTTATTTGCAGCACTGCGTCAAAGCCTGCGAGGATGGCGTGGAACGCAGCCACATCCTGCCCTTTGCGGTGGACGGCGCGCTGCTGCTGGAGGTGTATGTGCACGACGGCATCGGCACCATGGTGGTGGACGAAAAGCTCGAAGAACTGCGCGAAGCCACGGCCGACGATGTGGGCGGCATCCTGCAGCTGATCGAGCCCTTCGAAAAGGACGGCACGCTGGTCAAACGTGACCGCACCGAGATCGAACGCGACATTGACCACTACACCATCATCGAACACGACGGCGTGATCTTCGCCTGCGCGGCGCTTTACCCTTACCCCGAGGCCAGGACGGCCGAAATGGCGGCGGTCACCGTGTCACCTCAGTCGCAGGGTCAGGGCGATGGCGAGAAAATTTTGAAGCGCATCGAGCAGCGCGCGCGTGCCATGGGGCTCAAAAGCATCTTTGTGCTGACCACCCGCACCATGCACTGGTTCATCAAACGCGGCTTTGTGCAGGTGGACCCCGACTGGCTGCCCGAGGCACGCAAGCGCAAATACAACTGGGACCGCAAGAGTCTGGTGCTGGTCAAGAAGCTCTGAGCTTCAGCGCTGGCGCCAGGCCTGCAGCGCGATCAGCAGACCCGCCAGCGCAAAGCCCACAAACCACACGAAGGACCAGTTGGCGATCGAGCCGCCCAGAAAGGTCCAGTCGATGGCCGTGCAGTCTCCGCTGCCCTTGAAGATCATGGGAATGGCGCGGCCCAGCGGAAAGTTTTCGATCATCCCGTAAAAGTCGCGGCCGCAGCTCACCACTTCGGGCGGATACCACTGCAGCCAGCTTTGGCGCGCAGCCACAAAGGCACCAAAGCCGGCCTTGAGCGCCAGCAACACGCCAAACACCGCCAGCGGCAGCGCCTTGCGCAGGCGCCAGCCCACCAGCCCCAGCACCAGCACACCGACCATGGTGTAGCGCTGCACGATGCACATGGGGCAAGGCGTCAGGCCCACCACATGCTGCAGGTACATGCCAAAGGCCAGCAGACCCAGGCAGGCCAGTGCGATCAGCCCAAACAGCCTTGGGGCGGAGATGGAAATGCCGGCAATGCGCAGCGAGACGGTACGGTAATCGGATGACACGGGTTCAGGACTCGACAAAAACACGGGCCTTGCGCGGGGTCAGCACCAGCATCTCCCCTTCACGCAGCGCCTGCTCTCTGAATTGTGCCGCAGAGATTTGCGCCTCGATCACGGCGTCCTTGCCAAATCCCAGATCCTCTGAGGGCTCCAGTTCCAGCCGGGCCACCGGCCCCACCACGATCGAGCGGGTGAGCCTGGCCACCATGCCCTTGGCGCCGGGGGTGTGGCGCTCCACATGCAGGTCGTGCGGGCGCACATAGGCAAAGGCCTTGGCGTCCTGCGCATCGCCGTGTTCGGGCGTCTCCAGACGCACGGCGTGGTGGTCGGCGCCAATCAACATCTCGCCTTCGTGGGCGCGGCCGTGGAACAGGTTCACATCGCCCAGAAAGCCGTACACGAACGGGCTGGCCGGGTGGTCCCACACGTCCTGCGGCGAGCCGATCTGCTCGATGTGGCCCTTGTTCATCAGCACCACACGGTCGGCCACTTCGAGGGCTTCTTCCTGGTCGTGCGTCACAAAAATGCTGGTGACATTGAGCTCGTCGTGCAGACGGCGCAACCAGCGGCGCAGTTCCTTGCGCACCTTGGCATCCAGCGCACCAAAGGGTTCGTCGAGCAGCAGCACCTTGGGCTCGACGGCCAGCGCACGGGCCAGCGCGATGCGCTGGCGCTGCCCGCCCGAGAGTTGCGAGGGGTAACGGTCGGCCAGCCAGTCCAGCTGCACCAGCCCCAGCAGTTCATGCACCTTGCGTTGGATTTCCGCTTCGCTGGGACGCGTGGCACGCGGGCGCACGCGCAGGCCAAAGGCCACGTTCTCGAACACCGTCATGTGGCGAAACAGCGCGTAGTGCTGGAACACAAAGCCGACTTGCCGCTCGCGCACATGCACATGCGTGGTGTCCTCGCCACTGAAGGCGATGGTGCCGGCATCGGCGGTTTCCAGCCCGGCGATGATGCGCAGGAGTGTGGTCTTGCCGCAGCCCGACGGGCCCAGCAGTGCAACCAGTTCACCCGACGCGATGTCCAGGCTGACGTCGCTGAGGGCGGTGAAGTCGCCAAACTGTTTGTGGATGTTGCGGATTTCGATGCTCATGACAGGCTCCCCTGGTTCGGGTTTTCGTGCGGTGTGTCGGCGGCGGCGCGCAGTTCGCGCTCGTGGCGCCATTCGATGACCGACTTGATGACCAGCGTGACCAGCGCCAGCAAGGCCAGCAGCGAGGCCACGGCAAAGGCCGCCACCGACTGGTATTCGTTGTAGAGGATCTCCACATGCAGCGGCATGGTGTTGGTCTGGCCGCGGATGTGGCCCGATACCACCGACACCGCGCCGAACTCGCCCATGGCACGGGCGTTGCACAGGATCACGCCGTAGATCAGGCCCCACTTGATGTTGGGCAGCGTCACATGCCAGAAGGTCTGCCAGCCCGTGGCGCCCAGCACAATGGCAGCCTGCTCTTCCTCGGTGCCCTGCGCCTGCATCAGCGGGATCAGTTCGCGTGCGATGAACGGGAACGTGACGAACACGGTCGCCAGCACGATGCCCGGCACGGCAAACACGATCTTGATGTCATGCGCCTGCAGCCACGGGCCAAACCAGCCCTGCGCGCCAAACATCAGCACGTAAATCAGGCCCGCCACCACGGGCGAAACGGAAAACGGCAGGTCCACCAGCGTGGTCAGGAAAGCCTTGCCCCTGAACTCGTACTTGGCAATCGCCCAGGCGGCGGCCACGCCGAAGACCAGGTTCAGCGGCACGGCAATTGCTGCAGTGACCAGGGTCAGGCGGATCGCCGCCCAGGCATCGGGTTCCCTGAAGGCTTCCAGGTAAGCGTCCAGGCCTTTGCGCAGCGCCTCCGTAAAGACAGCCGCCAGCGGCAGCACCAGAAACAGGAACATGAACCCCAGCGCCACGGTCAGCAGCGCCCAGCGCACCCAGGCCGGTTCGGTGGTGCCCGACTGCGCACGGCGCACCGGCTTGCCCAAAGAAGAAACAGCGCCACTCATACCGGGGCCCCACTGTGACGACGCTGCCAGGCCTGCAACGCGTTGATGATGAGCAGCAGGATGAAGGAGAACACCAGCATCACCACCGCCACGGCGGTGGCTCCGGCGTAGTCGTACTGCTCCAGCTTGCCAATGATGATCAGCGGTGTGATTTCAGAAACCATGGGCATGTTGCCGGCAATGAAGATGACCGAGCCGTATTCACCAATCGCCCGCGCAAAGGCCATGGCAAAGCCGGTCAGCAGCGCAGGAGCGATGGACGGGAAGATGACGCGGGTGAAGGTTTGCCAGCGCGTGGCACCCAGGCAGGTGGCAGCTTCTTCGAGTTCTTTTTCAGCGTCTTCGAGCACCGGCTGCACCGTGCGAACCACAAAAGGCAGGCCGATGAAGATGAGTGCGATCACCACACCATTGGGATTGAAAGCCAGCTGGATGCCCAGCGGCTCCAGGTACTGGCCGATCCAGCCGTTGCCCGCCAGCAGGGCCGTGAGCGAGATACCGGCCACGGCGGTGGGCAACGCAAAAGGCAGGTCCACCAGGGCGTCCACCACCTTCTTGCCGAAAAATTCGTAGCGCACCAGCACCCAGGCCACCAGCAGGCCAAACACCACATTGACCAGCGCCGCGATGAACGAGGCGCCAAAAGTCAGCCGGTAAGAAGCCAGCACACGCGGACCGGTCACCGCCGCCCAGAACTGTTCCCAGCTCAGGGTGAAGGTCTTGAACAGCAAGGCGGACAGCGGGATCAGCACGATCAGGCTCAGGTACAGCACGGTGTAGCCGAGCGTGAGGTTGAAGCCGGGCAGCACCCGCCGGGGCTTGCGGCCGGGGCCGCGCGCCAGTGAAACAACAGAGGACATGGGGTGCGCGGCTTACTTGACGGTGTAGAGCTTGTCGAACTGCCCACCGTCGTTGAAGTGGACCTTCTGGGCCTGCTCCAGTGAGCCAAAAAGCTCCTGCACGGTGAACAGCTGGATCGGCTTGAAGGTGGCGCTGTACTTCTTGAGCACCGCCTGCGAACGCGGGCGCAGGGCATGCCTGGCGGCAATCTCTTGCGCCTCATCGGAGTACAGGTAGTCCAGGTAGGCCTTGGCCAGTTCGCCCGTGCCTTTTTTGGCCACGGTGCGTTCGACCACGGCCACCGGGTTCTCGGCCACGATGCTGATGGACGGGTGCACCGCATCGACCTTGCCGGTGCCGAATTCGCGGTCCACCGACACCACTTCAGACTCGAACGTCACCAGCACGTCACCGATGTTGCGCTGCAGGAAGATGGTGGTCGCATCACGCCCGCCCTTGGCCAGCACCGGCACATTCTTGTAGAGCTTGCCCACGAACTCGGCGGCCTGTGCATCGCTGGCGCCCTTTTTCTTGGCATAGCCCCAAGCAGCCAGGTAGGCCATGCGGCCGTTGCCGCCGGTCTTGGGGTTGACCACGATCACCTGGATGCCGGGGCGTGTCAGGTCGTCCCAGTCCTTGATGTTCTTGGGATTGCCGTTGCGCGTGAGGAACAGCATGGTCGAGGTGGTGGGCGAGGCGTTGTTCGGGAAACGCTTTTGCCAGTCCTTGGCCACCACACCGGTGCCGGCCAGAAACTCCACATCGGTGGTGGTGTTCATTGTGACCACGTCAGCGTCCAGACCGTCATTGACCGCCCTGGCCTGCGCGCTCGAACCGCCGTGGGCCTGGTCGATCTTCACGTCCTTGCCGGTGGTCTTCTTGTAGTGCGCGACAAAAGCGGCGTTGTAGTCCTTGTAGAACTCGCGTGCCACGTCGTACGAGGCGTTCAGTAAGGTCTGGGCCTGCGCGGCCAGACCGGCGAAGGACAAGGCGGCGACCAGCGCCAGGCGGGTAGAGGTTTTCATGCGGACTCCAGTTCAGATGGGGGCTGGGCACTCCAGGAGTGTTCTGCCAGCAGGGATTGCAAAAGGGCCAGACCCAGCGGCCATTCGCCGTGGCCGGATTCGACGTTGATGTGGCCCGCGTTCTGCAGGCGCACGACCTCGCTCCCCCAGGACCGTGCATAGGCGCCGGCCGTGCGGATGGGGCAAAACGGGTCGTTGGTGCTGGCCACCACCACGCTGCGGTAAGGCAAGGGCTGGTAAGGCACGGGCGCAAAGTCGGCCAACACACCGCGGCGCTCCGGGTCGGCAGGTGCGACCAACAGCGCGCCGCTGATGCGGC
>JAYRQF010000090.1:0-3545 GCA_041910735.1 Limnohabitans sp.
CCCTTCGGCATGAACCCCGGGCGGGCACAGCTGCTGCTGTTTGTGGCGGGCGTGGCCTGCTGCGTGGCCATGTCCATGCCGCAGGTGCACATCTTGGCCTATTGCACCGATCTGGGGTTTGGTGCGGCGCGTGGGGCCGAAATGCTCTCGCTGATGCTGGCCAGCGGCATCGTCAGCCGGCTGGTGTCAGGCCTGATCTGCGACCGCATCGGCGGCATCCGCACCCTGCTGCTGGGTTCGGCCCTGCAGGGCATCGCGCTGCTGATGTTCCTGCCGTTTGAAGGGCTGGTCCCGCTGTATGTGGTGTCGGCCATGTTCGGCCTGTTTCAGGGGGGCATCGTGCCCTCTTACGCCATCATCATCCGCGAGCACTTTGACCCGCACGAGGCTGGCGCCCGCGTGGGCTCGGTCATCATGGCCACGCTGCTGGGCATGGCACTGGGGGGCTGGATGTCGGGCTGGATCTTCGACCTGACGGGCAGCTACAAGGCCGCTTTCCTGAACGGCATCGGCTGGAACCTGCTGAACCTGTCGATCGCCACCTGGCTGTTCCTGCGACTGCGCAAGCTGGGGACGAAGCGCTGAACCACGCCCGAAACCGGGCGGCCATCGGGGACAATAGCGTTTTTGCCGTTCCGGGCGAAACGCCCACTGCCTGCCCCATGTACGCCATCCCTTTTCTGGACCTGCCCCCGCTCACCGGCGCCTCCGGCACCGTCACCCTGCCCGGCTCCAAGAGCATTTCCAACCGCGTGCTGCTGCTCTCGGCTCTGTGCGAAGGCACCACGGTGGTCCACGACCTGCTGGACTCGGACGACACACGGGTGATGCTGCAGGCGCTGCGCCAGCTGGGCTGCGGTGTGCAGGTGCAAGGCACCACCGTGACCATCACCGGCCTGGGCGGCCGCGCCTGGCCAACCGATGCCATCGAATTCTTCATGGGCAACGCCGGCACGGCCATGCGCCCCCTCACGGCAGCCCTGGCGGTGCACGGTGGCGACTTCACGCTCAAGGGCGTGCCGCGCATGCACGAGCGCCCGATCGGTGATCTGGTGGACGCGCTGCGCGAGCTGGGCTGCGCCATCGACTATCTGGGCAATGAGGGCTACCCGCCACTGCGCGTGCGCCAGCCTGCATTGCAGCTGGACAAGCCCATCCCGGTGCGCGGCGATGTGTCCAGCCAGTTCCTGACTGCCCTGCTCATGGCCCTGCCGCTGGCAGCGCAGGACCGCGCCATCACCATCGAGGTGGTGGGCGAACTCATTTCCAAGCCCTACATCGAAATCACGCTCAACCTGCTCTCGCGCTACGGCATCGCGGTCGAACGCCACGGCTGGGAACGCTTTGTGATTCCCGCAGGCAGCCGCTACCAGTCGCCGGGCAACATCCACGTCGAGGCCGATGCCTCCTCCGCCAGCTACTTCATCGCGCTGGGCGCCATCGCGCAAGGCTCGGGCATCCGCGTCAATGGCGTGGGCGCGGACTCGATCCAGGGCGACATCCGTTTTGTCGAAGCCGCGCAGCTCATGGGCGCCCAGGTCACCAGCGGCCCCAACTGGCTGCAAATCCAACGCGGCAGCTGGCCGCTCAAGGGCATCGAGCTGGACTGCAACCACATCCCCGACGCCGCCATGACGCTGGCGGTGATGGCGCTGTACGCCGACGGCCCGACCACGCTGACCAACATCGCCAGCTGGCGCGTGAAGGAAACCGACCGCATCGTGGCCATGGCCACCGAATGCCGCAAGCTCGGCGCCACCGTGGAAGAAGGCCCGGACTGGATCAAGGTCCACCCATTGCCCGCAGGACAGTGGCAGCGCGCCAGCATCCACACCTACGACGACCACCGTGTGGCCATGTGCTTCTCGCTGGCCGCTTTCAACGCCGACCGCGTGCCGGTGCGCATCGAAGACCCCAAGTGCGTCGCCAAGACCTTCCCGGATTACTTCGAGACCCTGTTCGGCGTCGCCACCGCCGACGCCGATCGCATCCCGGTGATCTGCATCGACGGCCCGACCGCCTCGGGTAAAGGCACGCTGGCCAGCCGCGTGGCCGCGCAACTGGGCTACCACTATCTGGATTCGGGCGCACTGTACCGCGTGACCGCGCACGCTGCGCTGCAGGCCGGCCTCTCGCTCGACGCCGCGGATGAGGCCAAAATCGCCGAACTTGCCCGTGGCCTGCCCGTGCGTTTTGAGGGTGAACAGGTGTTGCTGGGCGGCGTGGACGTGACCGATGCGATCCGCAGCGAACAGGGCGGCATGAACGCCTCCAAAGTCTCGGTTTTGCCTGCCGTGCGCGAGGCGCTGGTGGACCTGCAGCTGTCTTTCCGCCGCCTGCCCGGCCTGCTGGCCGATGGCCGCGACATGGGCACCGTGATCTTCCCGAATGCCCACCTGAAGGTGTTTTTGACTGCCAGCGCCGCGCAAAGGGCCGAAAGACGCTACAAGCAGTTGATTTCAAAGGGTTTTTCGGCTAATATTGACAGTCTTCGCGCTGACTTGGAAGCGCGCGACGCCCGGGACATGTCCCGCAGCGTGGCGCCTTTGAAGCCCGCACAAGATGCCCTGCAACTCGACAACTCGCAGCTGTCCATCGAAGCCTCGGTGGAACAGGTGCTGATCTGGTGGCAGAGCAAGAACCGCTGAACCACGGTTCAAACCGGTCCACGCCGCTCCCTCCGTGCAGCTTGCACACTGGCGGCGTGGGTTGTTCAACCCAACCGCGGCCCCTGCCGCAAACCGTCACAGCCAGCTTTTTACAAACGGCGCATGTCGCGTCCGTGCATCCTGTCTGTGAACAAGGAAATTCAATGTCCGAATCTTTTGCCGCCCTCTTTGAGGAATCCCTGCAACGCACCGAAATGCGCCCCGGTGAAGTCATCACCGCCGAAGTCGTGCGCATCGAACACAACTTCGTCGTCGTGAACGCCGGCCTCAAGTCCGAGTCCTACGTCTCCATCGACGAATTCAAGAACGATCAGGGTGAAATCGAAGTTCAGGTCGGCGACTTTGTCTCCGTGGCCATCGGCTCCATCGAAAACGGCTACGGCGACACCATCCTGTCGCGTGACACCGCCAAGCGTCTGGCCTCCTGGCTGTCGCTGGAAAAAGCCCTGGAATCCGGCGACTTCGTGACCGGCACCACCAGCGGCAAGGTCAAGGGCGGCCTCACTGTCCTCGTCAACGGCATCCGCGCCTTCCTGCCGGGCTCCCTGGTCGACACCCGTCCGACCAAGGACCTGACGCCGTACGAGAACAAGACCATGGAATTCAAGGTCATCAAGCTCGACCGCAAGCGCAACAACGTGGTGCTGAGCCGCCGCGCCGTGATCGAAGCCTCCATGGGCGAAGAGCGCGCCAAGCTGATGGAAACCCTGCGCGAAGGCGCCATCGTCACCGGCGTGGTCAAGAACATCACCGAATACGGTGCGTTCGTGGACCTGGGTGGCATCGACGGCCTGCTGCACATCACCGACATGGCATGGCGCCGCGTGCGTCACCCCTCCGAAGTGGTCACTGCCGGTCAGGAAATCACCGCCAAGA
>JAYRQF010000091.1:0-4472 GCA_041910735.1 Limnohabitans sp.
CTGGCCGGCCTGAACGGCCTGGTCGTGATCGACGAGATCCAGCACCTGCCCGCCTTGCCCGAGGCGCTGCGTGTGCTGATGGACCGGCCCGATCGCATGCACCTGAATGGCCAGTACCTGCTGCTGGGCAGCGCCGCACCGCGTGTGATGCACAAGAGCGAATCGCTGCTCGGCCGCGCGGTCACGCTGGAGGTGGGAGGTTTCGACCTGAGCGAAACCGGCACCGACGCGGAAACCATGCAGCAGCTCTGGCTGCGCGGCGGCTTTCCGGCCGCCTACCTCGCGCCGGACGACACGGTCAGCACCCAGTGGCGCCACGCCGCCATCCAGCGGCATGTGAGCGGCGACCTGCCCCTGCTGGGCATGAACGCGCCCGCGCCGCTGATGACCCGCTTCTGGCAGATGCTGGCGCACTACCACGGCCAGACCTGGAACGCCGCGGAGCCGGCACGCTCGCTGGGCATCTCGGAGCCGACCGTGCGCCGGTACCTGGACTACCTGACCCAAACCTTCATGGTGCGCCAGCTGCAGCCCTGGCATGAGAATCTGGCCAAACGGCAGGTGAAAGCGCCCAAGATCTACTTCCGCGACACCGGCCTGCTGCATGCACTGCTGGGCATCCGCAGCCTGCCGCAGTTGCTGGCGCACCCACTGTGCGGCGCCAGCTGGGAAGGCTTTGCGCTGGAACAGGTGCTGCGCATCGCCCAGCCCGACCAGGCCTGGTTCTGGGCCACCCACCAGGGGGCCGAACTGGACCTGCTCCTGTTCAAGGACAACCGCCGCATCGGCGTGGAGTTCAAACGCAGCGACGCACCCAAGCTCACCCCCAGCATGCGGATTGCGCTGGAGGACCTCAAGCTCGATGCGCTGTACGTGGTGTACCCCGGGCCGCACCGCTATGCGCTGGCGCCCCAGGTAGAGGTGGTGCCACTGACCGCGCTGCTGCCCGCCTGACGGCCGGCCGTTCCCCCGGCCGCCGCTGCTCCCCATAATGGATTGAACCCCGCGCCACGCGGGGGCGATTGCAGGAGGCAGGCATGATCTACTACAGCGGCATCAAGGCCATCAAAGACGCGGCCGAGCGCGCCCGCACCATTGCCGGGCTCAAGGCCCTGCGCCCCGCGCTGGCGGCGCAGATACCTGCCAAGGCCACCACCGACACGCTGCTGCTGGCCACCTGGAACATCCGCGAATTTGATTCCGGGCGCTACGGCCTGCGCAGCGACGAAAGCTACTTCTACATCGCCGAAATCCTCAGCCGCTTCGACCTGGTGGCGGTGCAGGAACTGCGACAGGGCCTGTACCCGTTGCAGCGGTTGCAGCGCATTCTGGGCAGCTGGTGGGACTTCATCGTCACTGACGTCACGCTCGGCACATCCGGCAACTCCGAGCGCATGGCCTACATCTTCGACCGGCGCAAAGTGAGCTTCACCGGCCTGGCCGCCGAGCTGGTGCTGCCCAAGAAAACCGGTGCCACCGAAGAACCGCTGCAGTTTGCGCGCTCGCCCTATGTGGCCGGCTTCAAGGCCGGCTGGGCCTACCTCACGCTGCTGACCGCGCACATCTACTACGGCAAAAGCGTGGCCGTGGACCCGCGCCGCCTGAAGGAGATCACCGACTTTGCCCAGACCGTGGCCAAAAATGCCGACAAGTACAGCAGCGCACCGCAGTACGAAGCCGGCAAACCCGGTGACCCGGGCAACCTCATCATGCTCGGCGACTTCAACATCTTCAGCCGGCAGGACGCCACGATGCAGGCCATCACCAGCGCCGGCTTTGTGGTGCCCGCCGAGCTGCAGCAGGTGCCCGGCAGCAACGTGGACAAAAACAAGCACTACGACCAGATCGCGTATTACCAGCGCCTCTCGGGCATGCGCACCACCGGGCGCGCGGGTGTGTTCGACTTCTTCGAAGACGTCTACCAGGACGCCAGCGCCTACGAGCCCGTGCGCAACGGCCGCGGGCGCAGCTTCAAGGAATGGCGCACCTACCAGATGAGTGACCACCTGCCGATGTGGATCGAGTTCTCGGTGGACGACAGTGGGGCGTATCTGGACAGTCTTCGGTGAAAGAAACTGATCGGACTTGCCCGATTGAAGTTAAGTTGCCCAACGGTCGATGCCGGAGATGGCGCGATACTGCCGTGCATGAATGTCAGCCGTGCCTACTACTCCGCCCACCTGAAGGCATTTCTCAGTGCGAAACCAGACGTCGTCTTGGGCGAAATCGCCCGAAATTCGGGGTTCTCCATTGAGTTGGGTCAACGAGATGCATGGGTTCGCCAGATCGGCGTCCTGCAGCAGCAGCTTGCACCTTGGGTAGACGAAGGGCACCTGTTCTTCGAGTTTGTCGTTCCGCGAATGGGACGCCGCATCGATGTTTTGCTGATCGTTCGAAACGCCATCCTGGTCATCGAGTTCAAAGTGGGCGAATCCCACTTCACACGCGCCGCCTGTGACCAGGTCTGGGACTACGCACTCGACCTCAAAAACTTCCACGAGCCCAGTCACGCAGCGACGATCGCGCCGATATTGGTGGCGACTGAGTCAGAACCCGGCTTCAGCATGATCGCCGCCAGCCACCACAACGACGGTGTGCTGCTGCCGATCAAGACGAGCCCTTGCTCACTTCGCCAATGCGTCGAACAAGTGCTTTGGCTGAGTGAAGGTCCGCGCATCGATCCGCTCGCGTGGGTGGGCGGTCGATACAAACCGACGCCCACGATCGTAGAAGCAGCATCGGCCCTGTACGGTCACCATTCGGTCGCAGACCTCTCCCGCAGCGATGCAGGTGCAAAGAACTTATCCGTCACATCCGCTGCGGTCGATCGGGTGATTCAGGAGTCGCGATCTCGAAAGCGCAAAGCCATCTGCTTCATCACTGGCGTACCGGGTGCAGGCAAGACTCTGGTTGGACTCGACATTGCTACCAAGCACATGGACGCCAAAAGCGAGCTGCACAGCGTCTACCTCTCCGGGAATGGTCCGCTGGTCAAGATCCTTTGCGAGGCCTTGACCCGAGACGAAGTGGCGCGCGCGAAATCTCGAAACATGCGCTTGCGGATGGGTGAAACGCGCAAAGCGGTGGAGGCGTTCATCCAGAACGTTCACCACTTCAGGGATGCATACCTGATCGACGGCAAAGCACCCATCGACCATGTCGTGATCTGACCTTGACCTCGTTTCGTGTAGCTCTTAGCCCGACGATTACGCGGCCTTTTTGCGCTGTGCCTCGTACCAGCGTTGTTCGAACTGCATCGGGCTGAGATAGCCCAGCGATGAATGCAACCTGCGGTGATTGTAGAAAGCCATCCAGTCCATCACAGCCTGCTTGGCCTGCTCTCGCGTGGCGAACTTGTGGCCATGCACGCTGGCCGTTTTCAGTCGGCCCCAGAAGCTCTCGGTCGGCGCGTTGTCCCAGCAGTTGCCCTTCCTGCTCATTGAGGAACGCATCTTCCAGTCTTTTAAAGCGCCCTGGAACTCGCCGCTGCAATACTGGCTGCCCCTGTCGCTGTGGAATATCAGACCAGGCGGCGGGCGCCGCCGCCACCACGCCATGGCCAGCGCGTCCTTGACCAGGCCCGCCTGCATGTGCGGCTGCAGGCTCCAGCCCACCACCTGGCGACTGAACAGGTCGATGACCACAGCCAGGTACAGCCAGCCCTCATCGGTGGCGATGTAGGTGATGTCGCCACACCAAAGCTGGTTGGGGGCCTCGGGGTTGAAGCGCCGCTGCACCAGGTCTGGTGCCACCGGCAGGTTGTGCTTGCTGTCAGTCGTCACCACAAACTTGCGCTTGGTCCTGGCACGGATGCCGTGCTGCTGCATCAACTTGCGCACCCTGTCCTTGCCCACCCGAATACCACGGGCCAGCAGTTCCTTGTGCATCCGGGGCCAGCCGTATTCCCCCTTGACCTGGGCGTGGATGGCGCGGATGTGTGCCAGCACAGCTTCATCGCTGTGGCGTCTGCCGGGCCTGCCAGCCATGTCCTGTGGGCGGCGCAGCCAGTTGAAGTAACCGCTGGCGCTGACCTCCAGCACGCCGCAGGAGATGCTCACCGGGTACTGGCTCCTCATTTGGTGAATCCAGGCGTACCTCGCAGCGTGTCCTGCGCGAAGTACGCCGCGGCTTTTTTTGCGATGTCGCGCTCCATTCGAAGCCGGGCAACCTCAGCACGCAGCCGGGCTATCTCCATCTGCTCGGGTGAGACCCGCGCGGCCTTTTCATCGTCCCCAGCGCCGCTCAACGCACCTTTGGCGGCCTGGCGAACCCAGTTACCCAGACTGGCCTTTGGGATGCCCAAGACCTTGGCCACCACCGAGATGGCCTGGCCCTCACGCACCTGGCGAACCGCCTCCATCTTGAATTCCTGCGTGTACTGCGCACGTACCTGCTTTGCTGCTGTCATTCCTTGACTCCTTGTCGGCATTTTCAACAAGGACTACGAACTCCACTTTTCAGGGGCAAGGTCA
>JAYRQF010000092.1:0-8635 GCA_041910735.1 Limnohabitans sp.
ATGCCCCAGTAACCCGAGGCCCGCGCCAGCAGGCCGGCGCAGCGCGCCTGAATGTCGGCAGGCACGCTGTCAAAAGAAGGGGTCAGCAGTTCAAAAGCCAGGGTCTGCAGGGCATCGCCTGCCAGCAGCGCCGGGGCTTCGCCAAACTGCACATGCACCGTGGGCTTGCCGCGGCGCAGCACATCGTTGTCCATGCAAGGCATGTCGTCGTGCACCAGCGAATAGGCATGGATCAGTTCGATCGCGCAGGCCGCGCGCAGGGCGGCTTCGCTGGCGCCGGCGCCCACGGCCTCGGCCGCGGCCAGCACCAGCAGAGGGCGCAGGCGTTTGCCACCGTCCAGCACTGCATAGCGCATGGCCTCGCCCAGACCGGCCGGCGCCGAAGCGTCCACCCAGCCCGACAGGGCCTGCTCCACCCGCGCCAGATGCGGCTGCATCCATGCCTGAAGGTCAAAACCGCCGCTCATGCCGCGTCCCAGGGTTTGAGCTGGCCGCCGTCAAGCACCTTGATCTGGTCTTCCACGGCCTGCAACTTGTCCTTGCAAAAAGCCAGCAGGGCCGCGCCCCTTTGGTAGCCCGCCAGCAACTCGTCCAGAGGCATCTGGCCCGATTCCAGGCGGGAGACCAGTTGCTCCAGTTCCTGCAGGGCAGCCTCGTAGGTGTCCGGCAGCTCGGGGGCCGGTGCAGCGGTGGGGGTCTTGGGCATGGGTTGTATCGTGCGGCAAAACACGGATTTTAGACTTTCACCCCCGGCAGCCTGTACGGATGGATACCCATATCCGGGGTGCTGCCGGCCCGTCTGATCCCCCCGGGGTACAATCAGGGTCCACAGGCGGAATGAGTTCCGCCTTTTTCATGCGCCGCGTTCTTCGAATTCAGCGCTTTGTCCCTGCCCCTTCATAGGGGGAGTCTCTAGGTCAGGTCACCCATGTCTGATTTAAGTCTTCAACTGCAGCAGGCCGCAAGCCAACTACCAGTTTCCAGTTACTTCGACGAGGCGCTGCTGCGGCGTGAGCGCCAAACCCTCTTCGACAAGGGCCCCCGCTATGTGGGGCACCAGCTCGCCGTGCCCAACGTGGGCGACTATTACGCCCTGCCCCAGGAAAAAGGCGGTCGCGCACTGGTGCGCAATGCCCGGGGTCAGGTCGAGCTGATCTCCAACATCTGCCGTCACCGTCAGGCCGTGATGCTGCAGGGCCGGGGCAACCTGCAGACGCAGGGCAAGGGCCACGGCGCCGGCAACATCATCTGCCCGCTGCACCACTGGACGTATTCGCCCAAGGGCGAGCTGCTGGGCGCACCGCATTTCGCGCACGACCCCTGCCTGAACCTCAACAACTACAAACTGCAGGAGTGGAACGGCCTGCTGTTCGAGGACAACGGCCGCGACATCGCCTTTGACCTTGCCGGCATGGGCCCGCGCGACCAGCTCAACTTCGAGGGCTACGCCCTCGACCGCGTCGAGCTGCACGAATGCAACTACAACTGGAAGACCTTCATCGAGGTCTATCTGGAGGACTACCACGTCGGCCCCTTCCACCCGGGCCTGGGCAACTTCGTCACCTGCGAGGACCTGCGCTGGGAGTTCAAGGAGCATTACTCGGTGCAGACGGTGGGCGTGGCCGGCAGCTTCGGCAAACCGGGCTCGGACACCTACAAAAAATGGCACGAGGTACTGCTCAAGTACCGCGGCGGCGAGCTGCCGCAGCAGGGCGCCATCTGGCTGACCTGCTACCCGCACATCATGGTCGAGTGGTACCCGCATGTGCTCACCGTCTCGACGCTGCACCCCATCAGCGTGGACAAGACACTGAACATGGTGGAGTTCTACTACCCCGAGGAAATCGTGGCCTTCGAGCGCGAATTCGTCGAAGCCCAGCAGGCCGCCTACATGGAGACCTGCATCGAGGACGACGAGATTGCCGAACGCATGGACGCGGGCCGCAAAGCCCTGCTCGCACGCGGCGACAACGAAGTTGGCCCTTACCAGAGCCCGATGGAAGACGGCATGCAACACTTCCATGAGTGGTACCGCCGGCAGATGAATTACCGGGACTGAACCGCCCTGTCTCCACCGCAACGGCCTCCTCATGAGGCCGTTGTCACATCATGGCATGATGGCCGCCATGCAAGCTTCCTGGATGATCCTCGCGTCGCTGTTTTTCGCGACGATGAGCGTCTGCATCAAATACGCCTCCGCCTGGTTCGGGACTTTCGAGCTGGTTTTCTTTCGCGGCGTGATCGGCATGTTTTTCATGGCCGGACTCTGCCGTGTGCAAAGGGTTCCGCTGGCCACCCCGATCCCGATGATGCACGTCTGGCGTTCTGTCATTGGTGTGGCTTCCCTGACCGCCTGGTTCTATGCCATCGCCCACCTGCCCCTGGCCACGGCCATGACGCTCAACTACATGAGTGGCGTCTGGGTCGCGGCCTTTCTGATCGGCGGCACCCTGGTCATGGGGCGCCTGCAGGACTTCGGCCGACAGGGGCCGGTGGTGCTGACGGTGCTCGGTGGCTTTGCCGGGGTGATCATGATCCTGCGCCCGACGATCGAGCAAAACCAGCTCTACGCAGGCGTGATCGGCCTTTTGTCAGGCCTGGGCGCCGCCCTGGCCTACATGCAGGTGGCGGCGCTGGGCCGCGCGGGTGAGCCCGAATCGCGCACCGTGTTCTATTTCTCGGTGGGCACCACCGTCACGGGACTGGTATGCAGCCTGCTGCTGACCGGCTTTTCCCCCTGGAGCTGGCCGCAGGCGCTCTGGCTGCTGCCGATCGGGGTGTTGGCCGCCCTGGGTCAGCTGTCGATGACGCTGGCCTACAGCAAGGGCGCCACGCTGGTGGTGGCCAACCTGCAGTACTCCGGCATCGTGTTTTCTGCGCTGTACGGTCTGTTCCTGTTCGGCGACCAGATCCCGCCGATCGGCTGGGCCGGCATGGCACTGATCATCATTTGCGGCATTGCGGCCACGGCGCTGCGCAACCGCACACTCATCCAGGCACCTGCCGAAGAACACTGACCTGCGAGGTACCCATGTTCAATCTGCTGATCTCCCCTGCCGAACTTCGCAAACTCCAGACCTCCGGGACGCCGGTGGCCATCCTGGACTGCAGCTTCGATCTGATGAAGCCCGAAGCCGCCGACGCCCTGTTTGCCGAGGTGCACATTGCCGGCGCGCAACAGGCGCATCTGGACCGCGACCTCAGCGCCAAAGACGCTGCGCACGCCGTCAATGGCGGCCGTCACCCCCTGCCCCGGCGCGACCTCGTGGCCGCATGGCTGGGCCGCATCGGCGTGGACAACGCCACTCAGGTGGTGGTCTATGACCGCAACGGCTGCAACTACTGCGGCCGCCTCTGGTGGATGCTCAAATGGCTGGGGCACGACGCCGTGGCCGTGCTCGATGGCGGGCTGCAGGCATGGCAGGCCGCAGGCGGGGCGGTGGAAAGGGGCCCGGCGCGCCCTGTTGCTGCACGTGAATTCGAGCTGGGCGAACCGCTGCGCGAACTGGTGGACACCGCCAGCGTCTCGGCCCGACTGGGACAGGCCGGTCAGACCGTGGTCGATGCGCGTGGCGCCCCGCGTTACCGCGGCGAGGTCGAGCCGCTGGACCCGGTGGCAGGCCACATTCCAGGCGCCCTCAACCGGCCGTTCACCGACAACTTCACGCCCGAAGGCTTTTTCAAACCGGCGGACCAGCTGCGCGCCGAATGGACGGCCATTCTGGGCAAACACCCGGCCGAAAGCGTGGTGCACCAGTGCGGCAGTGGCGTGAGCGCCGTGCCCAACCTGATTGCCATGGAGCTGGCCGGTTTTGCCCCCACGGCCCTGTACGCGGGCAGCTGGAGCGAATGGTCGCGCACGCCCGGCCTGCCCTGCGAAAAGGGCTGACACGCGCTCAGTGCGTGTGACCGCCAGTGAGTGCGGCCACGGCCAGCACGGCGGCAATGCCAAAGCCCAGCCAGAACACCTGCGCCAGCGTCTCGCGCGTGCTCAGGCGCTTTTGCAGCTGAGGGATCAGGTCGGCCAAAGCCACATAAATGAAGCTGCTGCTGGCCACCACCAGAAAGAACGGTAGCTGGTCGTGCAGCATGTCCACCACCAACCAGCCCACCAGCCCCCCCAGCGCGGTCACGGCGCCGGCCAGCGACACCTTGATCAGCGCCGCATGGCGTGAACGCTGGCTTTGCTGCAGCACCACCAGATCGCCCATGTGGTGCGGCACCTCGTGCGCCAGCACGGCCAGTGCCGCAATCGCTCCCAGCTGCACATCGGCCATGAAGGCCGAAGCGATCAGGATGCCGTCGCCAAAGCAGTGCAGGCTGTCACCGGTCAGAACCGCCCAGCTGCCGGGCGTGACCTCATGGTGGTGATGCGTGTGGGCGTGCCCATGCGCGTGGACATGGCCCTGCCCTTCCCCATGGCCGTTGTGGTGTTCATGACCGTGGTGCCAGAGCTCGGCCTTGTCGAGCAGAAAGAAAAACACCAGCCCCACCAGGAGGGTGATGAACAGGGCATGGGGCTCGATGCCGCTCTCGAAAGCTTCGGGCAAAAGCTTGAGGAAGCCGGTGGCCAGCAGTGCGCCAGCCGCCAGACTGAGCATGTGCTGGGTGTAGCGCGAGAACACACCAAAGCTCAGCCAGGCCGCCAGCCAGACGCTGCCGATGCCGGCCAGCAAAGTCCCCACAAGAATCAGCAACAAAGTCATAAACGCCCGAAGAAAAAACCGCCCCTGAGGGCGGTTTTTCTATTGTGACACACGGGCTGCTTGCCCCATGCACGACCGACTCAGGCCACCCCGTGGCGCTGCAGCCAGGCCAGCAGTCGCTTCCAGCCGTCTTCTGCCGGCCCCTGCCGAAACGAGGGTCGGTAGTCGGCATGGAAGGCGTGCGGGGTGTCGGGATAGACCACGAACTCACTGGCACGCGCCGCGGAGGAGCCTTGAGCCAGCGCAGACTTCATGCGCTCGACGCTGTCCAGCGGGATACCCGTGTCTGCTCCGCCATAAAGACCCAGCACCGGTGCCTTGTACTGCGACACCAGATCCAGCGGGTGTTGCGGGGTCAGGGCACTGGCAGCCCCGGCCAGCCGCCCGTACCAGGCCACACCTGCTTTCAGGCGTGGCTGGTGGGCCGCATACAGCCAGACAATGCGCCCACCCCAGCAAAAACCGGTGATGGCCATGCGGTTGAGGTCGCCACCGTTGGCTCCGGCCCAGGCCACACAGGCGTCCAGATCGCCCATCACCTGCGCATCGGGCACTTTGGCAATGATTTCAGTCTGGATTTTGGCGATCTCGCCATAAGCACTGGGGTCACCCTGGCGCACAAACAGCTCAGGAGCGATGGCCAGATAGCCCTGCCGGGCCAGGCGCCGGGTGACATCGGCGATGTATTCGTGCACCCCGAAAATCTCGGACACCACCAGCACCACCGGCAAGCCCGTCTTGCCGGCCGGCGCGCTTCTGTAAGCCGGCATCCTGAAGCCATTGACGTCGATGCTCACCTCGCCGCTGACCAGCCCCTCGGCAGAGGTTTTGACCGCAGTCTGCGCCATCAAAGGACCTGCCGCGGCCACATAGCCCACACCGAGCGCCGCCTTCAGTGCAGATCGACGCGTAGGCAGCGCAGCACCATCGACCAGAGCTTCGGTGTCCTGTAGCAGCTGTTGCAAAGGGGTACTCATCGGTTCATCTCCTTTTGGTTTGTTTGCCATGTGGGGGAAGCCATGGAAAGTCCGCACCGGCGCACACGACCGGGCCGGATTGATGCTGACTCAGGAAGCGGCAAGACGCTCCGCCACTTCGCGTTTGCCCAGCTTGCGCACCGCCGCAATGGCGGCGAGCTGGCTGGCGCGCGGGCGGGTTTTGCCGGTTTCCCAGTGGTACACCGACTGGGCCGACACACCGATCAGTTTGCCCATGTCGGCAGCAGACAGGCCCAGCTTTTTGCGAAGGGAAGCAAAGCCCCCCACACGAAAACGCAAGCCCTGTCCCGCAGAGGCGTCTTGGTCCGCCCCTGCACTGGCGCGCACCGCAGCCTTGGCCGAGCCTTTGGCCAGTCGGGCCATCGCACGCTCCGCATCGGCCAGACGGCGCTTGAGTGCCGCGATGTCAGCGCGGTATTGCGCATTGGCTTTTTTCAGCGCCCGGGTTTCAGCCCGCACTTCCTTGCGGGCGATGCGGGCGATTTCGGACTTGAGCTGGTCAGCAAAGCTGGACATGGGCGTTCCAAAACATCAAAACCGCAAGGATAGCGGATTCATCGAAATTGAGAATCCGCCGCTTCCAAAGGTCAATGGGCCTGCTCCCAGTTGGGCCCCACGCCCACCTCGGCCAGCAAGGGCACCTTGAGCTGCGCCACTTCGGCCATGATGCGCGGCACTTCGCGACGCACCCAGTCCACCTCGGCTTCGGGCACCTCGAACACCAGTTCATCGTGCACCTGCATGATGACCTTGGTCTGCCGGGCTTGTGCATCCAGCGCCTGCTGCACCGCGACCATGCTCATCTTGATCAGGTCGGCCGCCGTGCCCTGCATGGGCGCGTTGATGGCGGCGCGCTCCGCCGCTGAGCGACGCGGACCGTTGGGGCTGTTGATCTCGGGCAGCATCAGGCGCCGGCCGAACACGGTTTCCACATAACCCTGCGCCTTGGCCTGCTCACGCGTCTCGTCCATGTAGCGCTTGACGCCGGCAAAACGCTCGAAGTAGCGCGTGATGTAGTTCTTGGCCGCCGTGTTGTCGATGGAGAGTGCCTTGGCCAGGCCAAACGCGCTCATGCCGTAGATCAGGCCAAAGTTGATGGTCTTGGCATAACGGCGCTGCTCACTGGACACCTGATCGGGTGTGAGGCCAAACACCTCGGCCGCCGTGGCCTTGTGCACGTCCAGGCCTTCTTGAAACGCGCGCAGCAGCGCATCGTCGCCACTGAGGTGCGCCATGATGCGCAGCTCGATCTGGCTGTAGTCGGCGCTGGCGATCACGCTGCCGGCGGGCGCCACAAAGGCCTCGCGCACCTTGCGCCCCTCGGCCGTGCGGATCGGGATGTTCTGCAGGTTGGGTTCATTGCTCGACAGGCGGCCCGTGACGGCCACCGCCTGCGCATAGTGCGTGTGCACGCGGCCGGTGCGCGGCAGCGCCATCTGCGCCAGCTTGTCGGTGTACGTCCCTTTGAGCTTGGACAGGCTGCGGTGCTCCAGGATGCGCGCCGGCAGCGGGTAGTCCTCGGCCAGTTTTTCGAGCACCTCTTCGTCGGTGCTGCGCGCGCCGGTGGCGGTTTTCTTGACCACCGGCAAGCCCAGCTTGTCGAAGAAAATTTCGCCCAGCTGCTTGGGGCTGGCCAGGTTGAAGGGCTGACCGGCAATCTCGTAGGCCTCCTGTTCCAGCTGCACGATGCGCTCACCCAGCTGCTGGCTCTGCGCGGCCAGCGTGGGCGCGTCGATCAGCACGCCATTGCGCTCGATGCGGTAAAGCGCTTCGCTGGTGGCGATCTCGAGTTCGTAAATGCGCTTGAGGCCGACATGCGATGCGATCTGCGGCCACAGCGTCAGGTGCACATCCAGGCACTGGTCCGAGTCTTCGCAGGAGTATTCGGCCGCCCGCGCCACATCGACCTGCGCAAACGGAATCTGGTGCGCACCCTTGCCGCACAGGTCTTCGTAGCTGATGCCCTTGCGGCCCAGGTGCCGCTCGGCAAGACTCCCCAGGTTGTGCGGTTTGTGCACTTCGAGCACATAGCTTTGCAGCATGGTGTCGTGCACATAGCCATGCACCTCGACGCCGTGGTTGGCGAACACATGGCGGTCGTACTTCACATGCTGACCCAGCTTGTGGCGTGCCGGGTTTTCCAGCCAGGGCTTGAGGCGCGCCAGCACCTCGGCCAGCGGCAACTGCACCGGCGCATCCGGGCCGTTGTGCGCCAGCGGGATGTAAGCCGCCTCGCCCGGCTGCACAGACAGCGAGATGCCGACGATCTCGGCACGCATTTCGTCGAGCGAGGTGGTTTCGGTGTCGAGTGCCGTGAGTTCCGCGGCTTCGATGCGCGCGAGCCACTGCTCGAACGTGGCCCAGTCGGTGATGGTCGAGTAGCTCACCGGCCCCTGCACACGGCTGGCGGGTGTCGGGTCGGCGGCGGGATCTTCGCCAAACAGGTCGCCCATGACGGCAGCGGCCCGGGGCGCCGGAGGCACCGAGCCGCCCGCCTTGGCCGCCAGCGAGCGAAAACCGTAGGTCTCGTAGAAGGTGCGCAGCCTGTCCTCGTCGGGCGCGTGCAGGTGCAACGCGTCCAGCGCCGGCAAACCCGGCACCCAACCGGACAGGTCGCAGTCGGTCTTCATGGTCACCAGCTGGCGCCCCTTGGGCAGCCAGTCCAGCGCCTGGCGCAGGTTCTCGCCCGCCGCGCCCTTGACCTCGTGCGCACGTGCCACCAGCGCGTCCAACGAGCCGTATTCGAGCAGCCATTTGGCAGCGGTCTTGGGCCCCACCTTGTGTACGCCCGGCACGTTGTCCACCGGGTCGCCCACCAAAGTCTGAAAGTCGATCATCAAGGCTGGCGGCACGCCGAACTCGGCCGTCACGCCCGCCACGTCGCGCTTCTTGCCGTTCATGGTGTCCACAATGGTGACGTGCTCGTTCACC
>JAYRQF010000093.1:0-2738 GCA_041910735.1 Limnohabitans sp.
GCATGGCGACCGGTGCTGCCCGCACACGACCATGCCGTGGTCAATGACGAGTCCGAGCTCGTGCTGGTGGGCTTTGCGGCCTTTCTGGACCCGCCCAAGGAGAGCGCCGCCGGTGCCCTGCAGGCGCTGCAGCAGGCGGGTGTGGCGATCAAGGTGGTCACCGGCGACAGCGACCGCGTGACCCGGCATGTCTGCCGCACGCTGGGCCTGCCGGTGCAGGGTGTGTTGACCGGTGCCGAGATCGCGCAGCTGAGCGATGAAGCCCTGCGCGCGCAGGTGGAAACCGTGAACCTGTTTTGCCGGGTGAACCCGGCGCAGAAAAACCGCGTGATCCAGGCGATCCGCGCGCGCGGGCATGTGGTGGGCTACATGGGCGATGGGGTGAACGATGCCCCTTCACTGCATTCGGCCGATGTGGGCCTGTCGGTGGATTCGGCGGTGGACGTGGCCAAGGCGGCGGCCGATATGATCCTGTTGCGACCGGACCTGCGCATCCTGCAGGAGGCAGTGCTGGAAGGGCGGCGCACCTTCGGCAACATCCTCAAGTACATCCTGATGGGCACCAGCTCGAACTTCGGCAACATGTTCAGCATGGCCGGGGCGGTGCTGTTCTTGCCTTTCCTGCCGATGCTGCCCACGCAGATCCTGCTCAACAACATCCTGTACGACCTGTCGGAGTTGCCGATCCCGCTGGACGCGGTGGACGATGCCGAAACCGCGGCCCCTCGCGTGCTGGACATGGCCGCGATCCGGCGCTTCATGTTCACCATCGGACCGGTGAGCTCGCTGTTTGACTTCATCACCTTTGCGCTGATGCTCAAGGTGTTTGAAGCCAGCGAAGCGCTGTTTCAGACCGGCTGGTTCGTCGAGTCGCTGTGCACGCAGGTGCTGGTGATCTTTGTCATTCGCACCCGCGGCAACCCTTTGCGCAGCCGGCCGCACCCGGTGCTCACCGTCACCTCCCTGCTGGTGGTGGCCGTGGCCTTGCTCCTCCCGTGGACGCCGCTGGGCAGCCTGTTCGGTTTCACGCCATTGCCACCGATGTTCTATGCGGTGCTGGCGCTGATGGTGGCGGTTTATTTGTGGATGGTGCAGGGGCTCAAACGCTGGGTCGAGCGTCAGACCGTCTGAGCCGGCAACTCAGCCGGCCAGACCCACGAACACGTTTTGCACGTCGTCGCACTCGTCTACCGTGGCCAGAAACTCTTCGACCTCGGCCATGGCCTCGGCACCCAAGCTGGCCGGGTCCATTGGGTTTTTGGGCTTGTAGCCCAGCTTGGCCGAGAGCACATTGAAGCCCTGCGCGGGCAGGGCGCGGCTGACCAGATCCAGATCGGCCGGGTCGGTGATGAACAGGGTGGTGCCTTCGTCACCCGGCTCCAGATCCTGCGCGCCGGCTTCGATGGCGGCCATGTCGGGGTCTGCGTCGGCCGAGGTGGCTTCGGCTTCGATCATGCCCACATGGTCAAAGTCCCACGAGACGGAGCCCGAGGTGCCTTGCTGGCCCTTGCGGAAGATCACGCGCATGTCCGAGGCGGTGCGGTTCACGTTGTCGGTCAGGCACTCGATCATGACCGGCACGCGGTGCGGGCCAAAGCCCTCGTACATCACGCGGTCGAAGTTGACCGCTTCACCCGTCAGGCCCGCGCCCTTCTTGATGGCGCGGTCCACGGTGTCCTTGGGCATGGAGACCTTGCGGGCCTGCTCCAGCACCATGCGCAGGCGCGCATTGGCGGCAGGGTCGGCGCCATTGCGCGCGGCCATCATCAGGTCTTTGGCCAAACGGCCAAACAATTTGCCCCGCGCGTCGGCGGCCTGTGCCTTGCCTTTGGCTTTCCACTGTGCACCCATGGTGATCGTCCTTGTTGATCAGCCCAGACGGGCGCGGTGACGGGCGATCTGCGCCTGCACTTGCGCCGGGGCGGTGCCACCCAGTGTGTTGCGCGCTTCGAGCGAGCCGCGCAGGCTCAGGCAGTGGTACACGTCTTTTTCAATGGCCGGGTGGAAGCCCTGCAGCACATTGAGCGGCAGCTCCGACAGGTCGCAGTTGTGGCTGGTGGCGGCCTTGACGGCATGGGCCACGGTCTCGTGCGCGTCGCGGAAGGGCAGGCCCTTCTTGACCAGGTAGTCGGCGAGATCCGTGGCGGTGGCGTAACCCTTCTTGGCGGCGTCTTCCATGGCCTGCGCGTTGACCGTGATGCCACCTTCCTTGGCGCCGGTGGCCGGGTTCAGCTGGCCGCCCACCATCTCACAGAAGATGCGCAGTGTGTCCTTGAGCGTGTCCACCGTGTCGAACAGTGGCTCTTTGTCTTCCTGGTTGTCCTTGTTGTAGGCCAGCGGTTGACCCTTCATGAGTGTGATCAGGCCCATCAGGTGACCGACCACGCGGCCGGTCTTGCCACGCGCCAGTTCGGGCACATCGGGGTTTTTCTTCTGCGGCATGATCGACGAGCCGGTGGTGAAGCGGTCGGCAATCTTCACAAAGCCGAAGTTCTGGCTCATCCACAAAATCAGCTCCTCCGACATGCGGCTGATGTGCACCATGGTCAGGCTGGCCGCAGCAGTGAATTCGATGGCGAAGTCGCGGTCGCTCACGCCGTCCAGGCTGTTTTGGCTGACTTGCGGCTGGCCTTGTGCATCGACCATGCCCAGGGTGCGGGCCACGCGCTCGCGGTCCAGCGGGTAGGTGGTGCCGGCCAGGGCCGCGCTGCCCAGCGGCAGCACGTTGGTGCGGCGGC
>JAYRQF010000094.1:0-21230 GCA_041910735.1 Limnohabitans sp.
GCCATGGCCAACGGTGGCGGCAAGGCCGGCATCATCGAGACCAACTTCAAGGAAGAGACCGAGACCGACCTGTTCGGCGAGCAGGCCGTGCTGTGTGGTGGCGCTGTCGAGCTGATCAAGATGGGCTACGAGACCCTGGTGGAAGCCGGCTACGCCCCCGAGATGGCCTACTTCGAGTGCCTGCACGAGCTCAAGCTGATCGTCGACCTGATCTACGAAGGCGGCATTGCCAACATGAACTACTCGATCTCCAACAACGCGGAGTTCGGCGAGTACGTGACCGGTCCTGAAGTCATCAACGAAGAGTCCCGCAAAGCCATGCGCAACGCTCTCAAGCGCATCCAGAACGGTGACTACGCCAAGATGTTCATCCAGGAAGGTCGCCTGAACTACCCGAGCATGACGGCCCGCCGCCGCAACACCGCTGACCACAGCATCGAAGTGGTGGGTGCCCAGCTGCGCGCCATGATGCCCTGGATCGCCAAGAACAAGCTGGTCGACCAGACCCGCAACTGATCGGGCTTTGCCCTTCGAAAAAGGCCACTGCGGTGGCCTTTTTTCATCTTCGGGCGGCTTGACATACACTCGCCCGGACATACCGCCGGGAGCGGTCCCAACCAAGGGAAACAGATGGACAACGAATTCGAACAGGACCACGAGCAGGGCTCGGGCCCGCGCAAGCCCCGCAAGGGCATCTACATCCTGCCCAACCTTTTCACGCTGGCCGCCCTGTTCGGAGGCTTCTACGCGATTGTCATGGCCATGAATGAGCGCTTTGACCTGGCCGCCGTGGGGGTTTTTTGCGCCATGGTGCTCGACAGCCTGGACGGCCGCGTGGCCCGAATGACCAACACCCAGAGCGCGTTTGGCGAGCAGATGGACTCGCTGGCCGACATGGTCTCGTTCGGAGCGGCGCCTGCGCTGATCGCCTACGAATGGGCCCTCAAGGGACTGGGCCGCTGGGGCTGGATTGCCGCATTCGTGTACTGCGCCTGCGCCGCCTTGCGTCTGGCGCGCTTCAACGTCAACACGGCCGTGGTGGACAAGCGCTACTTTCAGGGGCTCCCATCTCCCGCCGCTGCCGCATTGGTGACGGGTTTCATCTGGATCATGACCGAGGCCGAATTCACCGGACCCAGCCAGGCTTGGCCCATGTTTGCGATTGCGCTTTATGCGGGTCTGACCATGGTCACCAACGTGCCGTTCTACAGTGGAAAGGACGTGCATTTCAAGAAGAGCGTGCCGTTTGCGGTGGTGGTCCTGATTGCCTTGGCGATTGCTGTGATCAACATTCATCCCCCGGCCGTCCTGTTTGGCCTGTTTGTGCTGTACGGCCTGAGCGGCTATGTGCTGTATTTCTGGCGCCGCTTCAAGGGCGAACACGCCAGTGTGATCAGCACCTCGACCGATGAGCCCGACGAACGAGGCTTGCACCAGTAAACCCAGAGACAGTGCGGCTGTTTTTCTGTGCTACATTTATCGGCATGAACCGCATTGCGCTGGCCCTACTACTCACGCCCCACGGGCGGGACATGTAGCGCACGCGCACATTTTCCAAAAGGCCCGTATGCACCCGCAGCGGGCCTTTTGCTTTGATGTGTTTCCACAAGCTGCGGTTGAAATTCTGGAGTAACCATGGCTGACAAACTCATCATTTTTGACACCACCTTGCGCGATGGCGAGCAGTCGCCCGGCGCGTCCATGACCCGCGACGAGAAGCTGCGCATTGCACGCCAGCTGGAGCGCCTGCGCGTGGATGTCATCGAAGCCGGTTTTGCCGCCAGTTCCAACGGCGACTTCGAGGCGGTGCAGACGATTGCCAACGCCATCAAGGATTCCACCGTCTGCTCGCTCTCGCGTGCCAATGACCGCGACATCGCGCGTGCAGCCGAAGCGCTCAAGGGTGCCAACAGCGGTCGCATCCACACCTTCATCGCCACGTCGCCGCTGCACATGGAGAAGAAACTGCGCATGACGCCCGAGCAGGTGCTGGAGCAGGCCAAACAGGCCGTGCGCTTTGCCCGCAACCTCTGCGCCGACATCGAGTTCAGCGCCGAAGACGGTTACCGCAGCGAGATCGACTTTCTGGCACGCGTGGTCGAAGCAGTGATTGCCGAGGGCGCCACCACCATCAACATCCCCGACACTGTGGGCTATGCCATCCCCGAGCTGTACGGCAACTTCATCAAGACCCTGCGCGAGAAGGTGCCCAACGCCGACAAGGCGATCTGGTCGGTGCATTGCCACAACGATCTGGGCATGGCCGTGGCCAACTCGCTGGCCGGTGTGAAGATCGGCGGGGCCCGTCAGGTCGAGTGCACCATCAACGGTCTGGGCGAGCGCGCCGGCAACTGCTCGCTGGAAGAAGTGGTCATGGCGGTCAAGACCCGCCGTGACTATTTCGGTCTGGACGTGAACATCGACACCCAGCACATCGTGGCCGCCAGCCGCATGGTCAGCCAGACCACCGGCTTTGTGGTGCAGCCCAACAAGGCTGTGGTGGGCGCCAACGCCTTCGCTCATGCCTCCGGTATCCACCAGGACGGCGTGCTCAAGGCGCGCGACACCTACGAAATCATGCGCGCCGAAGACGTGGGCTGGAGCGCCAACAAGATCGTGCTGGGCAAGCTGTCGGGTCGCAACGCCTTCAAGCAGCGTCTGCAGGAGCTGGGTGTTGAACTTGACAGCGAAACCGAGATCAACGCTGCTTTCACCCGCTTCAAGGAACTGGCCGACCGCAAGAGCGAAATCTTCGACGAAGACATTCTGGCGCTGGTCAGCGACGAGAGCGTGACCAGCGAAAAGGAACAGTACGGCTTTGTTTCCCTGTCGCAACGCAGTGAAACCGGCGAGCAGCCGCATGCCTCCATCGTTTTCACGGTGGACGGCAAAGAAGTCAAGGGCGAGTCGACCGGCAACGGCCCGGTAGATGCCTCCCTCAAGGCCATCGAATCACACGTCCAGAGCGGTGCCGAAATGGTGCTGTATTCGGTCAATGCCATCAGCGGCTCCACCGAAAGCCAGGGCGAGGTGACGGTACGTCTGCAAAACAGCGGCCGCGTGGTCAATGGCGTGGGAGCCGATCCGGACATCGTGGTGGCTTCGGCCAAGGCCTACCTGAGCGCGCTCAACAAGCTGCAAAGCAAGGCAGACCGGGTGGCTGCGCAAGGCTGAGGGTGGCGAAAAGCGACTTGGGATGATGCTTCAATGAAGTTACGCAAGTGATTGATCTTGCGTAACTTTTTGCTGAGGTGTAAACTCCGTAAAAGTTTTCTCAAATTTGTTACCTTTCGCATGTCCAAGACCATTTTTGCCTTTTGCCTCAAGTCCTCGCTTCGCCTGCTGGTGGCGGGTGCTGTAGGGGCCTGTGTGAGCCTGTCCGTGGTGCCGCAGGTTTGGGCGCAAGGCGATGCCGGTCACAAGCGCGCAGCGGTGTCTGCCAAGAAAAAAGTGGCCCGGCAGGCGGTGGCGAACACCAGTCCGCGTGTGGCGCGTGCAGCCAAGGCTGCCCCCATCGTGGCGGCACGCCCGTCTTTTGGCCAGATGGCTGGCCTGCACGCCGTGAACGACCCCTTGGACCTGCGTTCGAGCGTGGCGCTGGTGATCGATCAGGACACCAACGAAGTCTTGCTGCGCAAGAACGACCAGGCGGTGCTGCCGATTGCCTCGCTGACCAAGCTGATGACCGGTCTGGTGATTGCCGAGGCGCATTTGCCCGCGTCTGAGCTGATCACCATCACCCAGGACGATGTGGACACCGAAAAGGGCAGCAGTTCGCGTCTGGCGGTGGGCTCGGTCCTGTCGCGCGGTGATTTGCTGCACCTGGCCCTGATGTCCAGCGAAAACCGCGCTGCCCATGCGCTGGGTCGCACCTTCCCGGGTGGACTGGATGCTTTCGTGGGCCGCATGAATGCCCGCGCCCAGATGCTCGGCATGCGTGACACCCGCTATGTCGAGCCGACCGGTCTGTCCAGCCGCAACCAGTCCAGCGCGCACGATCTGGCCACGCTGGTGGCGGCTGCCTACAAGGAGCCGGTGCTGCGCGAACTGTCCACATCACCTGGCCGCGAGATCGAGGTCGGCCGTCGCACGCTGCAGTACAACAACACCAACCGCCTGGTCAAGAGCCCGCAATGGGACATCGGCCTGCAGAAAACCGGCTACATCTCCGAAGCCGGTCAATGTCTGGTGATGCAGGCCCAGATTGCCGGCCGCAAACTCATCATGGTGTTCCTTGACTCGGCCGGCAAGCTCAGCCGCATCGCCGATGCCGAGCGCGTGCGCCGCTGGGTGGAGCATTCCGGTCGTGCCAGCACCGCTGGCCATGCGGTGGTCGCTCGCCAGGGTTGACCCTTTTCCTGTTGGTTCCCGGCCTCACCCCGTCTCCGGATGGGGGAGCGCCTCAGGCCTGATCCGACTTGTGGCCGAGCGATGTCGAAATTTGCTCGGCGGTGGCCTGTAGCTTGGCCAGCCATTCTTCATCCAGGCGGTCGGCCGGCGCTGAAATCGACAGGCCCGCCAGCAACTTGCCCTGATCATCGTAGATGCCAGCGGCGATGCAGCGCACCCCCAGTTCCAGCTCTTCGTTGTCGCGTGCGATGCCGTACTGGCGCACCCGCGAAAGCTCGCGCTCAAGCACCGGCAGCAGTGTGATGCTGTTGCGGGTGTGGCCCGCCAGTCCGGTCCGGGTGGCGTAGGCGCGCACGCGCACCGGGTCGTCTGCGGCCAGGAACAGTTTGCCGACCGAGGTCAGGTGCAGCGGTGCCCGGGCGCCAATGGCGCGCACCACCTGCATGCCCGATCGTTCGCTGTAAGCGCGCTCGATGTACACGATTTCATCGCCCTGGCGCATGCTCAGGTTCACCGGCTGCTGGATCAGTTTGTGCAGCTCGCGCATCGGGGCCAGCGCGGCGTCGCGCACGTTCAGTCGACCTTTGACCAGATTGCCCAGTTCCAGCAGGCGCATGCCCAGTCGGTAGCTGCCCGCTTCCGGGCGGTCGACGAAACGGCCGACCGTCAGGTCGTTGAGGATGCGGTGCGCCGTGGAAGGGTGCAGCCCCGTTTTTTCGCTGATTTCCTTGAGCGAAATGGCCTCTTCGCGGCTGGCCAGCACATCGATCAGGGTGAACATGCGTTCGATCACCTGAATGGTCGGGGTGGCGGATATGGCGTTGTCGGCTTTTCTCATGGGACTGCTTGAAGAAAAACTGATTTTATGTCGTGAAATGGATGTCCGTGCTCACAACGGTTGCCAGAGGCCCTGTACCAGGATCTCGCAGGGCTGATACCGGGCCTTGTAGTTCATCTTGGGGCTCTGGGCGATCCAGTAGCCCAGGTACACATGGGGCAGACCCAGCTGGCGCGCCTGTCGGATCTGCCAGAGCACGCCATACGTGCCGTAGCTGGCGCTGTCATCGTCCGGTTCATAGAAGGTGTAGACCGCCGAGATGCCATCGTTGAGCACGTCCACGATGCTGACCATCTTGAGCGCACCGCTGTCCGGTTCGCGGAACTCCACCAGACGCGAATTGACACGGCTTTGCAGCAGGAACTGGGCGTACTGGTCGGCGCTGTCGTGGTCCATGCCGCCGCCGGCATGCCGGCGGTGCTGGTAGCGCAGGTACAGGTCGTAGTGTTGCTGGTCGAAATGCAGGTTCATCACGCGGGCCTGCAAGTCGCCGTGCCGGGCGGCACTGCGGCGCTGGCTGCGGGTGGGGGCAAAGGCTGTGGCCTTGACTCGCAAAGGGACGCAGGCATGGCAACCGTCGCAATAAGGCCGGTAGGTGAACATGCCGCTGCGCCTGAAGCCTTTGGCCACCAGGTCCGAATACGTCTCGTTGTGGATCAGGTGGCTGGGCGTGGCCACCTGCGAGCGCGCCTGACGCTCAGGCAGGTAGCTGCAGGGGTAGGGCGCAGTCGCATAGAACTGGATCGCCTGAAGGGGAAAGTCCTTGAGCAGGGTCACGGCCGGTCGGAAAGAAGTTCGCTCCAGTATAGGGTTTCGCCGGCCCAGTCGATGGGCGCCAGGGTTTGCGCCTGCCGGATGTGCCCGATGAACTGCGCCCGCGGTATTTCAGAGGCGCCCAGCGAGGCCAGATGGCGGGTGTTCTGCTGGCAGTCGATCATGCGCACGCCGTGGCGGCGGGCCACGCTGACCAGCAGGCTCAGCGCCATCTTGGAGCCGTCGCGCACGCTGGTGAACATGGACTCCCCATACACCGCCTGGCCCAGCGCCACGAAATACAGGCCGGCCATCAGCTGGCCGTCCTGCCAGAGTTCGGCGCTGTGGGCCAGACCCCGGCGGTGCAACCCGGTGTAGGCCTGCACGATGGCGGGGACGATCCAGGTGCCGTTTTGCCCCGGCCGTTGCTGGGCCGCGCAGCGTGCCATGACCTGCGCAAAGTCGCGGTCAAACACCAGCTCCACACCGGGGAGGGAGAGCCAGTGGCGAAGCGACTGCCGCAGCGAGCGGTGCAAACGAAAGGCCCGGGGTTCGAGCACCATGCGCGGCTCGGGGCTCCACCAGAGCACGGGCTGTCCCGGGCTGTACCACGGGAAGATGCCTTGCCGGTAGGCTTGCTCCAGCTGGTCGGCATCGAGCTCGGCGCCTGCGGCCAGCAGGCCCGGGGCGGGGCTGCCATGACCCCAGGCCTGCGTGACCGGGGGAAACGGATCCCCGGGTTCCAGCCAGACCAGCGAAGGAGATGTGTCTTCCTGCATGGGCCGATTAGACAACACCCACAGGTGCGCCCATGTTCGGCAGGTTCATGTTCGCTTTATGCTTGAGCCCCGTCCCGACAGGCCCGATGCCGTAACCCCATGCCGATCCGCTCCGTTTTTGATGCCCCGCAGCATTTGCCCGCTGGTGTGGGGGCCGCGATGACCACGCGCGAGGGCGGCTGTTCATCGCCGCCCTGGGACAGCCTCAACCTGGGCGACCATGTCGGCGATGTGCCTGTGCATGTGCTGGCCAACCGTCGCCAGCTGGCCGACACCCTGGGCGTGCAGCCTGTGTTTTTGCGGCAGGTGCACGGCACCGGAGTGCTTGAGCTGGGGGCTGACACGCCCGACGGCGCCGAGGCCGATGCCTGCTTCACTTTTGTTCCCGGACTGGCCTGCACGATCATGGTGGCCGACTGCCTGCCCGTGCTGATGTGGGACGCGCAGGGGCGCTGGGTAGCTGCTGCCCACGCCGGCTGGCGTGGCCTGGCCGGGCAGGGCGGTGTGGGAGTGCTGGAAAGCCTCTGGGCTTGCCTGAGCGCGCGTGGCGCAACACCAGAGCAAACCCGGGTCTGGCTGGGGCCGTGCATTGGGCCGACAGCGTTCGAGGTCGGACCGGATGTCCTGCAGGCGTTTGGCACTGCACCCGCCGAAATGCCGGGTGCCTTTCGGCCGGGCCAGGGCGGGCGCTGGCTGGCCGATCTGCCGGCGCTGGCCCGCAGGCGTTTGCATCCGATGGGGCTGGTGGACGTGTCTGGCAACGACAGCTCGATGCCTTGGTGCACCGTGTCAAACCCGGCGCTCTTCTTCTCCCACCGCCGCGACGCTGTCTGTCTGGGCAACTCCGGCCGCATGGCCGCCTGCATCTGGCGCCGTTGATGGCGGCTGCCCGGTTTGCTCAGCCTGCCTCAGGGCCCGCTTGCGCGCGGGCGTGCCCAGGATGTAGACCACGATCGACAGCGGCAGCACGCCGTACAGGACAAAAGTGACAACGGCGCCCAAAACCGAGCCCTGCGATGAAAAAGCCTCGGTCAGGCTCATCATCAAAACCACGTAAATCCAGGCAATCACGACGAGGTACATGTTTTTTTCGGGTACGTTTCTGAAACTTTTGTAATTTTGGTGACAATGAAACCGGCGACACTGAGGTTTCAGCAGACAAGCCAACGACGGCAGTACAGGAGACAGACATGATGGACGCAGCCAACCCCCAATTCTGGTCCCAAATGGGTGAGGCTTTCCAGCAAAACCTCGGCAAGAGTTTTGCCCAGGCCATGCAGCATTTCCAGACCATTGATCTGGGCGGGGTGGCCAAAGACATGGCCGGGGTGCCAACCCTGAAATTCCATCCCGAGAAACTCCAGGCCCTGCAGGCGCAGTATTTCAAAGAAGCCACCGAGCTGTGGAACCAGAGCCTGCACAACAGCCTGCAGATCAGGGACCGCCGCTTCTCGGGTGAAGCCTGGAACAGCAACCCGGTGGCAGCCTTCAATGCCGCCACCTACCTGCTCAACGCCCGCACCCTGATGGGTCTGGCTGACACGGTGGATGCCGACCCCAAAACCCGCAGCCGCATCCGCTTTGCAGTGGAACAGTGGGTGGCCGCCGCCGCGCCCAGCAACTTCCTGGCTTTCAATGCGGAGGCTCAGAAAAAAGCCATCGAAACCAGGGGTGAGAGCATCGCCAAAGGCGTGCAGAACCTGATGCACGACATGGAGCAGGGCCATGTGTCCATGACGGACGAGAGCCTGTTTGAAGTCGGCAAGAACGTGGCCACCACCGAAGGCGCGGTGGTGTTCGAGAACGACTTTTTCCAGCTCATCGAGTACAAGCCGTTGACGGCCAAGGTGTATGAGCGCCCCTTCCTGCTCGTGCCACCCTGCATCAACAAGTTCTACATCCTGGACCTGCAGCCCGAGAACTCGTTTATCCGCTATGCCGTCAGCCAAGGCCACCGCTGCTTTGTGGTGAGCTGGCGCAACCCCGATCAGTCGATGGCCAAAGCCACCTGGGACGACTACATCGAGCAGGGGGCTATCCAGGCCATCCACACCGTGCAGGACATCACCGGGGCGGCCAGGATCAATGCGCTGGGTTTTTGCGTCGGCGGCACCATCCTGTCCACCGGCATGGCGGTGCTGGCCGCGCGTGGCGAAAAGCCGGTGGCCAGTGCCACCTTGCTGACCACGCTGATCGATTTCACCGACACCGGCATCCTGGACGTGTTCATTGACGAAAACTTCGTCAAGTTCCGCGAAATGCAGATGGGTCAGGGCGGCATGATGAAAGGCCAGGATCTGGCGTCCACCTTCAGCTTCCTGCGCCCCAACGACCTGGTCTGGAACTATGTGGTGGGCAACTACCTCAAGGGCGAAACCCCGCCGCCCTTTGACCTGCTCTACTGGAACAGCGACTCGACCAACCTGCCGGGACCGTTCTACGCCTGGTACCTGCGCAACACCTACCTCGAAAACAACCTGATCAAGCCCGGCAAGGCCACGGTGTGCGGCGAAAAGGTCGATCTGAACAAAGTCGACATCCCGATGTACCTGTACGGCTCGCGCGAAGACCACATCGTGCCGATCGGCGGTGCCTACGGCAGCACCCAGGTGTTTCCGGGCAAAAAGCGTTTTGTCATGGGCGCTTCGGGCCACATTGCCGGCGTGATCAACCCGCCTGCGGCCAAAAAGCGCAGCCACTGGCTGGGCGCAGAAGGCAAGTTCCCGAAAGACGTGAACGACTGGATCGCCGGCGCCAAAGAGCTGCCGGGCAGCTGGTGGACAGACTGGTCTGACTGGCTCAAAACCCATGCCGGCAAGCAGATTGCTGCCCCGAAAGCGTATGGCAAAGGTGCCAAATACAAGGCCATTGAGCCTGCACCGGGCCGTTATGTGAAGGCGAAAGCCTGATTTTTCTGTGAACGTAGGAGACTCGAAAGTGGAAGACATCGTCATCGTGTCGGCGGCCCGTACCGCCGTGGGCAAATTTGGAGGCTCCCTGGCCAAAGTGGCCGCACCTGAACTGGGCAGCATCGTGATCCGCGAGGCGATTGCCCGTGCCGGGCTGCAATCCGACCAGATCGGTGAGGTGATCATGGGCCAGGTGCTGGCGGCTGGCAGCGGCCAGAACCCGGCGCGTCAGGCCATGATGAAAGCCGGTGTGGCCAAAGAAACCCCGGCCCTGACCATCAACGCCGTGTGCGGCTCGGGCCTCAAGTCCGTCATGCTGGCCGCTCAGGCCGTGGCCTGGGGCGACAGCGAAATCGTGGTGGCCGGTGGCCAGGAAAACATGAGCGCCTCGCCCCATGTGCTCCTCGGCAGCCGTGACGGCATGCGCATGGGCAACTGGAACATGGTCGACACCATGATCGTGGACGGCCTGTGGGACGTCTACAACCAGTACCACATGGGCATCACCGCCGAGAACGTGGCCAAAGCCCACGGCATCACCCGCGAGATGCAGGACGAACTGGCCCTGGCCAGCCAGCGCAAGGCATCCGCTGCGCAAGACGCCGGCAAATTCAAGGACGAGATTGTGGACGTGGTCATCCCCCAGAAAAAGGGCGATCCGCTGGTCTTCAATAACGACGAATACGTCAACAAGAAAACCAATGCCGAAGCCTTGGCCGGTCTGCGCCCTGCCTTTGACAAGGCAGGCTCGGTGACCGCAGGCAACGCCTCGGGCATCAACGATGGCGCTGCCGCCGTGGTCGTCATGACGGCCAAAAAGGCCGCTGCCCTGGGCCTCAAGCCGCTGGCGCGCATTGCCGCTTTCGGCACCTCCGGTCTGGACCCGGCCACCATGGGCATGGGGCCGGTGCCTGCCTCGCAAAAGGCCCTGGCCCGTGCCGGCTGGAAAGCCCAGGACGTGGACCTGTTTGAACTCAACGAAGCCTTTGCCGCGCAGGCCTGCGCTGTCAACAAGGCCCTCGACATCGATCCGCTCAAGGTCAACGTCAACGGTGGCGCCATCGCCATCGGCCACCCGATCGGCGCTTCCGGCTGCCGCATTCTGGTGACCCTGCTGCACGAAATGCAACGACGTCAGGCCAGCAAAGGTCTGGCGGCGCTTTGCATCGGTGGCGGCATGGGCGTGTCACTGGCCCTCGAACGCGTCTGATTTTCCCTATCCCTCAGCACTCATAACAAAGGAGACAAACATGAGTCAAAAAGTTGCTTACGTCACCGGTGGCATGGGCGGCATCGGTACCGCCATCTGCCAGCGCCTGCACACGGAAGGCTTCAAGGTGATCGCCGGCTGCGGCCCGACGCGCGACTACAACAAGTGGCTGGACGAGCAAAAAGCTCTGGGCTACACCTTCTACGCCTCGGTGGGCAACGTGGCTGAGTGGGATTCGACGGTGGAAGCCTTCTCCAAAGCGAAGGCCGAGCATGGCCCGATCGATGTGCTGGTGAACAACGCCGGCATCACCAAGGACCGCATGTTCCTCAAGATGTCCAAGGAAGACTGGGACGCGGTGATGAGCACCAACTTGGACTCCATGTTCAACGTGACCAAGCAGGTCGTGCCCGACATGGTGGACCGTGGCTGGGGCCGCATCATCAACATCAGCTCGGTCAACGGTGAAAAGGGCCAGGCCGGCCAGACCAACTACTCGGCCGCCAAGGCTGGCATGCACGGCTTCTCGATGGCGCTGGCGCAGGAGCTGGCCACCAAGGGCGTGACCGTCAACACCGTCAGCCCTGGTTACATCGGCACCGACATGGTCAACGCCATCCGCCCCGACGTGCTGGAGAAGATCGTGGCCACTGTGCCGGTCAAGCGCCTGGGCAAGCCCAGCGAAATCGCCTCCATCATAGCCTGGCTGGCCAGCGAAGAGGGCGGCTATGCCACGGGCGCCGACTTCTCGGTCAACGGCGGTCTGCACATGGGTTGACCGGTTTCGTACCGAACTCCGAACCCCGCCTTGGCGGGGTTCTTTTTTCTGTTTCGGTCGCTGCCAAACGTTCAGCTTCGCAGGAAGCGGTAGATCTTGCCCACCTGATCCCAGCCAGCTTTATGGAAAGCCTCATCAATCATCTTGGCGAAATTCGAATCGTGCTGGTAACGCTTGCAGAAGACCTGTACGGTCTCGACCAAGTCTTCTGGAGAGGGTAAGGCGGAGTCTGCCATGCACCGCATGGCCAGCATCCACCGCACAACGCCATACCGGGTCATCAGCCGCAAATAATGGTTGACAGGAGAAGTCGTCCCAAAGGGGAAGAGTTCCCGGAACATTTCGTTTGCTACATAGTTCTCGAGCAGATGGGGTACCGTCTCAAGAACCCGGGAGAGCTTCTCCAGTCCTTGCCGGTACCTGTCAGTCAGTGCCTCTTGCGAAATTTCCTCGGACTCGGTGGATACGCCCAGCCCCTGCAGCATGAAAGACATTTGTCGTTTCTGTGCCTGAGACAGACCGCCTTTTTTAATTTTCCAGATGTTGGCAAACAGAACAGCCTGCAGACTGTGATCAGGTTGCATTTGTCTCAGCGTGTCGGTGATCAGCCCGCTGTCAACTACACCCTGCATGCCCGCGATGGCATCTGACAAGGTGGTTGTGGTCTTGTTCTGAATCAGGTCTTCAAGTCGTTCGCAGTAGACGCCGAGCACTGCCTGCTTTTCCCATAACTCGAGCGTGGGTGTGCGGATCAGTTTCAAGGCAAAAAAGCGGGCTTCGTTCACCTGATCGGCCGTGAAACCGAATTTTCCAGTCCAAGTGTCAATGGTTTCCGTGCGAAGGACTTGCTCAGCCTGCGTGAATTCGAATGCATCCCCAGCCAACAGTGCCAGGCGCGCGGCCTCGGGGCAGGACAACGTCAAGCCTTGCTGGGTGATGCCGGCGATTGTGGTGTTGTAGCGCGGATAGTTGGCGCATGTGTTGGACAGCATGTCTGCCCCGATATCCCGCTGGATGGCGCACAGATGTTCTTCAATGAACGGGCAAGCTTGTGTCTCTGGGTCCAGGTCAATCTTGCCGTAATTTGCATCCGAGCTTTGCTGCCGCATGCGATGCAAGCGCGATTTCATCCGGGGCTTCAGATCGGGCAGATTCACTTGCCTGTAGGCATTGAATGTTTTCTTGTCTATCACCACATTCCAGCCTGCACAACAGGTGTCACTGCAGGCTGGTCCGATGCAATGAAAACGCTCTACATAGTTGGGAATCAGCGAAAGAATGCGTTGCGTGGGGTGCAGAAGTGCCATGGAGGAGTACTCGTAACCATGTCGATACGCCGACGGAGCAATTGCTCAAGCAATAAACAAGCCAGCTGGTGCTGCCGGATGACATGGGGATAATCGAACCATGTCTGAAAAATCCACTGTTTTCAGTCCCTGGCGCCTCTCGGTGGCGCCCATGATGGACTGGACTGACCGCCATTGCCGTTTCTTTCACCGCCTGCTCACGCGCCACACCCTGCTCTACACCGAGATGGTGACGACGGGGGCGCTCACGCACGGCAGCGTGCAGCGCCACCTGCGCTTCAATGCCGAGGAGCATCCGGTGGCCCTGCAGCTGGGCGGCAGTGAGGCTGCCGATCTGGCCGTGGCCGCCAAACTCGGCCAGCAGTGGGGTTATGACGAGATCAACCTCAACTGCGGCTGTCCGTCGGACAGGGTGCAGCGTGGGGCTTTTGGCGCCTGCCTGATGAACGAGCCGCGCACCGTGGCCGATGGCGTCAAGGCCATGCGCGATGTGGTGGACATTCCGGTCACCGTGAAACACCGCATCGGCATCGACCGCATCGAAAGCTATGACTTTGTGCGCGATTTTGTGGGCACCGTGAGCGAGGCGGGCTGCGAGGTTTTCATCGTGCATGCCCGCAACGCCTGGCTGGACGGACTTTCACCCAAGGAAAACCGCGAGATCCCGCCGCTGCGCTACGAACTGGCTTACCGTCTCATGCAGGATTTCCCGCAGCTGACGATTGCGGTCAATGGCGGCATCAAGACCAACGAAGAGATCGCGTCGCATCTGCAGCATGTGGATGGGGTGATGGTTGGCCGGGAGGCTTATTACAACCCCTGGCTGCTCAGCACCTGGGACGCGGCATTCTTTGACGATCCCCACCCGATTCCGAGCCGCGAGGCGGTGGAAGAGGCGATGGTGAACTACATGGAGCGTGCGCATGCCGAAGACGGCTGTCCCTGGTACGCGATTGCGCGCCACATGCTGGGGCTCTACCACGGTCAGCGTGGCGGTCGTCTGTGGCGTCAGGTCTGGAGCAACCACAGGCTCAAGCCCTTGCCGCCGCGCGAAGTGTGGCAGCAGGCGCGCGAGGCTCTGGCGCGCGGGGCTGCTGTGCCTGTCTGACACAGACTGGCACTCAGGGCTTTTTGCCGTCCTTGCCTGCGGGTGCCGCTTCCGAAGCCGCCGGGGCTGCTGGCGCAGGCGGTGCCGCGGTGTCGGTGCTCAAGGACACCTTCTTGCTGCACTCGGCCAGCACCTTCACGTCTTTGCCAGCTGCGGCCAGCGCGTTTTGCGTGGCGCAGATGATTTTCTGGTTCCGGTTCCAGTCGATCTGTTCCAGCGTCTTGTTCAGGGCCTGCAAGGCGCCCTGGTCTTTGGGGCCTTTGGTCAGCAGGCGCACCACGCCAAGACCCAGCTGCTGCTCGTTGCTCAGGCCCTTTTTGTTGCCGGCATACAGCTTTTCCAGGTCTTCGAGCACCTGACCACCCGAGAGCGCGTCCTGCGCCGCATCGAACTGTTGGGCCTTGGGGCCCAGTGCGCTGAAGGCGGTCGCCTGTTCGGCCAGCTGTTTTTCAGCAGCATCGAGCCGTTCTTGCAGGGCGGCTTTCTGCTCGTTCAGTTCCTTGATCTGTCCCGTGGCGCTGCCGGAGACTTTGCCTTGCGACCAGGCCATCCAGGCGGCAACGCCCAGCCCAATGACCAAAATGAGTTCAAACAGGATGCGTTTCATGGTGCGGCCATTTCAGTGAACAGGACGATCAGGCGTGGCCCGCCAGTTGGTTGACATTGAACTGCCGAACCGCCAGCTCGTCCATCAGTTTCTGGTCCTTGAGTTTTTCTGCGACGCGCTGCCGGTGCAGATCGTGCTCAACCAGCGCCTGCATTTTGAGCTTTTCCTTTTGGGCGTCGGCCAGCTTCTGCCGCGCCTGCGCCAAAGCCTGGCGAGTGATGCTCTGGTCACGCAGCACTTTCGAGATGAGGTCGGTGATCTGCTGCATGAACTGGCGCTGGTTGATGGCGTCCTGCATGCCGGTGCTCTGCGTGCCGGGGCGGGTCAGTCGCTCGTGGTATTCGGTGTAGAGCTGGCGCAGGCGCCGCTCGTTGGCCATGAGGCCTTCCAGCCGCTGCTGGATGCTGGCCAGCTCCTGCTGTATGCGGTCACATTGGTCCTCGGCCTTGTTGGCCAGAACGGTCCAGCATTGACGTGCTTGCATGGTGATCCTCCTTGACTTCAGGTGCCCAACAGGGCGCGCAGGTTTTGCCGCGTGGTGGCTTCGTCTTCAGCCACATGCATGTCCTGGCGCAAAAATGCTTCCATGTCCTGGCGCAGGCGGATCGCTTCGTCCAGCGTCGGGTTCGAGCCGGTTTCGTAGGCGCCCACCTGGATCAGGTCCTGGTTTTGCTGGTAGAGCGACCACATGCGCCGGAAACGGTTGGCGGTCTGCAGATCCTCGTGAGAGAGCAGCTTTTGCATCACGCGCGAGATGGAGCCGTTGAGGTCGATGGCCGGGTAGTGCGCCGCATCGGCCAGTTTGCGCGAGAGCATGACCTGCCCGTCCAGCGAAGCGCGGGCGATGTCCACAATCGGGTCGTTGGCGTCGTCGCCCTCTGCCAGCACCGTGTAGATGGCGGTGATCGAGCCAAAACCATGGCGGCCCACGCCGGCGCGCTCGATCAGGTTGGGCAGCAGGGCGAACACCGAGGGCGGGTAGCCCTTGGCGGTCGGGGGTTCACCCACCGCCAGACCGATTTCGCGCTGCGCATGGGCCACGCGCGTGAGGCTGTCGACCAGCATCAGCACGTTTTTTCCCTGATCGCGGAAATATTCGGCGACCACATGGGTCATGTGCGTGGCCTTGAGGCGCAGCACGGGCGATTCGTTGGCGGGAGCCGCAATCAGCACCGACTTGGCAAGGCCTTCCGGACCGAGCGATTCCTCAATGAAAGCCTGAACCTCGCGGCCACGCTCGCCGATCAGGCCGATCACGACCACGTCGGCTTCGGTGAAGCGGGTCATCATGCCCAGCAGCACGCTCTTGCCCACGCCCGAGCCAGCCACCAGACCCAGACGCTGGCCCCGGCCGATGGTGAGCATGCCGTTGATGGCTTTTACCCCGACGTCCAGCACCTCATGGATGGGGCCGCGTTCCATCGGATTGAGCGGCCGGCCCTGCAGTGCCAATACATCTTCGCATTGGGGCGCTGGCTTGCCGTCCAGCGGCTGGCCGCGTCCGTCCAGGATGCGGCCCAACAGCTCGGGGCCAAGGCGGACCTGCGAGGTGTTATGAACGATGCGCACCTGCGCGCCGGGCTCGATGCCCTGTGGCTCGGTGAAGGGCAGCAGGTACAGGATGTCGTCATTGAAGCCGACGACCTCGGCCTCCACGCGGTGGCCAAACTGGCCCACCACCTCGCAACAGGCGCCCAGCGGCGCCATCAGGCCACGGGTCTCCAGACGCATACCGACCAGGCGCACCAGGGTGCCCGATTTCTGGGGAGGAGGTATATCCAGGTCGCCCAGCAGCTGACTGACTTCTTCGGCGAAATCCATCACAGGTCCTCCGCCGGGGGCTCCTGGCTGCCGTTGTCTGTCCGTGGCGCTTCGTCGGTGTGGGCGGTGCGTGCGGGCACGTCTTCCACTTCCATGGTGCGACGTGTCCATTTGCGCAAGGTCTCCTGTTCGTCGACATCGGTGAATTTTTCCGGGTGAAGCAGGGCACTTTGCTGCAGCCAGGACTCTGGATCCTTGAGCAGTTTGCGCGCCATGGCTTCCAGACGGTGTTCGATCAGGTCCTGCACCACGCTTTCGTTGACACGCACCCGCACGCTGCCCTCGCGCAGTTGCGCATCGGCCTGCAGTTCCATGTTGTGCGTGGCCTCGTCGCCCAATGCCTTGAGGCGTGCCAGATCGGCCGGGTTCAGTTCCACATGCACTTTTTGTCCTGCAGGCTCCAGCTGTTCCAGGCACTGTCGGACCAGCTGCTCTACAGCACGGCCCGAAACCTGCAGCTCGCCACGCACCCACTGCTCGGCAATGTGCAGGGACAGCCGTTTGAGCGGTTCAAAAAAGCGCTGAGGGTCTTGTTGCAGGCTGCGCAGCTCGATGCCCAGATGACGCAGGATCTCGCCTTCTTTCTGTTTCTCGGCTTCCCATTGTTCCTGGGCCTGTCTCTGGCCTTCCTGCACACCGAGCAGAAAAGCCTGCTCGCGCAGTGCGGCAATGGCCGCGTCAGACCAGGCGTTTTGCGGTTCTGCGGGAGGCGCCGGGTTTTCTTGCGCTGCGGCCGCGCTGGCAGTGTCTTCGGCCTCTGGAAGTTCTGCTTCCTGGGGTTCTGCTTGCAGGGCGGTGACGGTCTGTGTGCTGGTGGGCTCGACTGGCTCGGCCACACGCCAGGGCCCGAAGCTGCGTGCAGTGGCCTCGTCCCACTGGGTGCGCAGGAAATGCGGCGTTTGCGTCTGACGCTTGCCCGACAGCAAAGGGTTTGGTGTCCAGACGGCGGGTTCGCCTGCAGGGATGATGCGATCAGACAAAGTCGTCTCCGCTGCCGGCCAGCACCAGCTCGCCCGCTTCGGACAGCTTGCGTGCCAGGCGCATGACCTTCTTCTGCGCTTCTTCCACCTCGGTCAGGCGCAACGGACCTTTGGCTTCCATGTCGTCGATGAACATGACCCGCGCACGCGAGGACATGTTGTCGAAGAACTTTTGCTTGACGAAATCGGGCGCGCCCTTGAGCGCGATCATCAGCAGGTCCGGCTCGACGGCGCGCATCAGGGTCTGGATGCCACGGTTGTCCACGCTCACCAGGTTTTCGAAGGTGAACATGTTGTCCTGGATGCGCAGCGTCAGGTCTTCGTCGATGTCGGACAGCCCCTTCATGATCGAGCCTTCCAGCTCCACCTTCACGAAGTTCATGATCTTGGCCGCGGCTTTCACGCCACCAAAGCTGGACGACTTGGCCGAAGAGTTGCTGGCGAACTGTTTCTTCATGATCGCCTCAAGTTCTTCCATGGCCGATGGCTGCACGGTTTCTAGCTTGGCGATGCGCTGGATGATCTCGGGGCGGCTGTCCGCAGGCAGGTAGTTGAGCACATCGGCGGCCACATCGTATTCGAGCACCGACAGGATGATGGCCACCACCTGCGGGTGTTCGTTGCGGATCATGTCGGCGATCGAGCGGGCGTCCATCCACTTGAGGATTTCCAGCCCCTTGCTGCCCTGGCCCGGCATGATGCGGCTGAGCACCGAGGCCGCCTTGTCGTCGCCCAGTGCGCGCTTGAGCACTTTTTCGACATAGTCGCCGGTGCCCAGGCCCAGACTGGTCTGCTTTTTGAGGGTGGAGACAAAATCATCCAGCACGATGTTGACGGCCTCTTGTGACAGGTCTGCCACAGACACCATGGCGGCGCCGAGAGCCTGAACCTCGCGCGGGTTCATGAAGCGGATGATTTCAGAGGCCTGCTGTTCGCCCAGCAGCAGCATGAGTACTGCCGCGCGCTGGGTGTTGGTCAGCTCATCGAGCTCCTGCCTGAGCTCCTCGGTCATGAAGATGTCGGTGGCGGCCAGAGGGTCGGCAACCGCTGTGTTGTCTTTGCCCTTGGGGTCTTTGTCGGCTTCTTTTTGCGTGGCCATGTTTTTTCCTTGCAGTCCTCAGGCGACTTTCATCATGTTCTTGAGCACGTTGGCAACGCGGGCGGAATCTTCGGCCACCAGCATGCGGATCAGGGCGACCTTGTCGTCGTAGGTGTTGGCCGTGTCCAGCATGTCGATCGAGATGCTCGATTTCTTGGGTTTGAGCTTGGCCTTGATTTCTTCCAGCGACTCGCCTTCGCCGATCTGGATCATCTTCATGTCTTCCGGGCTCAGTTCGCCGTCGGCCAGGGCCTTGGCCTGCTCTTCGGCCTCGGCCGACTGTTTGTCGCCGACGATGCTGCGCATCAGAGGGCGGACCACGATCATCATGAAGACGATGAAACTGATGGCCAGCAAAGCGCTCTTGAAGCCCATCTGTACCGAATCCTCCAGGTACCAGGGCATGGTCTCCATCGGGGTCGGGGGCTCAAATTTGGCCGGCACCACGGTCACATGGTCCCCTCGTTGCTGTTCGTAGCCCACCACACCCTGCACCAGCTGCAGCATGCGCTCGAGTTCCTGTTGGCTGTAGGGCACCGAAGTGGGGGCGTTCGGGTTGGGGGCGGCGTCCTTGGCTGGCGGCGGGGCGGGGCGCTCGTTGACGACCACGGCCACGCTGACCTTCATGACACCGCCAGTGGCGTTGCGCACATGGCGCACCGTGCGGTCCAGTTCGAAGTTACGGGTTGAGCGGCTGCTGGTGCGTCCATTCGACTCGGAGGTCTTGTCTGCAGCCCCGTTGGTGTTGGCGCCAGTGTTGGTGTTGGCGGTCGGGTTGGCAGGCGCGGTATTGGACAGTGCGCCGGGGATGCCTGCAGCCTCGCGCTGGTTGCTGCGGTCCTCGGCCAGCACTTCTGAGCGGGTGCGCGGGCCTTTGTCGCGGTTGTCGAAGTCTTCGGTGGTGCTTTCGATCTGCGTGAAGTCCAGCGACAGGTTCACCTGCGAACGCACATTGGACTCACCCACCATGGGTGAGAGGATCTGCAGGATGCGGTTGCGGTAGACCTCTTCGAGTTGCTGTTTGTGCTGCTCCTGTGCAGCCGTCAGACCCAGCTTTTGTTCGGTGGCCGATTCGGTGAGCAGCTTGCCCACGTTGTCCACCACGGTGACGTGCTCGGGCGCCAGATAGGGCACGCTGGACGAGACCAGATGCACGATGGCCTGCACCTGTGCAGGCGAAACGACCCGACCTGGGTGGGGAGCGATCACCACCGAAGCTTTGGGCGGCGTGCGGTCGCGCACGAACACGCTTTGCTTTGGGGTGGCCAGATGCACACGCGCGCTTTGCACGGTGGCGATCTGCATGATGCTGCGCGCCAGTTCCTGCTCCATGGCTGCATTGATCTTGACCTGCTCCATCAGCTGGCTGGTGGTCATGGACGACTGGTCCTTGAGCGCGTCCAGACCGGTGGCGCCTGTCTTGGGCAGGCCCTGCGAGGCCAGCAGGATGCGCGCTTCATGGTAGCGGTTGCTGGGCACCGTGAGTTGGCCGGTGGTGGGGTCAATTTTGGGTTTGAAGTCGGCGTTCTTCAGGGTCTCGAACGCTGTCATCTGGTCGGCTTCCTGCAGGCCGGGCATCACCGGGCGGTACGGGGTGGCCTGCATCCAGGCGTAAACCAGCCCAAAGACCACCAGCACGATCAGCATCACGATCAGCGGCAGCACTTTGCGTACCGAGTGCTGGTTGAGCACCACCTTGAGGTTCTGGCTCAGGGACTGGGGGCTCCAGGGAGCCAGCGCCGAACTGGCTGGTTTGTCGGCATCGGCCGGCGCGGTGGCGGTGGTCGCCAGTGCGCCGCCGGTGGTGGCAGGCACGGAGGCGTTGGCAGGGCCTGCGAGGGCGGCACCTGTGGGCATGGGGGCGGTGGCTGTGGCCATGGCGTGTTCTCTTCAGGTGTCGTCAGACGGGCATGTTCAGGATGTCTTCGTAGGCCTTGAGCACCTTGTTGCGGATTTGCAAGGTGGCTTCAAAGGCAATAGAGGACTTTTGCATGCCCAGCACCACGTCGGCCAAGGGCAGATCTTCGCCCACCTCGTAGGCGTGTTGCAGGCGGTCGGCTTCGACCGATGCCGCGTTGACCTGCCCAATGGCACCGCTGACCATCTCGGCGAAACCGCCTTTCTGGACTGTGGTGGCGCCGGTAGCCGAAGGGGTATCGGCCGGCATTTGCGACGCCTGGCTCTGGTAGCTGCGCAACGTTTCCAGCATGGACTGGATGTTGGCTTGTGAAGTGGCGCGTTCGATCATGGTCAGCTCCTTCAGTGCACAGCGGCAAGGCCCAGGCCATGCTCACGCAGCTGGGCCAGTTTGTAGCGCAGCGTGCGCGGGCTGATGCCGAGACGTTTGGCCGCCTCGGTTTTGTTGGGGGTGGCTGCCAGCGTGGCCATGATCACCTGGTGCTCGTTCAGGCGCGCCGAGCTGTGCAGGTCGGCCGGCACGCTGGCCGGTGCCGCCACAGGCGCGGGTGCGAAGGTCGCGGCTGGTTCGGGTGCGACGATGACCGGCTGCGGTGCGCTCTGCACGGGCAGGCCGGGCACGTTCAGCTGCGCCAGGGGCTGAGGTTGCGCCACACTGCAGTCAAGTGCTTCGTCGAACATCAGATGTGCCGGTGTGATCAGATGGTCCGTGCACAGCACGATGGCGCGGCGCATCACGTTTTCCAGCTCGCGCACGTTGCCGGGCCAGGGGTA
>JAYRQF010000095.1:0-24905 GCA_041910735.1 Limnohabitans sp.
ACCGGCCGCGTCAAGCTCGAAGACTTCAAGGGCGTGGTCGCCTGCGGTGGCTTCAGCTACGGCGACACGCTGGGCGCGGGCATTGGCTGGGCGCGCTCCATCACCTTCAACCCCGTGCTGGCCGCGCAGTTCCAGGGCTTCTTTGGCCGCACGGATACGTTTGGCCTGGGCGTGTGCAACGGCTGCCAGATGTTTGCCGAGCTGGCCGACATCATCCCCGGCGCGCAAGACTGGCCGCGCTTCACCACCAACCAGAGCGAGCGCTTCGAGGCCCGCCTGTCGCTGGTGGAGGTGCTCGAATCCCCCAGCCTGTTCCTGCAAGGCATGGCGGGCAGCCGCCTGCCGATTGCGGTGGCGCACGGCGAGGGCTATGCCAATTTCAAGTACCGGGGCAACGCCGACAAGGCCATTGCCGCCATGCGCTACGTGGACAACCACGGCCGCGCGACGGAGCAGTACCCGTTCAACCCCAACGGCAGCCCAGGCGGCCTGACGGCGGTGACGACGGCAGACGGCCGCTTCACGGCCATGATGCCGCACCCCGAGCGGGTGTTCCGCAACGTCCAGATGAGCTGGACCAGCGGTGACCGCAGCGAACTCAGCCCCTGGATGCGGATCTGGCGCAACGCGCGCAAGTGGGTGGGGTGACGGTTGGGCTGATGCCCTGAGGTGTGGTCGGCAGGCTCAGTTCCAGCCGATCACGTCCAGCCCTTTTTCGGCAGCACAGCGCTGCACAAACTGCCGGTACGTGCTGTTGGGGCGCTCGCTCATGGCGCCCGCGGTGGCACCGCCCGCCGCACCCACCACGGCGCCTTGCGCACCGCGTTTGACGGCATCTTCCAGATTGCCGCGGCCAAACACCAGCGAACCCACCGCGCCAGTCACCCCGGCCACAGCCGCGCCACGCATGGCGCCGCTGCTGGCCGCGTTGTCGCCCGGCTGCAGGCCGCTCTGGCGGGCCAGGGCCACGCACTGGTCCAGATGCTGGCGGGCAGCAGCTTCGCCCATGGCCTTGTATGCGGCATTGGGGTAGAGCACCGGGTGTTCATGAGACACGCTGGCGCAACCGGCCAGCAGCAAGGCTGTCAGGCCCAGCGCAGAGGTGCGGGTTCTTTTCATGTTGTATTCCCTGATGAAAACGAATCGTGTGCTCAGTGCACGCCCTGCACCGGCCGGGTCTTGTAGAACCTGACGGGTGACTCGGGTGTGGCGTTCAGCACGCTGCGCTTGATCTTGCCCACCACATGCATCTCGCAGGGCTTGCAGTCAAAGCGCAGGGTGAGCTTTTCCTTGCCGTTGATCAGCTGCAGCGGTTCGGCCCGGATGGTGCCTTGCACACCGGTCACGCCCTTGGCCTGCTTGGGGCAGAGGCTCAAGGAGAAGCGCACGCAGTGCTTGGTGATCATCAGGCTGACTTCGCCTTCTTCCTCGTGCGCCTCGTAGGCGGCGGCAATCACCTTGACGCCGTGTCTGGCGTAGAACTGGCGGGCCTTGTCGTTGAAGACGTTGGCCAGGTAGCTGAGGGTGTCTTCGGGATAGGGCGCCGGAGGTTCCACGGGTTTTGCACGCGGCAGGCGCTCCAGACCGGCGGCCCGGGCGGCTTCCAGCGCGGCCACCGCTTCGCGTCGCAAAGCGTTGAGTTGTGAAGGCGGCACGAACCAGGGGCGGGGCAGATCCAGCTGCACCTGCAGCGGCTCGAACACCGTGTCGCCCAGCTTGGCCAGTTGCTGCTCCAGTTTGGCGGCTGCGCTGACCGTGTCTTTGGGGGCCTGCCATTCGGTGGCCAGCTGCGCCGAGCCGGCAAAACCGGCTTCGTCGGTCAGCGACAGCTCCAGACCGTCCGGCGTTTCGGACAGTTTCATCCACACGCCCATGCGGCGCTCGGCGGACTTCTTCTCCAGCGTGCGCACCCAGCTCATGTCGCGGTTGCGGTTGACCTGCACGCCTTTGCGCAGGTCCTTGAAGCCGGCCATCGGGTCCTTGGGCCAGAGCTTCCAGTGGCCGGCTGGTCCTGCCGGTTCGGCGCGGTTGATCTGCAGGCCCACCAGCTCCTTTTGCAGGTCGTAGTAGCAAAGGCCGTCGCCGTTGTGCAGTACGGTGGCGGGGTCGTCGGTGCTGATTTCCAGATGGTCAGCGGCCACCTTGTGCACCCAGCCGATCGGCTGGCCGGGGTTCTTGGGGGTGTCGAAAGCGCCAATGTCTTCCTTGCGGCCCTGCACAAAATAGTCGGTGAACTCGCGGTTGAAGTTCTGGTCGGGGTCGGGAGTGAAGCTGAAAGTGGCCTTGCCGTGCGAGGCGGGCGCCAGTTCGGGACGCTCGTTCAGGATCTCGTCGAACAGGCGGCGGTAGTGCGCCGTGATGTTCTTGACGTAGGCCATGTCCTTGTAGCGGCCTTCGATCTTGAAGCTGCGGCAACCGGCGTCGATCAAGGCGCGCAGGTTGTCGGACTGGTTGTTGTCCTTCATCGACAGCACATGCTTGTCGTGCGCCACGATGCGGCCCGCGCTGTCCTTGACTTCGTATGGCAGGCGACACGCCTGCGAGCAGTCGCCGCGGTTGGCGCTGCGGCCGGTGTGGGCATGGCTGATGTAGCACTGGCCGCTGTAGGCCACGCACAAGGCGCCGTGGACGAAGAATTCGAGGATGGTGCGGTCCAGATCCACCGCGTCGCGAATTGCCGCGATCTGCGGCAGCGTCAGCTCCCGCGCCAGCACGATCTGGGACAGGCCCGCGTCCTGCAAAAACCTGGCTTTCTCGGGGGTGCGGATGTCGGTCTGGGTGCTGGCGTGCAGCTGGATGGGCGGCAGGTCGATTTCGAGCAGGCCCATGTCCTGGATGATGAGCGCGTCCACACCCGCGTCATACAGCTGCCAGGCCAGCTTGCGTGCCGGCTCCAGTTCATCGTCGCGCAGGATGGTGTTGAGCGTGACGAAGATGCGGCTGTGAAAGCGGTGCGCATGCTGCACCAGCCGGGCGATGTCCTGCACGCTGTTGTCGGCCGTGGAACGGGCCCCGAAGGAGGGACCGCCAATGTAGACGGCGTCGGCGCCGTGCTGGATGGCTTCGACGCCGATCTCAACGGTGCGGGCGGGGGAGAGCAGTTCGAGCTGGTGAGGGAGCATGGGTGGATTATCCCAAAGTACCCTGCCATCGCTGTCATCCCCGGCCTTGAGCCGAGGATCCGGGTATTTCATGGATTGCCCGGTCGAGCCGGGCAATGACGAAAAAAAACGCGGCACATGGCCGCGTTTTGGACGGAGCAGGTCCGCTTTACTGGATGCGGGCCTTGGCGCGCAGGTCTTCCTGGAATTTGCCCATCTTCTGCTGCTGCAGCTGCTGGGCGATTTGCGGTTTGACTTCTTCGAGTTTGGGCAGCTGGGCGTCGCGCACATCGTCCACGCGGATGATGTGCCAGCCAAACTGGCTCTTGACCGGAGCGGCGGTCATCTCGCCCTTGCCCAGCTTGACCATGGCTTCGGAGAACTCGGCCACATAGCTGCTGGCACCGGCCCAGTCCAGATCGCCACCGTTGGCGCCGGAGCCGGGGTCTTTGGAGTTCTTCTTGGCCAGTTCTTCGAACTTGCCGTTCTTCTGGATGTCGGCGATCAGGGCCTTGGCCTGGTCTTCGGTTTCCACCAGGATGTGGCGGGCACGGTATTCCTTGCCACCGTTGGCGGCCACGAACTTGTCGTATTCGCCCTGGATTTCAGCGTCAGTCACCGGATTCTTCTTCTGGAAGTCGGCGAAGAGTTCACGGATCAGGATGGTCTGACGGGCCAGTTCGAGCTGATTTTTGTACTCGTCGGAGGCGTCCAGACCGCGTTTGCGGGCTTCCTGCATGAAGATTTCACGGGCGATCACTTCGTCCTTGAGCTGGCCGAGCATCTCGTCGGTCACCGGGCGACCCGATTTCTCGATCTGAGCTTTGAGTGCGTTCAGGCGGGCGGTCGGAACGGGTTTGCCGTTGACCACGGCGATGTTCTGGGCAAAGGCCGGAGCGGCCAGCAGGGCCACCAGTGCGGCGGCAAGCATCTGCTTTTTCATGTCTCAATCCTCAATCAGGGTGCAAAAAGGGCAACCGCATTGGGTTGCCCCGGTTCAGATCAGCTCAATCGCCAGGGCATGCAGGCCCTGGTCGATGAAATCTTGCAGCGCATCATACACAAGGCGATGCTTCTGGACACGGGCCAGTCCTGTAAACATCGGTGAAGCAACGCGCACACGCATGTGGCTGCCGCGGCCGCTCGGGCTGGCGCCGGCATGGCCGGCATGCAGGGCGCTTTCATCGATGACTTCCAGCGCAGTGGGATGCAGGCGCTCGGTCAGGCGGGCATGGATCTGCCGGGCGGTGTCCATCATTCTTCCTTGGGCAGGTGGCGTGACACATACACCCCCTGGCCGAGGATGAAGACCAGCGGAAAGGCATAGCCCCAGAGCTTGAAGTCCACCCAGGCGTCGGTGCTGAAATACGCCGCCACATAGCCGTTGGTGGCGGCCATGAACAGGCAGTACAGCACCCAGGACACATTCAGGCGGTGCCAGACGGGGTTGGGCAGCTTGAGCTGCTGGCCCAGCAGGCTTTGCAGGGCGTTCTTCTTGAACACGCCATGCGCCACCGCCAGCCCGATGGCCAGGCCGCTGTAGAGGATGGTGGGTTTCCACTTGATGAAGCGCTCGTCGTGCAGGCCCAGGGTGAGCGCGCCAAAGCCCAGCACCAGCGCCAGGGTGACCTTGTGCATCGTCTGCAGCCGGCCGTCCATGCGCCAGACCAGCAGCATCTGCAGCACCGTGGCCGCCATCAGGATGCCGGTGGCGTTGTAGATGTCACCCATCTTGTAGGCGATGAAGAACAGCAGGATGGGGAAAAAATCGATCAGGAATTTCATGCGCGCTGGCCGTCTCCGGCTTTTACAGAGGCTCGAAGTCTAACGAAGCCGAATTCATGCAGTAGCGCAGCCCGGTAGGCTGGGGGCCGTCCTCGAACACATGGCCCAGATGCGCGCCGCACTGCGCGCAGACGGTTTCCACCCGCACCATGCCGTGGCTGCGGTCCACCCGTTCCTCGATCGCCTCGGGGTTGGCTGCGCGGAAAAAGCTGGGCCAGCCGCAACCGGCGTCGAACTTGGTGTCCGAGCGGAACAGCTCGGCGTCGCAGCAGATGCAGCGGTAAATGCCGGGCGCCCAGTGGTCCTCGAACCGGCCGGTGAAGGGCCGTTCGGTGGCGGCCTGGCGGGTCACGGCAAAAGCCACCGGTTCGGCCCCTTTGGCCGCCAGCAGGTCTCGCCATTCGGCTTCTGTTTTTTCGATCTTGTCCATGCTCAGTCTCAAGAAGAGCAGCTGATTTCCAGCTGCCCGGCCCAGTCGGGTGGAAATCCGGCGCAGTCTTCGTGCGCCGGGTGCTCGTCAAACGGCGACTGTAGCAAGTGCAGCAGCCGGTCGATTTCGCTGAAATCGCCCTCGCGGGCCTGGCGGATGGCCACCTCGGCCAGGTGGTTGCGCAACACATATTTGGGGTTGGTGCGCAGCATGGCCCGGCCCAGAGCCTGCGGATCGGCGATGCCCACCCGGTCGCGGTAGCGCGTGCGCCAGGTCCGCCAGCGCTCGCGGTCGAGGAACAGGTCGTCTATGGACTGCCACGCTTCGCTCGCAGTGACGGAACCATCAGCCATGGCGAGGCCATCCATGTTCCACCAGCCGCAGGCCATGGCCCCACTCAGGCGGCGCCAGAAGATGGTGTAGTCGGTGCGTTCGCTCGCCAGCAGCTGCAGCAGGTCTTCCACCAGCGTCCAGTCGGTGTCGCGCAAGTCCTCGGTCGCCAGATCGCCTTTCAGCCCGAGCTTGGCGCGCATGGCGTCGCCCAATGCGCGGGGGAAGGCTGTTTTGTAGCCTTCAAGCACCTGCACGGTGAGGTCCTGGTCGCCAATCAGCGGCAGCAGGGCCTGACCCAGGCAGTAGAGGTTCCAGTAGGCAATATTGGGCTGGCGTGCATAAGCGTAGCGCCCATGCCGGTCGGTGTGGTTGCAGATGTGGCCGGGGTCAAAGCCATCCATGAACTGGAAGGGACCGTAGTCGATGGTCAGGCCCAGCAGGCTCATGTTGTCGGTGTTCATCACCCCGTGGCAAAAGCCCACCGCCTGCCACTGCGCCAGCAGCCGCGCCGTGCGTTGCTGCACCTCGTCGAGCAGGCCGGCGTACACATTGCCTTGCCAGGCCTGGGCGCGTTCGCGCGCCACGGGCACATGGTGCTCGATGGCGTGGTCGGCAAGGGTGCGAAGGGCAGCCATCTGGTTGCGGGCAGCAAAGTGCTCAAAATGACCAAACCGCAGAAAACTGGGCGCCACACGCGTTACGACGGCGGCGGTTTCCAGCTCTTCGCGCATGACCGGCTGGGGCGAGGCCACGAGGCACAGCGCCCGTGTGGTCGGGATGCCCAGGCCGTGCATGGCCTCGCTGCAGAGGTACTCGCGGATCGATGAGCGCAGCACCGCGCGGCCGTCGCCCATGCGCGAATACGGCGTGCGGCCGGCACCCTTGAGCTGGATCTCCTGCGGACCCAGATCCGAGCTGGCTTCACCCAGCCACAGTGCCCGGCCATCCCCAAGCTGCCCGGCCCACACACCAAACTGGTGGCCGCTGTACACCGTGGCCAGCGGGTCGCTGCCGGGCAGCAGGGCATTGCCTGACCATGGGGCCGGGTCGTCCAGCAAGCCCATGGGCCAGCCCAGCGCCTGCAGCAGGCGTGTGTTGCGCGAGGCCCAAACGGGGGCGTCCGTGGGCGTCGGTTGCAGGCGGGTATAGAAATCCGGACCGAGCTGTACCAGCCGGTTTGTCCAGTTCAGGAGAGGGCCAGAAGGCGAAGTCATGGACCTGATTGTGGTCGCGCTTCAATGGATTCGTGTTTTCCAGGGGTTTCTCTGGTGTTTGTAAAAAAGCACGGTCGTGCAGAATGCAAGGTTTCAGCAGTTTTCCGGAGAACAAAATGCTTGGACAGATGCAGCAAGAGCCCTTGCTGATTTCCTCACTGATCGACTTTGCCGAGCGCCACCATGGCGACGGCGAGGTGGTCTCGCGCCGCGTCGAAGGGGACATCCACCGCTACACATGGGCCGATGTGGCGCGCCGTGCACGCCAGGTGGCCAATGCGCTGGACGGCATGAAGCTGGGCATGGGCGACCGGGTGGCCACACTGGCCTGGAACGGCTACCGCCATCTGGAGCTCTATTTCGGCGTCAGCGGCTCGGGCCGCGTGCTGCACACCATCAACCCCCGCCTGCACCCCGAGCAGATCGCCTGGATCGCCAACCATGCCGAAGACCAGGTGCTGTGCTTTGACATGACTTTTTTGCCCCTGATCCAGGCGGTGCATGCCAAATGCAGCACCGTCAGGCAGTGGATCGCCCTGTGCGACGCCGACAAGCTGCCCGCTGACAGCGGCATTCCCGGCCTGATCAGCTACGAGGCCTGGATCGGTGGCCAAAAAGACAGCTACACCTGGCCCGTGTTCGATGAAAACAGTGCATCGAGCATGTGCTACACCAGCGGCACCACCGGCAACCCCAAGGCCGCGCTCTACAGCCACCGCTCCACCATCCTGCACGCTTATGCCGCTGCCATGCCCGATGTGATGTGCGTGTCCGCGCGCGACGCCATCCTGCCCGTGGTGCCCATGTTCCACGTCAACGCCTGGGGCATCCCCTACAGCGCTGCCATGACCGGTGCCAAGCTCGTGTTTCCCGGCCCAGCGCTGGACGGCAAGTCGGTGTACGAACTGATCGAAGCCGAAGGCGTGACCTTTGCCGCTGGCGTGCCCACCGTCTGGCAGATGCTGCTGGGCCACATGAAGCCGGCCGGCCTGAAATTCAGCACTTTGCAGCGCACGGTGATCGGCGGTTCGGCCTGCCCGCCAGCCATGATCGACGCCTTCCGCGAGGACTACGGCGTGGATGTGCTGCACGCCTGGGGCATGACCGAACTGAGCCCGCTGGGCACTCTCTGTACGCTCAAGAACAAGCACAACAAGCTGCCGGCCGAAGAGCAGATGAAGCTGCGCCTCAAGCAGGGCCGCTGCATCTATGGCATCGACATGAAGATCGTGGACAGCGAGGGCAAGGAACTGCCACACGACGGCAAGAGCGCCGGTGATCTGCTGGTCAAAGGCCCCTGGGTGATCGCCAGCTATTTCAAGCAGGAAGGCGGCAGCCCGCTGGTGGACGGCTGGTTCCCGACCGGCGACGTGGCCACCATCGACGCCGACGGTTTCATGCAGATCACCGACCGCAGCAAGGACGTGATCAAGTCCGGTGGCGAGTGGATCAGCTCGATCGACATCGAGAACATCGCCATGGCCCACCCGGCCGTGGCCATGGCCGCCTGCATCGGCATCCGCCACCCCAAGTGGGACGAGCGTCCGATCGTGTGCGTGGTCAAGAAACCGGGCGCCGAAGTCACGCGCGACGAGTTGATCGCTTTCTACGAGGGCAAGACCGCCAAGTGGCAGATTCCGGACGACGCGGTGTTTGTCGAAGCGATCCCGCTGGGCGCGACCGGCAAGATGCTCAAGACCAGGCTGCGCGAGCAACTGGTGGACTACAAACTGCCCGGTCTTTGAGGCGCCGTGACGCGCGTGTGAACAGGGCTTGACATGCGTCAGTCGCACGCGCGATACACCCCTCGGGCAAACCCCGAGCCCATTCAAATTCAAAAAAGTTACGCTGACATTGTTCTGATTCAACCAAGCAGGAGACAACGCATGAAGAACGCTTTTCGGATGATCGCCATTGCAGCACTGGCCAGCTGTGCCACCGGGGCTTTTGCGCAAAAGGGGGAGACGGTCAAGATCGCCTGGATTGACCCACTGTCGGGCCTGATGGCGCCTGTGGGCAGCAACCAGCTCAAGAGCTTCCAGTTCTTTGCCGAAAAGTTCAGCGGCGCCAACAACCCCGCCGGCGTCAAGTTCGAAGTCATTGGCATCGACAACAAACTCAGCCCCGCCGAAAGCCTCAACGCCCTCAAGGCCGCGATGGACCAGGGCGTGCGCTACATCACCCAGGGCAACGGTTCCTCCGTGGCTGGTGCACTGATCGAGGCAGTCAACAAACACAACGAACGCAACCCCGGCAAGGAAATCATCTTCCTGAACCACTCGGCGGTGGACCCCGACTTCACCAACAGCAAGTGCAGCTACTGGCACTTCCGCTTCGATGCCGACACCTCGATGAAGATCGAGGCCATGACCACCTTCATGGCCGAACAAAAGGACATCAAGAAGGTTTATCTGTTCAACCAGAACTACTCGCACGGGCATCAGGTCGCCAGGTACGCCAAGGAAAACCTGGCCCGCAAGCGTCCGGACGTGCAGATCGTGGGCGAAGAACTGCACCCGCTGGCCCAGGTGCGTGACTTCTCGCCCTACATCGCCAAGATCAAGGCTTCTGGCGCCGACACCGTCATCACCGGCAACTGGGGCTCCGACCTCGCGCTGCTTGTCAAGGCGGCCAACGAAGGCGGATACAACGGCAAGTTCTACACCTACTACACCGGTGTGAGCGGCACGCCAACGGCACTGGGGCAGGGCGGTGCTGGTCGCGTCTACCAGATTGCCTACAACCACTACAACATGGGTGGTGACATGGCCAAGTGGATGACCGAATTCAAAACGAAGTTCAACGACGACTTCTACACCGGTTCGGTGATTTCCATCTTCAAGGGCCTGGGTGAGGCCATGGCCAAGGCCAAGTCCACCGAACCGGTCAAGGTTGCTGCTGCCCTGGAAGGCCTGAAATTCAACAGCTACCATGGCGAAGTCGAGATGCGCAAAACCGACCACCAGCTGCAACAGCCCCTGTGGCTCACGGTCTGGCAAAAAGCCGACAAGAAGTACCCCTACAGCCCGGAAAACACGGGCATGACGCTGGCGCCGGTCAAGGAGTTCCCGTCCTATGTGTCCAGCACACCCACCAGCTGCCAGATGAAGCGTCCGGGCTGATTTCCCGGCGTCAGGCAGTACCGGGCCCGATGACCCCCATCGTTGTCGGGCCCTTTCTTTTTTCCGCCAACAGTCTCCACTGTTCCTTTCCTGCAGTACCGGCCGACACAGGCCCGAAAGGTCCCCCCGATGGAGTTCTTCATCATTTCCATGCTCAACGGCCTGAGCTATGGGCTCTTGCTGTTCATGCTGAGCTCTGGCCTGACGCTGATCTTTTCGATGATGGGCGTGCTCAATTTCGCGCATGCCAGTTTCTACATGATCGGTGCCTACATCGGCTATTCGCTGACGGGCCTCGTCGGATTCTGGCCGGCGTTGCTGCTGGCCCCCGTGTGTGTGGGTGCCCTGGGCGCGCTGTTCGAGCGCGTCAGCCTGCGCAAGGTGCACCCCTTTGGCCATGTGCCGGAGTTGCTGGTCACCTTTGGCCTGTCCTATGTGGTGCTGGAGCTGGTGCAGCTGATCTGGGGCCGCACGGCGGTCGAGTTCACGCCACCCGAGCTGCTGCGCGGCTCGGCCTTCACCCTGATCAACCACTCGGTTGACGGCCTGCGTCTGGTCTGGGGCGCCGCTTCGCCCGAGCTGTGTGCGGCGGCGGATGTGGCTGTGCGTGTGGTCTGCTCACCGTTCCCGGCCACACGCGCCTTCATGATGCTGATTGCGCTGCTGATGCTGGTGTCGCTTTGGCTGCTGCTCACCCGCACGCGCATCGGTCTGGTGATCCAGGCCGCGCTGACCCACCCCGAAATGGCCGAGGCGCTGGGCCACAACGTGCCTCGGGTGTTCATGTTGGTCTTCGGTGCCGGCACCGGTCTGGCCGGTCTGGCTGGCGTGATCGGCGGCAGCACCTTCGTCACCGAGCCGGCCATGGCAGCCACCGTCGGGTCGGTGATTTTTGTGGTGGTGGTGGTCGGGGGGATGGGTTCGCTTTCAGGGGCTTTTCTGGCTTCGGTGCTGATCGGCGTGATCCAGACCTTTGCCGTCGCCATCGACTATTCCTTCATGGCCATGGCTCGCGATCTGGGCTGGCAACTGCCCGTCAGCGCAGCGGACAACACCTTTGCCAAACTCACCGTGTCCCAGGTGGCGCCGATCCTGCCTTATCTGTTCCTGGTCCTGATCCTGATCTTCCGGCCCAAGGGCCTGTTGGGCACGCGGGAGGGTTGAGCGATGGCTGCTGTCTACAAATTCAAACCGTACAACGTCGCCCGGTGGGTCATCTGGAGCCTGTTCGCCCTGGTGCTGCTGTGCGCGCCGCTGGTCTTCACCAGCAACCTGTCGCAAACCATGCTGGCCCAGATGGGCATCGCCATCATCGCCTGCCTGTCCTACAACATGTTGCTGGGGCAGGGCGGCATGCTCAGCTTCGGCCATGCGGTCTACACCGGTCTGGGCTCCTACATGGCCATGCACGCGCTCAATGCCGTGAGTGCCGGTCAACTCGGCATTCCGGTGAGTCTGTTGCCTCTGGTGGGTGGGGTGGCTGGCATGGGCTTTGCCCTGCTGCTGGGCTGGGTGACCACGCGCAAATCGGGCACCCCCTTTGCCATGATCACACTGGGGGTGGCCGAGCTGGTGTTCGCCATGTCACTGATGTTCTCCGAGTTTTTCGGGGGCGAGGCCGGTGTGTCTGGCAACCGGGTGGCCGGCCAGCCTTTCATGGGCATCACCTTCGGTCCGCAGATCCAGATCTATTACCTCATCGCGGCCTACACCTTTGTGTGCGTGGTGCTCATGTTCGCCTTCACCCAAACACCGCTGGGCCGCATCCTGAACGCCGTGCGCGACAACCCGGAGCGTGTTGAGTTCATTGGTTACAACACGCAGCGGGTTCGCTACTTCGCCTTCATCATTGCCGGTTTTTTTGCAGGTATTGCGGGGGGGCTGGGCGCGCTCAACTTCGAGATCGTCACCGCCGAAGTGGTCGGGGCGGCACGTTCGGGCGGCTACCTGCTGTTCACCGTCCTGGGGGGCGCCACTTTCTTCTTTGGTCCCATCCTCGGCGCCATTCTGATGGTGATTGCCTTCGTGCTGCTGTCTGAATTGACCAAGGCCTGGCTGCTGTACCTCGGTCTGATCTTCCTGTTCATGGTCATGTACGCGCCGGGCGGCATCGCCAGCCTGATCATGATGAACCTGCGTGTGGCCAAATTCGGCAAGCTGCGCCAGATCTGGACCAGCTACCTGGGTCTGGGCGTGACGGCGCTGGTCATGGTGGCCGGTGCCGGCGCCATGATCGAGATGGTCTACCACCTGCAGCTCAACTCTGCGCTGGGTGACGTGGTGCGCTTCATGGGCATCCCCCTCAATGCCAAAGCTTTGGACAGCTGGGTGGGCGCCGTCTTTGTTCTGCTCACGGGCATCGGCCTGTTCGAGCTGGCCCGTCGCCAGTACGTGCTCGAATGGGGCGACATCCAGGCCGAGATCGAAAAAGAAATCAAGCGAAGGGAAACTGCGGTATGAGTTACGCCCTCGAACTCAAGGACGTGCGCAAGAGCTTTGGCAAGACCGAGATCATCCGCGGCGTGAATCTGGCCGTGAAGGCTGGTGAGCGGGTGGCCGTGATCGGCCCCAACGGCGCCGGCAAGTCCACGCTGTTCAACCTGATCAGCGGCCGTTTCGGCCCCAGCAGCGGCGAGATCCTTCTGGGTGGCCAGCGCATCGACGGCAAAAAGCCTTTCGAGATCAACCGCATGGGGCTCTCGCGCAGCTTCCAGATCACCAACATCTTTCCCAAGCTCAGCGTGTTCGAGAACCTGCGCTGCGGTGTGCTCTGGAGCCTGGGCTACAGGTACACCTTCCTGCGCTTTCTCTCGGGCCTGAAGGACGCCAACGAGCGTGCCGAAGAACTGATGGAAATGATCGGGCTGGAAAAAAAGCGCGATACGCTGGCCATGAACCTGACCTATGCCGAGCAGCGTGCGCTGGAGATCGGCATCACGATTGCCGGTGGCGCCGAGGTGATCCTGCTCGATGAGCCGACCGCCGGCATGAGCAAGAGCGAGACGTCGCGTTTCATTTCGCTGATCCGCAAAGTGACCGAAGGCAAGACCCTGCTGACGGTGGAGCACGACATGGGCGTGGTGTTCGGTCTGGCCGACCGGATCGCGGTGGTGGTTTATGGCGAGGTGCTGGCTTTTGACACCCCCGAGGCGGTGCGGGCCAATCCCAAAGTGCAGGAAGCCTACCTGGGCTCCGCTGTGGCCGACGAACAGGCCGGACAACAGGCAGGGGGACATTGAGATGTTGCGCATTGAGAACCTGCACGCCTGGTACGGCAAAAGCCATGTCTTGCATGGCGTGAACTTCGCGGTGGGCAAGGGCGAGATCGTGGCGTTGCTCGGGCGCAATGGCTCGGGCCGTTCGACCACGGCCAAGGCCATCATGGGCCTGGTGGACTGTCAGGGCAGCATCGGCTGGCAGGACAAACCCATCCAGGGCAAAAAGGCCTACGAAATTGCCCACCTGGGCATAGGGTACGTGCCCGAAAACCGCGACATCTTCCCGAAGCTGACCGTTCATCAGAACCTGCTGCTGGGGCAAAAAGGTTCGGGCAAAGGTTCACGCTGGTCCTTTGACGACATGTACGCCATGTTCCCCCGCCTCAAGGAGCGGGAGCACACCGAAGCCGGCGTTCTGTCGGGTGGCGAACAGCAGATGCTGACCTTGTGCCGCACCCTGATGGGTGATCCGGACCTGATCATCATCGATGAACCGACCGAGGGTCTGGCTCCCAAAATTGTCGAACTGGTGGGGCAATACCTGCAGCAGCTCAAGAGCAAAGGCATTTCGGTGCTGCTGATCGAACAAAAGCTCACCATCGCCATGAACATTTCGGACCGGGCGCTCGTCATGGGCCACGGCTCGATCGTGTTCGAGGGCACGCCAGAGGCACTGCGCGCCAACACCTACATCCGCAAAGAGTGGCTGGAAGTCTGAAGATTCGTCACCTTTGAGACGGTCCAGGGGTTTTCCATGCCCCGGGCCGGACACGGTTCCGTGTTAAAAACGAACGGTCGTTCTATTTCGCAAAGCCCTTTCCCCATTTCACGAAGGAAGTCCAGCATGACAGCTGAATACAAAGTCCACGGCGACGTGGCGGTGATCACCCTGGTGAACCCGCCCGTCAACGGCCTGGGTCTGGCCACCCGCATCGGCATCACCCAAGGTCTGGAGCAGGCCAACAACGATCCCGCCGTCAAGGCCATCGTGCTGACCGGCGCCGGCAAGGCTTTCTCGGGTGGGGCCGACATCAAGGAATTCGGCTCGCCCAAGGCGATCCAGGAACCCAACCTGCTGAGCGTCATCCGCGCCTGCGAAAACTCGCAAAAACCGGTGGTCGCCGCCGTGCACAGCGTGGCCATGGGCGGTGGTCTGGAACTGGCACTGGGTTGCCACTACCGCATCGCGGCTCCGGGCGCCAGCATCGCGCTGCCCGAAGTCAAGCTGGGCCTGATCCCGGGCGCCGGCGGCACGCAGCGTCTGCCGCGGGTGATCGGTGTTGAAGCGGCCACCAACATGATCGTCAGCGGCGAGGCCATCAAGGCCGAAATGCTGGCCATGCTGCCGGGCCAAAAGCTCTGGGACGCGATGGCCCAGTCGCCCGAAAGCCTGATGGACGAGGCTCAGGCCCTGGCCCGCAAGGTGGCCGCCGCCCATGCAGACGGCAGCCCGCTGCCCCTGGTACGCAACCTGCCGTGTAGGCACCCGCAAGGCGACGCTTACTTCCAGTTCGCCCGCAACATGGTCAAGGGCACGGCCAAGAATCTGCCGGCCCCGGTCAAGTGTGTGGATGCCGTAGAGGCTGCAACGAAAAAGAAGTTCGAAGACGGCATGGCCTTCGAGCGTGAAATTTTCATGAACCTGATGCTCACGCCCGAATCGCGTGCGCTGCGCCACATCTTCATGGCCGACCGTGCGGCCAGCAAGATTCCCGACGTGCCCGAGGACACGCCCAGGCGCGAGATAAGGAACGTGGCCGTCATCGGCGCCGGCACCATGGGCGGCGGCATCTCCATGAACTTCCTGAACGCCGGCATTCCGGTCAAGATTCTGGAGATGAAGCAGGAAGCGCTGGACCGTGGCGTTTCCACCATCCGCAAGAACTACGAAGCCCAGGTCAAGAAGGGCAAGCTCAAGCAGGAGAAATACGACGAGCGCATGGCCCTGCTGTCCACCACGCTGAGCTACGACGACATTGGCCAGGCCGACCTGGTGATCGAGGCCGTGTTCGAGGACATGGGCGTCAAGGAAACCGTCTTCAAACAGCTCGACAGGGTGATGAAGCCGGGCGCGATTCTGGCCTCCAACACCTCCACGCTCGACGTCAACCAGATCGCCGGCTTCACCAGCCGCCCGCAGGACGTGGTCGGCATGCACTTCTTCAGCCCGGCCAACGTCATGAAGCTGCTCGAAGTCGTGCGCGGCGCCAAGACCGGCAAGGACGTCATGGCCACCGTCATGGCCATCGGCAAGAAGATCAAGAAGACCGCCGTGGTGTCGGGCGTGTGTGACGGCTTCATTGGCAACCGCATGATCGAACAGTACAGCCGCCAGGCCGGCTTCCTGATCGAAGAGGGCTGCACCCCCGCGCAGGTGGACAAGGCGGTCGAGAAATTCGGCTTTGCCATGGGCCCCTTCCGCATGGGCGATCTGGCCGGCAACGACATCGGCTGGGCGATCCGCAAGCGCCGCTACCAGGAAAAGCCGGACATGAAGTACAGCAAGACCGCCGATCTGCTGTGCGAGATGGGTCGCTTTGGCCAGAAGACCGGCGCCGGCTGGTACGACTACCAGGCCGGCAAACGCGACGCCATTCCCAGCCAGCTGGTGGTCGACATGATCGAAAAGCACCGCAAGGATCTGGGCATCACCCCGCGCAAGATTTCTGACGAAGAAATCGTGCAGCGTCTGGTGTTCTCGCTGGTCAACGAGGCCTGTCACATTCTGGAAGAAGGCATTGCCAGCAAGGCCAGCGACATCGACATGGTCTACATCACCGGCTACGGCTTCCCGTTCTGGCGCGGTGGCCCCATGCTGTATGCCGACACGGTGGGCCTGTTCAACGTCGCCGAGGCCATGAAGCGCTTTGCCCGCAACCCGCACGACGACGCCGCGTTCTGGCAACCCGCGCCCCTGCTCCAGCGCCTGGTGGCCGAAGGCAAGACGTTCAACTAAATAATTTTCTTGGGGACAGATCTTCAGCTCTGTCCCCAACATGAAAGGGTTTTCATCATGACGAACGCAGTCATCGTTTCCACCGCACGCACCCCTCTGGCCAAGAGCTGGAAAGGTGCCTTCAACATGACCCATGGCGCCACGCTCGGCGGCCACGCGGTGCAGCACGCCGTGGCGCGTGCCGGCATCGAAGCCGCCGAAGTCGAAGATGTGATCATGGGCTGCGCCACGCCCGAAGGGGCCACGGGTGCCAACATCGCCCGCCAGATCGCCCTCAAGGCCGGCCTGCCGATTTCGGTGTCCGGCATGACCGTCAACCGCTTTTGTTCTTCGGGCCTGCAGACCATCGCGCTGGCAGCGCAGCGCATCATCGCGGGCGAAGGCCAGGTCTATGTGGCCGGCGGCGTGGAAAGCATTTCCTGCGTGCAGCAGGAAATGAACACCCACATGCTGCAGGACCTGTCTCTGGCCAAACAAAAGCCCGAGATCTACTGGAACATGCTGCAGACCGCCGAGCAGGTGGCCAAGCGCTACAAGATCGGCCGTGACCGCATGGACGAGTACGGCGCCGCCAGCCAGCAAAAGGCCTGCGCCGCCGCCGCTGCCGGCAAGTTCGATGACGAGATCGCGCCGATCACCGTCACAGCGGGTGTGTACGACAAAACCATGGGCCTGATCACCAAACAGGTGACGGTCAGCCGTGACGAAGGCCTGCGCGAAGGCACCACGGTCGAGGCCATCAGTGGCCTTCGCTCGGCACTCCCGGGCGGTCTGGTCTCTGCCGGCAACGCCAGCCAGTTCTCAGACGGCGCCGGCGCCTGCGTGGTCATGGACGAAGCCCTGGCCGAAAAGCGGGGCCTCAAACCCCTTGGACGCTTCCTGGGCTTTGCCGTGGCCGGTTGCGAACCCGACGAAATGGGCATTGGCCCGGTCTATGCCGTGCCCAAGGCACTGGCCCGTCTGGGCCTCACGGTGAACGACATCGACCTCTGGGAACTCAACGAAGCCTTTGCGGTGCAAGTGCTCTACTGCCGCGACAAGCTGGGCATCCCGGCCGACCGCCTGAACGTCAACGGTGGCGCCATCGCGGTGGGCCACCCCTATGGCGTCAGCGGCCAGCGCCTGACCGGCCATGCCCTGATCGAAGGCAAGCGCCGCGGCGCCAAACGCGTGGCAGTCACCATGTGCATTGGTGGCGGCATGGGCGCCTGCGGCATCTTCGAGGTGCTTTGATGCACTGTCGCGTGGATGGCTGATCCACACGAGGGCAGGCGGCATGATGCTTCCTGCCCTTTTTCTTTTGCAACAGACAAACATCCATGAGCCTGCGCCCCACCGTTGACTTTTTGCTGTACGACTGGCTGAAAGTGCCCGAGTTGCAGCAGCGCGAACGCTTCGCCGACCACAGCCGCGAAACCTTTGACGCCGTGCTCGACACCTGTGAGCGCATCGCCCGCGAGAAATACGCACCGTTCAACCGTACGGTGGACACCGAAGAGCCGAAGTTCGACGGCGAGAAGGTCATCCTGCCGCAGGCCACGCACGAGGCCTGCAAGGCCTATGCCGAGTCCGGCATGCTGAGCGCCGCGCAGGATTACGAGATTGGGGGCATGCAGTTGCCCTACACGGTCGAGGCCGCGGCCAACGCGTTTTTTGCCATGGCCTCGGTCAGCATCGGCTCAGGCATGCTGACCACCGGCAACGCCAACCTGCTCATGGCGCACGGCACCGCGCTGCAAAAGCAGGTCTTTGCCCTCAACGAATTCAACGGCCGCGTCTCGGGCACCATGTGCCTGAGCGAACCGCAGGCGGGTTCGAGTCTGAGCGACGTGGCCACGCGTGCCGTGCCCGATGGCGCGGACTTTCAAAACGACCCGCTCGGCCCCCGCTACCGCCTGCGCGGCAACAAGATGTGGATTTCGGCCGGTGAGCACGAGCTGACCGAAAACATCATCCACCTGGTGCTGGCCAAGATCCCCGACGCAAACGGCCAGCTGGTGCCGGGCGTCAAGGGCATTTCGCTGTTCATCGTGCCCAAGAAGCTGGTGGACACCAACGGCCAGCTGACTGGCGAGCGCAACGACGTGGCGCTGGCCGGCCTCAACCACAAATGCGGCTGGCGTGGCACCACCAACACGCTGCTCAATTTTGGCGAGGGCAAGTACCCGGTGCGGGGCGAAGGTGGGGCGATCGGTTACCTCGTCGGCCAGCCTGGCGAAGGCCTCAAGTGCATGTTCCACATGATGAACGAGGCCCGCATCGGCGTGGGCATGGCGGCCACCATGCTGGGCATGGCCGGTTACTACGCCAGCCTGGACTACGCCAAAAACCGGCCGCAGGGCAGGGCGATGACCGCGGCCGGCAAGAATGCCGCTTCGTCGCAAGTACGCATCATCGAACACGCCGACATCAAACGCATGCTGCTGGCGCAAAAGAGCTACAGCGAAGGTGCGCTGGCCCTGGCGCTGTACTGTGCCCGTCTGGTCGACGAACAGCACACCGGCAGCCCCGAGGCGGCCGACGAGGCGCGCCTGTTGCTGGAGGTGCTCACGCCCATCGCCAAGAGCTTCCCGAGCGAATGGTGCCTGGAAGCCAACAGCCTGGCCATCCAGATCCACGGCGGTTATGGCTACACCCGCGACTTTCCGGTCGAGCAGTACTGGCGCGACAACCGCCTGAACATGATCCACGAAGGCACCCACGGCATCCAGGCCATGGACCTGCTGGGCCGCAAGGTGCTGATGGAAAACGGCAAGGGCCTGAAGCTGCTGGGCGCGCGCATGCAAGCCACCATGGCCCGCGTCTCACCCGACTGGCAAGCCGAAGCACGGCAACTGGCCGACGCCTTGCAGCAGGTCGGCGCCGCCACGCAGGCCGCCTGGCAGGGGGCCGAGCCGGCCGATGCGCTGGCCAATGCCGTGCCCTACCTGCAGGCCTTTGGCCACACCGTGATCGCCTGGATCTGGCTGGACGTGGCGCAAAGCGCCCAAGGCGATGCGCCAGCGCAGGTGGGCCGCCGTGCCGCCGCCCGCTACTTTTTCCGCTACGAACTGCCCAAGATCGGCGCCTGGCTGCAGGTGGTCAGCACCCGCGACAGCACCTGCGCCGATGTCCCAGAAGATGCTTTCTGACTTTCAAGGAACTCCACATGGCTCGCACCATCCAACAACTTTTTGACCTCACCGGCCAGGTGGCCCTGGTGACCGGCGGCTCGCGTGGTCTGGGCCTGCAGATGGCCCATGCGCTGGGCGAAGCCGGCGCGAAGGTCATGCTCAGCTCGCGCAAGGCGGCTGATCTGGAACAGGCCGTTGCCGAGCTGCAGGACGCCGGCATCGACGCCCGCTGGATCGCCGCCGACTGCGGCGACCCGCAGGACATTGCACGCCTTGCTGGAGAAACGGTGGAGCGCATGGGCCCGATCGACATTCTGGTCAACAACGCTGGCGCCACCTGGGGCGCGCCTGCAGAAGACCACCCTTTGGACGCCTGGGACAAGGTGATGAACCTGAATGTGAGAGGCTACTTTCTGCTGTCGCAGGCGGTCGCGAAAAACAGCATGATCCCGCGCGGGCGTGGGCGCATCCTGAATGTGGCCTCCATCCTGGGTCTGGCCGGCAATCCGGCCGATGTGCAAACCATTGCATACAACACTTCCAAAGGTGCGGTGATCAATTTCACACGTTCGTTGGCTGGCGAATGGGGCCGCTACGGCATCACGGTCAATGCCATTTGCCCGGGCTTCTTTCCCAGCAAGATGACCCGCGGCACGTTGGAGCGGGTCGGGGTGGAACGCATGACGGCTTCGGTGCCGCTGCGCCGCCTGGGTGACGATGAAGACCTCAAGGGCCTGACGCTGCTCTATGCTTCGGACGCGGGCAAACACATCACCGGCCAGTGGATGGCGGTGGACGGTGGCGTCAGCGCGATCGTGGCGGGGTGAGTCGATGAGCATTTCTTTTGGCCCTCCGATCCCGTTTGTGGACCATCTGGGCTTCACCCTCGAAAAGTTCGAGGGTGGCCAGTCTGAGCTGCACTACGCACCGCAACCCACGCATTTCAACTCATTCGATGTCACTCACGGCGGCGCGGTCATGACCCTGCTGGACGTGGTCATGGCCACGGCCGCCCGCAGCCTTGAGCCTGACATGGGCGCCATCACCATCGAAATGAAAACCAGCTTCATGCGGCCCGCCCGCGTGGCAACCGGCCAGAAGCTGCTGGCCAAAGGCCAGGTGCAGCACCGCACCCGCAGCATGGTTTTCACCGAAGGCCATGTTTACGGCCCCGACGGTGAACTTTGCGCCATGGCCACGGGCACCTTCAAATACATGCCGCGGCGTGCATCCGCACCGCCATCCACCGACTGATCCACGCCTGACAACGGAGACAACATGCCACTCAACCACCAGATCCTGCTTGACAACCGCCCCCAGGGCGAAGCCACGGTCGCCAACTTCAAATTCGTCGAAACCCCCACGCCTGCACTGCAGGATGGCCAGGTGCTGGTTCGCCACCATTACCTGAGCCTGGACCCCTACATGCGCGGTCGCATGAACGAAAGCAAGAGCTACGCCGTACCCCAGCCACTGGGCGAAGTGATGATCGGTGGCACTGTGGGCGAGGTCGTCGAAAGCCGCCACCCCAAATTCGCCGTGGGTGACAAGGTGGTCGGCATGGGGGGCTGGCAGGAGTACAGCGTGGTCGACGGCAACGCCGTGGGCGCCTTGCGCAAGGTGGATACCACCCATGTGCCGCTGTCGCACTACCTGGGCGCGGTGGGCATGCCCGGCGTGACGGCCTGGTACGGTCTGGTCAAAATCATTGCACCCAAGGCGGGCGAGACCGTGACTGTGAGCGCCGCCAGCGGCGCCGTGGGCAGCGCCTATGGCGCCCTGGCCAAGGCCCGGGGCTGCCGCGTGGTCGGCATCGCAGGCGGCAAGGACAAATGCGATTACGTGGTCAACGAGCTGGGCTTTGACGCCTGCATCGACTACAAACAGCACAAGGACTACATCAGCCTGTCCAAAGCCCTGCGCGAAGCCTGCCCGAATGGCATCGACGGCCACTTTGAAAACGTGGGCGGCATGGTGCTCGACGCCGTCATGCTGCGTACCAACGCGTTTGCGCGCATTGCGGTGTGCGGCATGATCGCCGGCTACGACGGCAAGCCTCTGCCCATGACCACGCCTTCACTGATCCTGATCAACCGCCTCAAGGTCGAAGGCTTCATCGTCAGTGAGCACATGGAGGTCTGGCCCGAGGCCCTGCAGGAGTTGGGCATGCTGGTCGGAACCGGCAAGCTGCGCCCGCGCGAAACCGTCGCCGATGGCCTGGCCGCCGCGCCCGAAGCCTTTTTGGGCCTGCTCAAAGGCAAAAACTTCGGCAAACAACTCGTCAAGCTGGTCTGAAAGCACACGCCATGATCAAGGACTTCAAAGGCAAAACCGCGGTTCTGACCGGTGCCGGCTCCGGTTTCGGGCTGGAGTGCGCCCGCATCGGCGCCAAACTCGGTATGAACCTGGTGCTGGTGGATGTGCAGCAGGATGCCTTGGACAAAGCCGCGGCCGAACTGCAGGCCCAGGGCGTGCAGGTCATGGCGCACAAGGTGGACGTGGGCAATGCTGCCGCCATGGAATTGCTGGCCAACCAGGTCAAGGCCCGTTTTGGCGCACCGCACTTGGTGTTCAACAACGCGGGGGTCGCGGCTGGTGGGCTGGTGTGGGAAAACACGGTGGCCGACTGGAACTGGGTGCTGGGCGTGAACCTCTGGGGTGTCATCCATGGCGTGCGCCTGTTCACACCCATGATGCTCGACGCAGCCAAAGCCGACCCTTCCTGGCAGGGTCACATCGTCAACACCGCCAGCATGGCCGGCCTGCTGACGCCGCCCAACATGGGCATTTACAACACCAGCAAGCACGCGGTGGTGTCGCTCACCGAGACGCTCTATCAGGACCTGTCGCTGGTGACTGGTCAGATCAGTGCCAGCGTGCTGTGCCCCTACTTTGTGCCGACCGGCATCAGCCAGAGTGAACGCAACCGCCCCTCAGAGCTGGTGGCCGCCAAAGCCACCCCAAGTCAGCTGATTGGGCAGGCCATGAGCGAAAAGGCCGTCAGCAGCGGCAAGGTGACCGCAGCCGATGTGGCGCAAAAAGTGTTTGACGCGGTGCAGGTCGGTCAGTTCTACATCTACAGCCACCCGCAGGCCCTGGGCAATGTGCAGCAACGCTTGCAAGCCATCGTCATGGGCCAGAACCCCCCCGATCCATTTGCCGCCCGGCCTGAAGTGGGCCAACAGTTGCGCGAAGCGCTGCGCGCAAACTGAGCGATCCCCCCTGACAGGCCATGGCCTGCAAGGGCGAGGATCAATGTCTGCAGACTTTGACGCCCGAGGGCATGAGGCAGTTCTTCAGGGGGTCAAAATGCACGTCGGACAGGTAAAACCTTCGGGGTTGAACGCCCTCCGTGGTGCCTGAGAACATGTCCACGGGCAGGGTGTTCATCAGGTACATGTAAAAGCCACGCCAGAACGCATCGTAGAGCGGCCTGGACAGGGCGGCATCCCTGACATGAATGGTCGGGATTTCGTGACCGTCTGCCGGACGGGCGAGGCTGAACTGGCAGTATTCCAGACTTCTGTGGATGCCGTATTCCTCCATGTCGTAGGTGATGGCGCACTCCACCTGCCCGCCTGAGGGTGCGGAACACTCGAGAACCCTGGGGGAAATGATGAACCAGGTCATGGATGTCTCCTTGGACCCGTTTGCCTTTGCGAGGGGCTGGTCATGCGAATGGCACGACCCGGTTTCTCGCACGGTGAAAGTACAGGCACACTGCAAACGGTGCCTGTATTATTTATCAAAATACAGAAATAAAAGTACTAATAACGGAAAAATTAATCACAACCATACGTTGAGCCATGGTCGTTTGGCCATCAATGGTGGAAACCACCCTCAAAGCAGTGGCGCAATTCGTGGCCGAGGGTGACATGGTTGACCTGACGGGCGGTGATGATGGTGCACTCCTGGGTGCCGACGTTCCAGACGGCACAGGCAATGGGCGCGGCCTGTGCTTTCTGGGTACCCAAGGTGGCTACATTCTGGCCGCAGACCTGCGACACATCGTCACGCACCTCCCAGCGCACGCGCACCCGGTTGAGCACGCGTTGCGATTCAGGCATGGCTGTGAACGAGTCCAGTTCGGACAGGGGAATGCTGGGCTGCATGTTGGCGCACCCGGTCAAGACAGCCAGAACAACCATGTTGGTCAGCAGCACCAGACGTCGAACATTCAACAAAGCGCCAAAAATTGATACTCCATTCATGCCACCCCCCCCAAAAAATCACTGCATTGTCATTGTTGTTAGTTTAACGAATGAACTATCAATTTGTCAATGTTGTCAGTTTAGGTGCTACATTAGCAATTAATCGTCAGTTTTGATGTTTGTGCGGTTTGAAGGATGACCGAGGCATGGGGCAGGCGTCCGTTGTCAGGTGCACAGCGAATCCCGGGAACAGGGGACAAGGGGGGGCCGATCGGTTGTGACGGGAGCTTTTGGCGCTGTGGCAAACTGCCGCGTTTCCGGTTCATTTGTTCGCGCCCTCCCTCGGGCCTCTGTAGTACCCATGCAAAAAATCCTGGCCCAGCTGGCCGCCGAAATCCAGATCCGTCCCGAACAGGTCAAGTCCGCTGTGGAGCTGCTGGACGGCGGCGCCACCGTCCCCTTCATCGCCCGTTACCGCAAGGAAGTCACCGGCGGGCTGGACGACATCCAGCTGCGCGAACTCGAATACCGCCTGGGCTACCTGCGCGAACTTGAAGACCGCCGCGAAGCCGTGATCAAGAGCATCCAGGAGCAGGGCAAGCTCACGCCCGAGTTGCTGGTCGCCTTGCAGGCCGCGCACACCAAGCAGGAGCTCGAAGACCTGTACCTGCCCTACAAACCCAAGCGCCGCACCAAGGGCATGATCGCCCGCGAGGCCGGGCTGGAGCCGCTGGCCGACAAGTTGTTTGCCGACCCGACGCTCAACCCCGCTGTGGAGGCAGAGGCATATCTGGTGCCCGCCGGCAAGATCGAAGGCGCCGATTTCTCGACCGTGCCCGCCGTGCTCGACGGCGTGCGCGACCTGCTGAGCGAGCGCTGGGCCGAAGACGCCGCGCTGGTGCAGTCCCTGCGCGAATGGCTCTGGAACGAAGGGCTGCTGCGCTCCAAACTGGCCGACGGCAAGGACGAGAACAACCCCGACGTCGCCAAGTTCCGCGACTACTTTGATTACGACGAGCCGATCGGCCGCGTGCCCAGCCACCGGGCGCTGGCCGTGTTCCGGGGCAGGGCGCTCGAAATCCTGGACGCCAAGTTGGTGCTTCCGGTGGAGCCTGAGCCGGGCAAACCCAGCATCGCCGAAGGCAAGATCGCGCTGCACCTGGGCTGGAGCCACAGCGCCCGCCCGGCCGACGACCTGATCCGCAAATGCGTGGCCTGGACCTGGCGCGTCAAGCTCAGCCTGTCCACCGAGCGCGACCTGTTTGCCCGCCTGCGCGAGGAGGCCGAAAAAGTCGCCATCAAGGTGTTTGGCGACAACCTGCGCGACCTGCTGCTGGCCGCACCCGCCGGCCCCAAGGCCGTGATGGGCCTGGACCCCGGCATCCGCACTGGTGTGAAGGTCGCCGTGGTGGACAAGACCGGCAAGCTGGTGGACACCGCCACCGTGTTCCCGCACGAGCCCCGCCGCGACTGGGACGGTTC
>JAYRQF010000096.1:0-12407 GCA_041910735.1 Limnohabitans sp.
CCCCGGCCAGGAACTGCGCCCCGACAGCGGCGGCAACGCGCCCCTGTTTGTGGTCACCGACCCGTCCAGCCTCTGGCTGCAGATCGATGCCCATGAGGCCGATGTCCGCGACCTGCGCCTTGGCGCCAAGGTGCAGCTGATGGTGCCGGTGCTGGGCGAGCAGCCTTTCGAGGCCAGCATCAGCGCGGTGACCGACCAGATCGACCCGGGCACCCGCACGATCAAGGTCCGAGCCACCGTGGCCAACCCGCAGCGCCTGCTCAAGAGTGAGATGCTGGGCAAGGTGCGCTACGCCCGCGCGGTGGGCCAGAGCGTGGAAGTGCCGGCGGCGGCCGTGTTCCTGCGCGACAAGGAGCATTACGTGTTCGTGCAGAACGCGTCAGGCGTGTTCGAGCCGCGCGACGTGAAGGTGCTGTTCGAGGGTGCGCAAAAGGTGCTGCTCAGCGAAGGCCTGAAACCGGGCGAGCAGGTCGTGGTGCAAAACGGCCTGCTGCTGGCGCGTGAGCTGCGCATCGCACGCGAGGCCGCCGAGGCCAGCCGCGGGCCCCAGGAGTCGGCCAAGTGAAAAAGCTGATCCATTACGCGCTCAACCAGCCGCTGTTCATCGTGCTGGGCACGCTGCTGTTCGCGCTGGCGGGCATCACCGCGTTCAAGAACCTGTCGGTTGAAGCCTTTCCGGATGTGACCGACACGCAGGTGACGGTGATCGCGCTGTACCCGGGCCGCGCCGCCGAAGAGGTGGAAAAGCAGGTCACGCTGCCTCTCGAAGCCAACCTGTCGGGCCTGCCACACTCGATCCGCGTGTTCTCGCACACGCAGTTCGGCCTGTCGTTCACCGTGATCACCTTCGACGACCAGGCCGATGTGAACCTGGCGCGCCAGCAGGTGTACGAGCGCCTGTCCTCGGTCGATCTGCCCGAGGGCGCGCAGGTGAACGTGGCGCCCAACGCCACCCCGGTGGGCGAGATCATGCGTTACCGGGTGCGCGGCGATGGCCTGTCCACCACCGACCTGCGCACCCTCGAAGACTGGACCATCGAGCGCTCGCTGCGTCAGGTCCCCGGCGTGGCCGACGTGGTGGCCATGGGCGGCTTCATCAAGCAGTACGAGGTGCAACCCGATCTGGACAAGCTGCGCGCCTACAAGCTCACCTTCCAGAACCTGCTGGATGCGCTGGGCCGCGGCAACTCTAATGCGGGCGGCAGCTATGTGGCGCAAGGTGCGCAGCAGTTCGCCATCCGCGGCATCGGCCTGCTGCGTTCGCCCGAGGAGATCGGCCAGATCGTGCTGGCCTCGCGCAACGGCACCCCGATCCTGATCCGCGACGTGGCCCAGATCAAACTCGGTGCAGTGCCGCGTCTGGGCACCACCGCGCAGGACAGCGACGACGACGCGGTGATTGGCATCGTCATCATGCGCAAGGGCGAGAACCCCAGCGTGGTGCTCAAAGCCGTGAAGGACAAGATCGCCAGCCTCAACGAGCGCGGCCTGCCGCCGGGCGTGCAGATCGTGCCCTTCTACGACCGCACCTGGCTGATGAACAAGACGCTGTCGACCGTGTTCAAGAACATGGTGGAAGGCGCGCTGCTGGTCTCGCTGGTGCTCTACATCTTCCTGTCCAACCTGCGCGCCACGCTGGCCGTGGTGCTGGTGATCCCGCTGGCCCTGCTGTCGACCTTCATGGGCCTGAAGATCCTGGGCGTGCCAGCCAACCTGCTGAGTCTGGGCGCGATGGACTTCGGCATCATCGTGGACGGCGCGGTGATCGTGATCGAGAACATCATGCACCGGCTGGCCGAACGCGGCGAGGGCATGAACGAGAAAGAGCGCAAGGCGCTCATCACCGAAGCCGCCAACGAAGTGGGGCGCCCGACGCTGTTCTCGATGCTGATCATCATCGCGGCGCACATCCCGATCTTTGCGCTGCAGCGCCACGAGGGCCGCATCTTCCAGCCGATGGCGCTGTCGGTCACGGCCGCGCTGATCGGCGCGCTGGTGTTCTCGCTCACGCTGGTGCCGCTGCTGGCCTACTGGATGCTGCGCAAGGGCCTGCCGCACGAAGACAACCGTCTGGTGCGCTCGCTCAAGAACCTCTACACCCCGGCACTGGACTGGGCGCTGGCCCACCGCCGCAAGGTGGTGGTGATCGCCGTGTCGTGCTTTGTGCTGGCCATGGGCGCGGCCTCGCGGCTGGGCTCGGAGTTTTTGCCCGAACTCAACGAAGGGACGTTCTGGGTCAACTGGGACATGCCCGCCAGCGTGTCGCAGCAGGAGGCCACCCACATCCTGCGCATGGCACGCCAGGCCCTGATCAAGGTGCCCGAGGTGCGCACCGTGGTGTCCAAATCGGGCCAGCCCGAGGACGGCACCGATCCCAAGACCCTGAGCATGGCCGAGGTATTCGTGGACGTGAAGCCGCAGGAGCAGTGGCGCAAGGGCCTCACGCGCGAGCAGCTCATCGAGGAAATGGACCACGCGCTGTCGGTGATCCCCGGCGTGGACCCCGCCTTCTCGCAGCCCATCCGTGACAACGTGCTCGAATCGATCTCGCAGATCAAGGGCCAGATCGTGGTCAAGGTGGCCGGTGACGACCTGAACGAACTGCGGCGCATCGTCGAGGCGATGCAGCACGAGTTCAAGCAGGTCAAGGGTGTGCAGCGTGCCGAAGTGGACCGCCTGGGCGAGCTGCCGCAGCTGGTGATCGACATCGACCGCGAACGCGCGGCCCGCTACGGCCTGAACGTGAGCGATGTGCAGGACGTGATCGAAGCGGCACTGGCCGGCAAGGCCGCCACCCAGATCTGGGAAGGTGAGCGCAAGTTTGCGGTGGCGGTGCGCCTGCCCGAAGAGCGCCGCTCGATCGCGCAACTCTCCAGCACCCCGCTGGCCACGCCCGACGGCGGCTACATCACGCTGGGCGCCGTGACCAACATCCGTCAGGCCAGCGGCGCCATGAACATCGCCCGCGAAGCCGGCCGCCGCACCATGGCGATCGGCATCTTCATCAAGGGCCGCGACATGGGCTCGGTGGTGGCCGACATGAAAAAACGCGTGGCCGACAACGTGAAGGTGCCCGACAACTACGCGGTCAACTGGTCCGGCGAATTCGAAAACCAGGAACGCGCCATGCAGCGCCTGTCGGTCGTGGTGCCGATTTCTCTGCTGCTGATCTTTGTGCTGCTGTTCGACGCCTTCCGCGCCGTCAAGACCGCGCTGCTGATCCTGATCAACGTGCCGCTCGCGCTGATCGGCGGCTTTGTGGCGCTCTGGGTGTTCGGCATCCCGTTGTCGGTGTCGGCGGCCATCGGCTTCATCGCGCTGTCGGGTCAGGCCGTGCTCAATGGCGTGGTGATGCTGTCGGTGTTTCAGCAGCTGCGCAACGCCGGCTACAGCGTGATCGACGCGGTGAAAGAAGGCGCCATGCAACGCCTGCGCACGGTGCTGATGACGGCGATGCTGGCGGCTTTGGGCCTGCTGCCCATGGCCATGAGCCACGACATCGGCTCCGAGACCCAGCGCCCGCTGGCGATCGTGGTGATCGGCGGCCTGATCACGGCCACATTGCTGACGCTGGTGGTGCTGCCCGTGCTGTACGTGATGTGGTTCTCCAGGGACCAGCCGGAGCCGCAGCAGGCCTGAAGCGCCAGCGCATCGCCATGAAAAAGGGGCCGGTCATCCGGCCCCTTTTTTGCTGCGTGCGGATCTTCAGCCCAGACCGATGGGTGCCGGAGCGCGCTGCACGATCAGGCTGAACAGCTGTTCGTATTCCGCTGTCGGCGGGTACTTGCCGGTCAGCGGGTCGGCGTTCTTTTCAAACGCCGCGTCGATCTCGGCCCAGTCCTGCGCGTTCAGCGTTTTTTCGGCCTCGGGCAGGATCACTTCTTCTTCCAGATGCATGTGCTCCAGGTAGAAGTCCACGTATTTTTTGAAGGCTTCTTCGAAAGCCGCACGGCGTGAGGCCCCCAGCAGTTCCCACGACAGCAGCTGGTGCTGCAGGTCGCGTGCGGCCTTTTCGCTGTACATGTGGTCGCGCTCGAGCCGGTCAATGGCGCCCAGCACTTTGGGTGAAGCCTTGACCACCTTGGGGAACAGCAGGTTCGACTCTTTGGGGTGGTGCAGGCGCTCGGGGTATTCGTCGATGTAGAACAGCATGGCGCGCAGCACGTCAAAGAAGTTCTTGCGGCTGTCGTCAGGCCCGCGCTCGACCAGCATGCGCATGGACTGCAGCATGGCCGCCAGAGAGGCGTGTTCGTCGCGGATGATTTGCAGGCTACGGGGCTGGGCCATCGTGTTTCTCCTCTTCAATGGCGTCCAGTGTGCAGATTCTGCGCGCCCGGATTCCTGACCCAAGTCAAGAAAACACCGCTTTACCCGACCGATCGGTCGGCGAATTTCCAGCGCTTGAGCATCAGGGCGTTGGTCATCACGCTGACCGAGCTGAGCGCCATGGCGCCGCCGGCGATCACCGGGCTCAGGTAGCCCAGCGCCGCCAGCGGGATGCCGGCGGTGTTGTAGGCAAAGGCCCAGAACAGGTTCTGCCGGATCTTGGCCACGGTGCGCCGCGAAATGTCGAGCGCCGCGCCCACCAGCGCCACCTCACCGCGCATCAGGGTGATGCCGGCGGCGTGCATGGCCACATCGGTGCCATTGCCCATGGCCAGGCCCACATCGGCTGCGGCCAGCGCAGGCGCGTCGTTCACGCCGTCGCCCACCATGGCCACCACCTGACCACCCTCGCGCAATTTGGCCACCGCCTGCGCCTTGTCGCCGGGCAGCACCTCGGCCAGCACCTCGCCGTCTTCGGGACGCAGACCCAGACGGCGTGCCATGGCTTCAGCGGCAGCGCGGTTGTCGCCGGAAATCATCACCAATTTCAGGCCGCGTGCGCGCAAGGCCTGCAGCGCCTCGCGCGCCCCGGCCTTGGGTTCGTCGCCAAAGGCCAGCAGCAGCAGCCCCTGCACGCCGGCCGCCGTGCGTTCGGCGAGCGCCGACAGGCTGGCGCCCTGTTGCTGGAACTGCGCGATCTCGGCTTGCCACAACTGCATGTCCAGCCCGGCTTCGTGCAGCCAGCGCAGGCTGCCCAACAGCAACTCGCGGCCGTCCACCCGGGCCTGAATACCGCGGCCGGGCACGGCCTGCACGTCTTGTGCAGCGAACAGGGCCATGCCCTGCGCCGCCGCCACCACTGCGCGCGCCAACGGGTGTTCGCTGCCGCTTTGCACGGCCGCCGCCAGCGCGAGCATGGCATTGGCCTCATGGCCCGCTGCGGCCACCTTTCCCACCAGACGGGGCTGACCCACGGTGAGCGTGCCGGTCTTGTCAAACGCCACCGTCTGCACTTTGTGTGCCATCTCCAGCGCCTGCGCGTCCTTGATCAGGATGCCGTGTTTGGCCGCCACACCGGTACCGGCCATGATGGCCGCCGGCGTGGCCAGACCCAGCGCGCAAGGGCAGGCGATCACCAGCACGGCCACCGCATGGATCAGCGCGTGTTCGTAGCCTGCACCCTGCACCAGCCAGACGATGCCCGTGATCAGGGCGATGGCGATCACCACCGGCACAAAGACTTCGGCCACCTGGTCCACCAGGCGCTGGATCGGCGCCTTGGCTGCCTGCGCGTCCTCGACCAGACGGATGATGCGCGAGAGCACGGTTTCATGGCCGACCGCTGTGACCTGCATGCGCACCAGCCCCTCGCCGTTGATCGACCCCCCGGTCAGGCTGGCGCCCACGGCCTTGGCCACCGGCAGCGGCTCGCCGGTCAGCATGGATTCGTCCACCTGCGTCTGCCCTTGGCGCAGTTCACCGTCCAGCGGCACGCGCTCGCCGGGTCTGACCACCAGCAGATCGCCCATGCGGATTTCCTGCACCGGCACGTCCTGTTCGCCTTCGTCGGTGATCAGGTGCGCGGTGTCGGGGCGCAACGCGTGCAGGGCGCGGATGGCTTCGGTGGTCTGGCGTTTGGCGCGCGCTTCGAGCCATTTGCCCAACAGCACCAGTGTGATGACCACGGCCGAGCCCTCAAAATACAGGTGGGGTGCATGGCCTTCGTGTGCGGTGAGCCACAGCCACATCGACAAGAGCCAGCCTGCGGTGGTACCGATCGCCACCAGCAGGTCCATGTTGCCGCTGAGCGCCTTCAGGGCATGCCAGCCGGCCCTGTAAAAACGCGCGCCCAAAATGAACTGCACCGGCGTGGCCAGCACAAACTGCAGCCAGGCCGGCAGCATCCAGTGCCTGCCGAACAGGTCGGCCACCATGGGCAACACCAGCGGCGCCGACAGGGCCAGACCCCAGCCTACCGGCGCAAAGCCGGCCCAGGGGCTGGAGGCCTGCATGGACTCAGTGGCCGAGGTGGCCAGCGGTTCGTAGCCTGCGTCGCGGATGGCGCGGCGCAACACGCCTTCTGCGGTCTCGGGATCACTGACCGTCACATGCGCCGATTCGGTGGCCAGATTCACCGTGGCGGCATCGACACCAGGCACTTTTTTGAGCGCTTTTTCCACACGCGCCACACACGAAGCACAGGTCATGCCGCCGATGCCGATGTCGTAAGTCTGTTGGGGGGAATTGATCTGCGTCATGTTCAGGACCTCTTGCAGGCGTATGCTTGCACCATACCGCCAAGGGTATGAATCAAGGATACACCCATGAAACAGGTTTTCGATGTCCAGGGGATGAGTTGCAACCACTGCGCCAAGGCCGTGACCAAAGCCGTGCAGCAGCTTGATCCGCAGGCGCAGGTGCAAGTGGACCTGAGTGGCAAGAAAGTGGAAGTGGATTCCGTGCAGCCACGCGAAGCCATTGCCAAAGCGATCGCCGACGAGGGCTACCAGGTCGGCGCCTGATTTTTTAAAGCCAAGTGACTTTGAGTGACAGACCTTCAGCTCTGTCCCCAACCAGAAAAGGAAACACCATGAAAAGCAACGTCGGCGGTATCGACCGCATCCTGCGCATCGCCATCGGTGCCGTGCTTGTGTTGCTGGCCGCCACCGGCCAGGTCGGCGTCTGGGGCTGGATCGGCCTGCTGCCGCTGGCCACCGGGGCCCTGGGCTGGTGCCCGCCCTACAGCCTGCTGGGCATCAACACCTGCAAGAACCGCAACCTGCCCGAGTAAACAACTGGCAACAGTACTTTACAAATCTCTGCCTGCGCGCCACGACGGCCATACAAGCGGCGCGCACACTGCAAGACATCCCGCCGGACTTTCTTGCGGGAGCTTTTTCAAGGAGCAAGAGATGAAAGTAATCCGCACTTCCCTGATCGCCGCCGGTCTGGCACTGGCTTTGGGCAGCAGCGCCTTCGCGCAGCCCGGCCCGATGGCTGGCGCCAGCATGCCGCAGGCCCGTCAGGACCACATGCGCGAACACATGCGTGAAAACATGGCCGAGCGCCACGCCAAACATCTGGCTGAACTCAAGGCCAGGCTCAAGCTCGATGCCAGCCAGGAAGGTGCCTGGAAAACCTTTGCTGACGCGATGCAGCCTCCAGCCCAGATGCCGGCCCGCCCTGACCGCGCCGCCATGGAAAAGCTGACAACACCCGAACGGATCGACCAGATGCAGGCCCTGCATGCACAGCGCGATGCCGAGATGAAAAAACACGGCGATGCCACCAAAGCCTTTTATGCCAGCCTGAATGCAGAGCAGAAAAAGACCTTTGATGCCGAAACCGCCCGCTTCATGGCACGCATCGGCGGCCCCGGCATGCACGGCCACCGCCACTACTGAGCATTTTCGATTGACATGGGTCAATCCGGGCCGGCCGCCGGCCCGATAAGCTTGATCCATGTCATCTCCATCTGCCCCCGACCGGCGTTCGCGGCCTCGCCCGCTCCTGCCCCCCATCCTGCCCGTTGAGCCGGACCAGCCACTGCGCTGGCTGGTGCTGGGTTTGCGTGACATCACCCGCAACCCCTGGCTGAGCCTGGCCCATGGTTTGGTCATGACAGCGGCCGGCTGGTTCTTCACCTGGCTGGCTTTTGACCAGTTCTGGGTGCTGGTGGGCCTGGTGTCGGCTTTCATGGTGACTGCACCGGTGCTGGCCACCAGCCTGTACGCCATGAGCCGCGCCATCGAGCGCGGCGAGACTGTCAATCTGGCGCTGCTGGTCAACACCTGGACACGCTGGAACATGACCCTTCAGGCCCAACCCGACAGTTACTGGGCACTGATCCGCTTCGGCCTGTTGCTGGGACTGGCGGCCGTGGGCTGGGTCACCACTTCTTCGGCTTTCATCTGGATGATGACGCCGGTGCCGATCCACACCCCGATGGACTTTCTGCGGCATGTGGTGGCCAGTCAGAACCACCACCTTTTTGAACTTTGGCTGGGCCTGGGCGGGCTGATGGCGGCACCCCTGTTCGCGTCCAGTGTGGTGTCCATGCCCCTGCTGCTGGACCGCCGCGTGAGCGTGCTCCAGGCGGTGCTCACCAGCTGGAAAGCGGTGCTGACCTGGCCGGTCACCATGGCCTTGTGGGCTTTTTTGCTCATGTCCTTCACGATGCTCGGCCTGTTCTCGCTGTACTTCGGCCTGATTCTGGTGGTGCCCATGCTGGGTCATGCCAGCTGGCACGCCTACCGTGAGCTGGTGGATGTGAGTGGTCTGCCTGCACGGCTGGACGATGCAAAAGAGGGTGCAGAGGGTGGTGCGTGATGGGCTTCAGCGAAGAACAGTTCGCCTGGTTCGGCCTCACGATAGGCATCGGGGCCTTCATGCTCTACATGCTCTTCATCATCGGACAGCTCGCCTGGGAATCCAAAGCCGGCAAATTTGGCACTTTTGTGATTTTTCTGGGACTGGCCTTCGGCATGGTGGGTTTCATCGCCAAAGGCGTCATCCAGTGGCTGATCGACACCCATTGAGCGGAGCGGAAAAAAATTTTTGGCTGAACAAGGCTGTGGATAAAAAAAGGGCAAGCATGCAGTTATCCACAGGCCAGTGCTTCATCGCGAACTTGTTCATGTTGGCCAAACAGATGCAAAGCACACTGGCCCACACCTTCACGGACAAGACAAGTGCCTGTCACGTCAAAGAAAAATGGCATTGTCCACACAGACCTGCGACCCTTATCTACTACGACTAATTTGAGATACATATAAAGAAGGAAGACAGGAACAAGTCCCTGGCCGGGTGTCTTGGACGGGCTGTTAAGATTTCGACTTTCCAGCCTGAGCCCATGCCCATTTCCCCTGCCACCGCCGCCGTGTACGACATCAAGAGCGCAGATTTGCCTCTGGTGGCTTTCCAGCTCAAGTCCCGTGATTTGCAGGCAGTGGCCCAGGCACTGCAAACGCAGCTGGCCGAAACCCCCGGTTTTTTCGACCAGGATCCTGCCCTGATCGACCTGGATGGTCTGGCAGAGGACGAGAGCCCGATCGACTTTGTGGGGCTGATGCAGCTGCTCAGACAGCACCAACTTCAGCCGGTGGCCGTCAAGACAACACACAGCGGGTGGCTTCAGGCCGCCAAAGAGGCCGGTCTGGCACAGGCCGACGATGCACGCATCCGCCGCCAGGCGCCAACCGCAGCCGCGCCGTCAACGCCTGCACCTGCTCCTGTTGCCACCGCCGTGGCACCGGCACTGACCGATGCCATGGTGATCGACAAGCCTCTGCGTTCAGGTCAACAGGTCTATGCCAAGGGGCGGGACCTGATCGTGCTGGCCATGGTCAACCCGGGGGCCGAGGTGCTGGCCGACGGGCACATCCATATTTACGCCCCCCTCCGTGGCAAGGCGATCGCCGGTGCACGTGGCTTTACCGGCGCGCGGATCTTTGCGCAGAGCATGGACCCTGAACTGATTTCCATCGCGGGCGTTTACCGCACCAGCGAAAACCCCTTGCCCGCCGAAGTGCGTGGTCAGGCAGCGCAGGTGTCGCTGCAGACCGGGCCTGATGGCGACAAATTGCGGATCATGCCGCTCAAAGCCTGAATTTCCAGACTTTTATCTTCCATTGCAGACAGAAAGCATACCCATGGCAAAAATCGTTGTAGTGACCTCCGGCAAAGGTGGCGTGGGCAAGACCACCACCAGCGCCAGTTTCGCCACGGGCCTGGCCCTCAAGGGCTTCAAGACGGCCGTGATCGATTTCGACGTGGGTCTGCGCAACCTCGACCTGATCATGGGCTGCGAGCGCCGTGTGGTGTACGACTTCATCAACGTGATCCACGGTGAAGCCAACCTGCACCAGGCCCTGATCAAGGACAAGCAGTGCGACAACCTGTTTGTGCTGGCCGCCTCGCAAACGCGCGACAAGGATGCGCTGACGCAAGAAGGTGTGGAAAAGGTGCTCAAGGACCTGGCCGAAATGGGCTTCGAGTACATCGTCTGCGACTCGCCTGCCGGCATCGAAACCGGCGCTCTGATGGCGATGCACTTTGCCGATGAAGCGCTGATCGTCACCAACCCCGAGGTGTCTTCGGTGCGCGACTCCGACCGCATCCTGGGCATGTTGGGCAGCAAGACCAAACGCGCCATTGAAGGCGCCGAGCCGATCAGGGAACACCTGCTGATCACCCGCTACAACCCCAACCGCGTGGAAGACGGCCAGATGCTGTCGCTGCAGGACATTCAGGACATCCTGCGCATCAAGCTGATCGGTGTGATTCCCGAGAGCGAAAACGTGTTGCAGGCCTCCAACCAGGGCACGCCCGCCATCAACATGGCCGGCACCGATGTGGCCGAGGCCTACAAGGACGTGATCGACCGCTTCCTGGGCGAAGACAAGCCCATGCGCTTCACCGAAGCTGAGAAACCCGGCTTCTTCAAGCGTCTGTTCGGGAGCAAGTGACCATGTCTTTCCTGTCCTTCCTGTTGGGCGAAAAGAAAAAGACAGCCAGTGTTGCCAAGGAACGCCTGCAGATCATCCTGGCGCACGAACGCAGCGGCCGCAACGCCGCCGAACCCGATTACCTGCCCGACCTGCAGCGCGAGTTGGTGGCCGTGATCAGCAAGTACATCAAGATCAATCCCAACGACATCAAGGTGAACCTGGAGCGTCAGGACAACCTCGAAGTGCTGGAAGTCAAGATCGAGTTGCCGGAAACGCGCTGATCTCAGGTCTGTCATGCCGGGCTCGACCCGGCATCCATGTCCTTGAAGCCATGGACCCCGGATCAAGTCCGGGGTGACAAAAACAGTGGATCACTGGCCCAGCAACTGTTTCCACTGCAGGCGCGCGGCCTGCAGGTTGCGCTCCTTCACATGGCCAAAGCCCTTGATGCTTTCAGGCACGCGCGCCACTTCGACGGCTTTGGTGTGGCTGTCGGCACCCAGTGAAGCCAGCAGGCTCTCCACCATGGCCATGTATTCGCCGATCAGGGCGCGTTCGGTGCGGCGTTCTTCGGTGTAGCCAAACACATCCAGCGCCGTGCCGCGCAAGCCCTTGAGGCCGGCCAGCAGTTTGAAGGCGGTCAGCATGCCGGGACCGAATTTCTGCTTGACCAGCTGACCCTTGTCGTTGCGCCTGGCCAGCAGAGGCGGGGCCAGGTGGTAGTGGACCTTGAAGTCGCCTTCGAACTGCCCGGCGATGCGTTCCATGAAGCCGGTCTGCGTGTGCAGGCGCGCCACTTCGTACTCGTCCTTGTAGGCCATGAGTTTGAAGAGTGACTTGGCCACGGCTTCGGTCAGCACGGTTTTGCCCAGCGGCGCTTCGGCCTGACGCACACGTGCAACGAAGGCGCTGTAACGCTGCGCGTACGCGGCGTTCTGGTAATCCGTCAGGTACGTCACGCGCCTGGCGATCAGGTCGTCGAGCGAGTCACGCTTTTTGAATTCGATGACCTGTGCCGGTTGCAGCACGGTCATGACCTTGTCGGGATGGGCTGCGGCGTGGCGACCCCATTCAAAGGCCAGCTGGTTGTTGGCCACGGCGACTTCGTTGAGTTCCATGGCACGCAGCAGGGACTCGCGTGACAGCGGCACCCAGCCCTTTTGCCAGGCGTAGCCCAGGATCATCGGGTTCACATAGATCGTGTCGCCCATCAGCTGCTTGGCCATGCGGTCGGCGTCAAAGGCGCTGACGCCGGCCTCGCCCACCTGGTGCGCGATCTCGGCCACGCATTGCTCGGCGGGGTTTTGCCAGTTGCCGTTCTTCACGAAAGCAGCCGTGGGGGTGCTGTGGCTGTTGAGCGCCACATGGGTGCGGCCTTCGCGCATGCGCAGCAGGGTTTCCTTGCCGGCCGTCACGATCGGGTCGCAGCCGAAGATCAAGTCGGCGGTGGCCATGCCCACCCGCGTGGTGCGGATGTCGGCCTGCGTGTTGGCGACGATCACATGGCTCCAGGTCGCGCCGCCTTTCTGGGCCAGACCCGCCGCGTCCTGCGTGACGATGCCCTTGCCTTCAAGGTGTGCCGCCATGCCCAGCAGCTGGCCGATGGTGATGACGCCCGTGCCGCCCACGCCG
>JAYRQF010000097.1:0-5690 GCA_041910735.1 Limnohabitans sp.
GCCGCCGCCTCGGCCTGAGGCCCCAGCCGCGCCAGCAGTGCCTGCAGGCGTGCAGGCTGCGCTGTGTCCCAGTACAGCAGCTTGAGCGCACGCGGCGCGATCAGCCAGCGGTAGCCCAGCCAGAACCAGGCTGTGGTCAGCAGGTAACTCAGCAGCAGGGCGCTGCGCGAGTAGGGGGTCTGCGTCAGGGCAAAGCCCAGGGGGGTGAGCACAAAGGGCACGGCGGTGGTCACCAGCAACAGCACACCGCGTTCGGCTGCGGGCAGGTGCGCGCCGCGGTAGAGCAGGTGCGCCGCCACCCCATAGGGCAGCAGACAGGCCAGCACCGTTCGGCTGAAGTCCACCGTCACCCAGCCCTGCTGGCGCAGCCACTGGCCCAGCAGGCCGGCCAGCGCCAGCGCCGATGTGCCCAGCAAGGCCCACAGCAACTGGCTGTGCTGGTGCCGGGCGTGCTCGGAGGCAAGTGCGGCGCGGTGGCGGCGCGGCAGGGTCATCGGCCAGGTGGCGGTGGGCAGCAGGGGGGCTTCTTCGTAGACCTGCAGCAGCTGTTCGCCCATGGCTTCAGGTTTGTGGCGGGCCTCGTAGCGCGTGCGCGCCGCGGCGGCCAGACGCTGGCGCAAGGGCGCGTCCTCCAGCAGCTGGCGCAGGGCCTGGGCGATCTCGAAGGGGTCGTTGGTCACCAGCAGAGCGCTCTCGCCGTGCACCAGCAGTTCTTCCACCCCGGGCAGTCGGCTGGCCAAGATGGCCATGCCGGCGCGCATGGCCTCGATCAGTGAGATCGGCAAACCTTCGTGGTCCGACAACAGCACAAAGATCTGGTGCTGCGCCAGCTGCTCGGGCACGTTGTGCACGTCACCGCTGAACACCGCATGGGGCAGGTCCAGCGCGTTGGCCAGTTGCTGGTGCTGCGTGCGTTGCGGACCGTCGCCCAGCAACCGCGTGGCCGGGCGCAGGCCATCGGTTGCCAGCAGGGCCAGGGCCTGCAGCAGCAGGTCATGGCGTTTGGGCGGGGCCATGCGCGCCACCATCACCAGAGCAGGTTCGGGCGTTCGCTGGTCGCTTTGCCAGAGCACGTCGGCGATGGCGTTGGGGATCACGCTGGCGCGCGCCGGGTCCATGGGCAGTCGGGCTGCCAGGGATTTTTCGTGGTCGGACACGCAGACCATGCGCGTGGTCCAGGCCGCCAGCACCGCTTCGGCCAGCCAGGCGTTCACGCGCACCAGCGCAGGGGCCTGCGGTTTGAAGCCAAAGCCGTGCACGGTGTAGACCACCGGCGTGTCGCCCAGTTTGCCGGCCAGGCGGGCCACCACGCCGGCCACCGCGCTGTGCGCGTGGATCAGGTCGGGCGGGTCGGCACGCATCTGCGCGCGCAAGGCGCGCACCGAGGCCAGCACGCGCAGCGGGTTGAGCGAGTTGCGCAGCGCAGGCAGGGCGAGGGTGCGCACGTCCAGTGCCTGCAGGGCCTGCTGCAGAAAGCTGCCGGCTTCGCCGCCGATGACCGCGCTGAAGCGCACCCGGCCGCGCAGGGCGCGGCACAGCTCGATCACATGGGTTTGTGCGCCGCCGATCTCGCCTTTGGTGATGACCAGCAGGACATGCAGCGGCGCAGGGTTCACTGGTAGCCCTCGGGGTTGCCAGACTGCCAGCGCCAGGCGTCTTCGCACATGCGGTCCACATCCAGCCGGGCCTGCCAGCCCAGGGCGTCGCGGGCCAGGCTGGTGTCAGCGCACAGGGTGGCCACGTCGCCCGGTCGGCGGTCCACAAAACGGTAAGGGATGGGGACACCGTTGACCCGTGCAAAGGTGTCGGCCAGTTCCTTGACACTCACGCCCCGACCGGTGCCCAGGTTGACCGTGATGCCGGTCTGCCTGTCCTGCAGGTAACGCAGCGCCGCCAGATGGCCCTGGGCCAGATCGACCACATGGATGTAGTCGCGCACACCGGTGCCGTCGGGGGTGGGGTAGTCCTGACCGAAGATGCTCAGGAACGCGCGCTTGCCCACGGCCACTTGGGTGATGAAGGGCATCAGGTTGTTGGGGACGCCGTTCGGGTGCTCGCCGATCAGGCCGCTCTCATGGGCGCCAACCGGGTTGAAATAACGCAGGATGGCCACCTGCCAGCGCGGATCGGCCGCCTGCAGGTCGCGCAAAATGTCCTCGCACATCAGCTTGGTGCGGCCATAGGGGTTGGTTACCTGCAGCCGGCTCGACTCACGGATCGGCACCGTGTCGGGATCACCGTACACCGTGGCCGAGGAGCTGAAAACGATGCGGCGCACGCCGGCACGCTCCATGGCCTGCAGCAGGGACAGGGTGCTGCCGACGTTGTTGTCAAAGTAGCGCAGCGGCTGGGCCACCGATTCGCCCACGGCCTTGAGGCCGGCGAAGTGGACCACACCCTGGACATCGTGCTCTGCAAACATGCGGTCCAGGGCGGTGCCATCGCGCACGTCGGCCTGCACAAAACTGAAGCGAGGTCCACACAACTGCCGCAGGCGGTCCAGCACCCGGATGCTGCTGTTGCACAGGTTGTCGACGATGACCACCTCGTGGCCGGCATTCATGAGTTCGACTGCCGTGTGTGAGCCGATGTAGCCGGCACCGCCGGTGATGAGGATTTTCGGGGGCATGGTCGCCGATTGTAGGTAGGGCGCCCGCCACAAGCTGGGATAATGGCGGGTTGCTTGCATATTTCAGGGTTTCCAAGGTTTCCAAATGGCTCAATACGTTTTCTCGATGAACCGGGTCGGCAAGATCGTGCCGCCCAAGCGCCAGATCCTCAAGGACATTTCGCTGTCGTTCTTTCCCGGCGCCAAGATCGGCGTGCTCGGCCTCAACGGCTCGGGCAAGTCCACGCTGCTCAAGATCATGGCCGGCATCGACAAGGACATCGAGGGCGAAGCCATCCCGATGGCGGGCCTGAAGATCGGGTACCTGCCGCAGGAGCCCCAGCTGGACCCTGAGCACACTGTGCGCCAGTCGGTCGAAAGCGGCATGGGCGAAGTGGCTGCAGCCAAGCAGCGCCTGGAAGAGGTGTACGCCGCCTACGCTGAAGAAGACGCCGACTTTGACGCCCTGGCCGCCGAGCAGGCCCAGCTCGAGGCCATCATTTCGGCCGCTGGCGCCGAAGGCGACTCCGAGCACCTGCTTGAAATCGCCGCCGACGCCCTGCGCCTGCCGCCTTGGGATGCCGTCATCAAGAACCTGTCCGGCGGTGAAAAGCGCCGTGTGGCCCTGTGCCGCCTGCTGCTCTCCAAGCCCGACATGCTGCTGCTCGACGAACCGACCAACCACCTGGACGCAGAAAGCGTGGACTGGCTGGAACAGTTCCTGCAGCGTTTCTCGGGCACCGTGGTGGCCATCACCCACGACCGCTACTTCCTCGATAACGCTGCCGAGTGGATTCTGGAACTCGACCGCGGCCACGGCATTCCCTACAAGGGCAACTACTCCACCTGGCTGGAGCAGAAAGAAGCCCGCCTGGAGCAGGAACAGCGCACCGAAGACGCCCGCACCAAGGCCATGAAGAAGGAACTGGAGTGGGCGCGCCAGAACCCCAAGGGCCGCCAGGCCAAGAGCAAGGCCCGTCTGGCCCGCATCGAAGAGCTGAGTGATTACGAATACCAGAAGCGCAACGAGACCAACGAGATCTTCATCCCGGTGGCCGAGCGTCTGGGCAACGACGTGTTCGAGTTCAAGAACGTCAGCAAGTCCTTTGGTGACCGCCTGCTGATCGACAACCTGAGCTTCAAGGTGCCTGCGGGCGCCATCGTTGGCATCATCGGCCCCAACGGTGCCGGTAAATCGACCCTGTTCAAGCTGATTTCGGGCAAGGAACAGCCGGACAGCGGCGAGGTGCACATCGGCCAGACCGTGAAGATGGCCTTTGTCGACCAGTCCCGTGAAGACCTGTCGAACGACAAGACCGTGTGGGAAGACATCTCCGGCGGTCTGGACATCATCACCGTGGGCAAGTTCCAGATGCCCAGCCGCGCCTATTGCGGCCGCTTCAACTTCGGCGGTGGCGACCAGCAAAAGAAAGTCGGCATGCTCTCCGGTGGTGAGCGCGGCCGTCTGCACCTGGCCAAGACCCTGATGCAGGGCGGCAACGTGCTGCTCCTGGACGAACCCTCCAACGACCTTGACGTCGAAACCCTGCGCGCCCTCGAAGACGCGCTGCTCGAATTCGCCGGTTCGGTCATGGTGATCAGCCACGACCGCTGGTTCCTGGACCGCATCGCCACCCACATCCTGGCCGCCGAAGGCGACAGCCAGTGGGTGTTCTTTGACGGCAACTACCAGGAATACGAAGCCGACAAGAAGAAGCGTCTGGGTGAGGAGGGCGCCAAGCCCAAGCGCGTGCGCTACAAGGCCTTGAAATGAGCCACTACCACCTCTACGCGATCGGCAATGCGCTGGTCGACACCGAATACGAAGTCTCCGACGAACTGCTGCAGGCCATGGGCGTGAGCAAGCGCCACATGACGCTGATCGACGCCGAGCAGCGCACGGCACTGCACAGGCATGTGCAAGGTCTGCACGCTCGCCGCACCGGTGGCGGCTCGGCCGGCAACACGGTGGTGGCGCTGGCGCAGCTGGGCGGCAAGGCGTTTTATTCTTGCCGCGTGGCCGACGACGAGCTGGGTGCCTTCTACACGCAGGACCTGCAGGCCAACGGTGTGGCCACCAACCTCACGCACACCCAGGCCCACCCCGGCCAGACTGGCAGCTGCATGGTGCTGGTCACGCCCGACGCCGAGCGCACCATGTGCACCTTTCTGGGCGCCACCTCGCAGCTCGACCGCCAGGCCCTGCACCCGCACGACATTGCCAAATCGAAGATCTACTACATGGAAGGCTACCTGGCTGCCTCGCCCACCGGGCTGGAAGCCGCGCTGGAGGGCCTGAAGATCGCCGGGGCGCAGGGTGTGCAGACCGCCCTCACGCTGAGCGACGTGAGCATGATCAACTTCTGCCGTGCCGGTCTGGAGGCCATGGTTGGTGAAGGCCTGGATTACCTGTTTGCCAACGAGGAAGAGGCGCAGGTCTGGTGTGGCAGCACCGATCTGGCAGTCATCCTGCCGCAGTTGCAAAAGCTGGCGCGCACCGTGTGCCTGACACGTGGCCCCAAGGGCTGCATCGTGCTGCAGGGCGGCGACATGGCCAACGTGCCGGCCGTGCCGACAAAGGCGGTGGACACCAATGGTGCGGGCGACATGTTTGCCGGCGCCTTCCTGTACGGCGTGACGCACGGCATGACCCAGGCCGAGGCCGCGGCCCTGGCCAACCGCGCCGCCGCAGCCGTGGTGTCGCAACACGGCAACCGCCTGACACGCGAACAGATGCAGGCCCTGCGCCAGGCCTGATGCGGGTGGGGCCTTGTCCGGCCCCGCCGCAAGCCCGTTAGAATCCAGCCAACCGTGCCGATCGCATGGTCACTAGTTCCCTTAGCTCTGGCTACTTTTCTTACAGGCTTGCCCATGAAACGCGAATACTTCCATTCCGGACTCCGTCACGACCGCCGTTCCGGCGAGCAACGCAGTGGCACCTGCATGGCCCTCATCGACGGGCGTTTTCTGATCTGGATGGCGCAGCAGGGTGCTGTTGGCACCACCGGTGAATCCGTCAACCGCCAGGGCCTGCTGGCCCTGCTGTCGCAGGCGCTGGCCCACTGCGGGCTGGACGTGGACC
>JAYRQF010000098.1:0-2887 GCA_041910735.1 Limnohabitans sp.
CGGCCATGGGCATCGACTCGCTCAAGATCGAGGGCCGCACCAAGAGCCACTACTACGTGGCGCGGACCGCGCAGGTCTACCGCCGCGCCATCGACGACGCCGTGGCCGGCAAGCCCTTCAACCCCGAACTGCTGCTCGAACTCGAAGGTCTGTCCAACCGCGGCTACACCGGCGGCTTGATGGAGCGCCGCCCGGCGCAGGACTACCAGAACTACATCACCGGCCACAGCGAAAGCCACCGCAGCCAGTTCGTGGGCGAAGTGCTGCAGGTACGCGAAGACGGCTGGGCCGAGGTCGAAACCAAGAACCGCTTCGCGGTGGGCGACCGGCTGGAAGTCATCCACCCGAGTGGCAATCGCGTGGTCGAACTGAACGCCATGCAGAACCAGGACGGTGAAGCCATCAGCGTGGCGCAGGGCAGTCCGGTCAAGGTCTGGGTGCCGCTGGCGGCGCCCAGCGAAGGTGCGCTCATCGCCCGGCTGATCTGAGAACGCTCGGCCCTCGACGGTCGGGCCGGTTAGGCTGGGCAGCGATCGAATTGCTGTCGACTGTTTTTACACAGCCCTCGTGCCCACAGGCCTTGCCCCGTGCAGTGCGTTGATGTTTCTCGTTTTCCCACCGCATTGCGGAGCTGGCATGCGTTATGCATGATAGGTCGCACTTGAGCAGTCTCACCCCACGACCCCATCACAGGAGCGCACCATGAAACTGAAGAATTGGCTTTCCACACTGATTGCATCTGGCCTGATGGGTCTTGCGGGAACGGGACATGCGGCCATCGTGTCGGATGTCGTGTGGGTGATCGATACCTCCGGCTCCATGGGAGACGACATCGCACAGGTGAAGAACCGCATCGTGGATTTCAATACCGCCATGATTAACAGCGGTATCGACGCACGTTATGGGCTGGTGCGGTTTGGCGGAACAGCCAATCTCATACAGGACATCACCACGTTCGATCTCTTCAGCCAAGCGGGTAGCCCATTCCAGTTGTTGACCGCTAATGGAGGCGGTACGGAGGACGGCTCTGCGGCCATTCAGGTCGCACTCGGGGCTACGTTCCGCAGCAGCACCGTGCGCAACATCATCGTGGTCACCGACGAGGACGACGACAATTCCCTCAACCGAACCGCCCTGGACGAGGCGTTGGACGCCACAGCACCCAACGAACTGATCAACGTCATCGGCAATCCAGACGATGACTCCAACAGCTACTACCAAGGATTGGCCGCAGCGAATGGTGGTAATTTTTTCAACATCATCAGCTTCCGCAATGACCCTGCGGCCTTTTTCACCAACTTCATCAACACCAAGGTAGCGGAAGTGCTGGACTTCTGCGCGCAGAACCCGACCGCGCCCGGCTGCAACAGCAACGACGTGCCAGAGCCCGGATCGCTGGCACTGTTGGGCGGCGGCCTGCTGGTTGTTTTGGGACTGCGTCGGCGACAGCAGCCGCGACCGGCCTGTGATCGCCCCTGATCAGCTTCGACAAGGCGGCTCCGGCCGCCTTTTTCGTTGCGGTGTACCGCCCATCTGGTGGCCCATGCGCCGCCCTCAGTTCCTCTCGACTTTGTCCGATACGAGGGCGTGTAGCCGTTCTTCACAATCCGTCGCCCCCACCGGGAGCGTCTTTTGGGCCGCGCTTGCGCTGGTGGCTGCAGCGGGCTCAGCCCGATTGGTGCTCGCAGCCGAAACGCCGGAGAACGCCGCGGACTGGACGCTCACCGCAGACGGAAGCCACTATTTGCAGCGCAGCACACATCTGCTGTGGCCCCGCTGCGTGGAGGGCATGCGGTGGCACGGCAAGGATTGTGCTGGTCAACCCCTGTGGCTGGACCACATGGCGGCACAGGCCCTGGTTCGCCAGCGGTCCAAAATCGATGGACGTCACTGGCGTCTTCCGCACCTGAAGGAACTGCAACAACTCCCCCGCCTGAACTCGGCCCCCACCACCAAAGCAGCGGCGCCGATTCCGGCATCCACCCCGAGGGCTGGGTCTGGACCGGCACCATCCCCATCGAGGTGCGCAGCGTCAACCCCTACAGCTACAGCAACGTGATGAACGGCGTGAACGGCCAGAACGTGAGCCAGATGAAATTCCTGCATGCCTGGGTGGTCAACACCGCCACCGGCGAGTCGCGCGAAGATGTGCTCAAGCGCACTCCCATGTTTGTGCGCCTAGTGCGCAAGTCCGACGAACCCTTAAATGGTGTGAACGAGGCCGGTGGCACCATGGGCGGATGTTCAACCACCCCCAGGGGCCTCCCATGAGCGACCACAGCACCCAGATCAGCGGCCACCGCGACCAGCAGATCGGCGGCAGCGAAACACTGGCGGTCGGCGCCGATCTGAGCATCAGCATCGGCCGCAACCGCGTCGAGACGGTGGGCAAAAGCAGCCTGATGAGCGTGGGTAAGCAACTGCGCGTGGAGGCGGCCGATGAGATCGCGCTGGTGGTCGGTGCTGCCAGCCTGGTGCTCAGGAAAGACGGCAGCATCGTGATCAAGGGCAAGAACATCGACCTGATCGGTGCCGCCAAGATTAACGTCAAAGCCAGTGGCGACCTGACGCTCAAGGGCAGCAAGATCGTGGATAACTGAGGCGGCGTGCACGCCGCGATGCGGTGGACGCCACCGCGGGTCGCTACCATCGGTCCATGTCCGTTCGCCCGACCACCCCCGTGGCCAGCGCTGTGCTGCAGCTGCTGGCCGACATCGCCCACCACCACCCAAGCCCGCGCGTGCGCCGCCTGCACGTGCCACGCCGCGCACCCGACGCGGGCGCACACGACGCGGAGTTCTGCGCCATTGAACTGGAGGACGGCGCCTTTGGCCTGTCGGACGTGCTGCTGGGCGACCCGCTCCAGGCCCTGCTGGCCGCCCACGGC
>JAYRQF010000099.1:0-7396 GCA_041910735.1 Limnohabitans sp.
CAGCGTGCCGGTGGCACCAAACACGCCGCTGGCACACAAGGCCATACACACGGCGGCACCCGTCATGCAGGAGGCCACCACACGGTCACTCCAGCGCGGGTACTGCGCGGCCACAAAGCCGCCTACAAACATGCCCACCGCCCCGCAGAGCATGTATGCCGTCAGCGTCATCGAGGCGGTCTCCAGACTCACGTTCTGCAGGGCCTTGAGGATCGGCACCGAAAAGTTCTGCACCACGGCCAGCGTCATGGTCGATAGCAAAAAGAAGGTGAAGCACCACCAGACCACGGGCAGGCGCATGAAAGCCAGATCGGATTCGCCGGTGTGGCCTGCCGGAGCCTTGGGCCGGGGCGTGGTCAGCAGCAGGTCCTTGCGCAGCACCAGCAGCGCGAGGATGCCGGCGTAGAGTAGCGCTGCAGCAATGTAGGCTGCGCGCCAGCCCGCCAGTGCAGTGATGCCCATCAGGAAGGCCGGTGCAGCCGCCCAGCCCAGATTGCCGGTCAGGCCGTGCACGCTGAAGGCATAACCCAGGCGCGGGGTCGAGATGCGCTGGTTGAGGATGGTGAAGTCCACCGGGTGAAAAGCGCAGTTGCCCAATCCAGCCAGCACCGCCGCCAGCAGCATGCCGCTGTAGCCGGTGGCGCTCGCCGCCACCAGACAGGCCAGCACGAACATGGCCACCGAGACCCACATGACCGGCCGTGCGCCGAAACGGTCCACCACAAAACCCGCCGAAGCCTGCCCCACGCCCGACACCACAAAGAACACGGTGGACATCAGACCCAGCTCGGAAAAAGACCAGCCGAACTCTTTCATGAACACCGGGAACATGACCGGCAGCAACAGGTGCGAAAAATGCGAGCTGGCATGGGCCAGACCCACCAGCCCCATGACGGAGGCGTCCTGACGCAGGGGCACGGGGGTTTCGAGCGTGGCGGTGGTCATCGAAAAAATCCTGCAAACAAAAAAAGGCCGCGGGCCGGAAAGCGGGATCATACGTCCCCACCTTCCGGCCCGCGGCCCGCAGGCGACAAGGCCCTGCAGCCGTGTCAGTCGGCCATGGGGCTGCCGGCAAAGTCGAACACGCCGGGGTTGCGCACCGGGTCGACCGACACCTCGATGCGGGTCTTGGGCGGGAACTTGCCCTCAAGCAGTTGCTTCGAGAGCGGGTTCTCGATGCGCTGCTGGATGGCCCGCTTGAGCGGACGGGCACCGAACACCGGGTCGAAGCCCACCTTGGCCAGTTCGGACAGGGCCGGCTCACTCACGTCCAGTTCCAAGTCCATGCGGGCCAGTCGCTCGCGCAGGGCCTGCAGCTGGATGCGGGCAATCGAGGCGATGTGCTGGGCGTCCAGCCCGTGGAAGACCACCGTCTCGTCGATGCGGTTGAGGAACTCGGGGCGGAAGTGGCTCTTGAGCTCGTCCCACACCGCATCCTTGATGTCCTCGTACGGCTGGCCGACCATGGACTGGATCAGGTGCGAGCCGATGTTGGACGTCATCACGATCACCGTGTTCTTGAAGTCCACCGTGCGGCCCTGGCCGTCGGTAAGACGCCCGTCGTCGAGCACCTGCAGCAGGATGTTGAACACGTCCGGGTGGGCTTTTTCCACTTCGTCAAGCAGCAGCACGGAATACGGCTTGCGGCGCACGGCCTCGGTCAGATAGCCGCCCTCCTCGTAGCCCACATAGCCCGGGGGCGCACCGATCAGGCGGGCCACCGAGTGCTTTTCCATGAACTCGCTCATGTCGATGCGCACCAGATGCTCGGGCGAATCGAACAGGAAGTTGGCCAGCGCCTTGCACAGCTCGGTCTTGCCCACGCCAGTGGGGCCGAGGAACAGGAAGGAGCCGGTCGGACGGTTCGGATCGGACAGGCCCGAGCGCGAGCGGCGAATGGCGTTGGCCACGGCCGAGATGGCCTCGTCCTGCCCCACCACGCGCTCGTGCAGCTTGCCTTCCATCTGCAGCAACTTCTCGCGCTCGCCCTGCATCATCTTGGACACCGGGATGCCGGTGGCACGCGAGACCACCTCGGCGATCTCTTCGGCGCCCACCTGCGTGCGCAGCAGGCGCGGGGCCTGGGTATCGCCTTGGGACTCCTTGGCCTGCGCTTCTTTCAGGCGCTTTTCCAGCTCGGGCAGCTTGCCGTACTGCAGTTCGGCCACCTTGTTGAAGTCGCCTTTGCGGGTGAGTTCCTCGATCTGCTGGCGCAGCTGGTCGATCTGCTCGCGCACCTGCTGGCTGCCCTGGGCCTGCGCCTTCTCGGCATGCCAGACTTCTTCGAGGTCGGCCGCTTCCTTCTGCAGCTTGACAATTTCTTCTTCGAGCAGGGCCAGACGCTTTTGCGAAGCCTCGTCGGTCTCCTTGCGCACGGCCTCGCGCTCGATCTGCAGCTGGATCAGGCGGCGGTCGAGCTTGTCCATCACCTCGGGCTTGGAGTCGATCTCGATCTTGATCTTGGCCGCCGCCTCGTCGATCAGGTCGATCGCCTTGTCGGGCAGAAAACGGTCGGTGATGTAGCGGTGGCTGAGTTCGGCCGCGGCCACGATGGCCGGGTCGGTGATGTCCACGCCGTGGTGGACTTCGTACTTTTCCTGCAGGCCGCGCAGGATGGCAATCGTCGCCTCCACGCTCGGCTCTTCCACCAGGATCTTCTGAAAGCGGCGCTCCAGCGCGGCGTCCTTTTCGATGTACTTGCGGTATTCGTCGAGTGTGGTGGCGCCCACGCAGTGCAGCTCGCCGCGCGCCAGCGCGGGCTTGAGCATGTTGCCCGCGTCCATCGCGCCTTCGGCTTTGCCGGCACCCACCATGGTGTGCAACTCGTCAATGAAAACGATGGTCTGGCCTTCGTCCTTGGCCAGTTCGTTGAGCACGGATTTCAGGCGTTCCTCGAACTCGCCGCGGAACTTGGCGCCGGCCAGCAGCGCGGCCATGTCCAGGCTCAGCACCCGCTTGCCCTTGAGCGAATCGGGCACTTCGCCGGCCACGATGCGCTGGGCCAGCCCTTCGACAATGGCCGTCTTGCCCACACCGGGCTCGCCGATCAGCACCGGGTTGTTCTTGGAGCGGCGCTGCAGCACCTGGATGGCACGGCGGATCTCGTCGTCGCGGCCGATCACCGGGTCGAGCTTGCCGATGCGGGCGCGCTCGGTCAGGTCCAGGCAGTATTTCTTGAGCGCTTCGCGCTGGCCTTCGGCTTCGGCACTGTTCACGTTTTGTCCTCCACGCACGGCGTCGATTGCCGCTTCCAGGTTCTTGCGGTTCAGGCCGTTCTCTTTGGCGATGCGGCCCGCTTCGTTCTTGCTGTCGGCCAGCGCCAGCAGGAACAGCTCGCTGGCAATGAAGGCATCGCCGCGCTTGATGGATTCTTTTTCAGCCGCCTGCAGCAGCTTGACCAGTTCGGGGCCGACCTGCACCTGCTCCTGTCCGCTGACCTGCGGCAGGCGCTTGACGGCGGCCTCGGCGGCCTGCGACAACGCGGGCACTTGCACGCCGGCACGCTGCAGCAAGGCGCCCGGGCCGTCCTGCTGGCGCAGCATGGCGGCCAGCACATGCACCGGCTCGATGTAGGCGTGGTCGTTGCCCAAGGCCAGACTCTGGGCGTCGGACAGGGCTTCCTGGAACTTGGTGGTCAGTTTGTCAATGCGCATGGAATTTCTCCTTGCCGGGACACCTTGGGCTGTCTGCCCCGATTTCAAGGGCATCCTGGTGCCAGCCACTTGCCTAAAATCAAGAAATGAACATCCACCAGCTCAATGTCAGCCACAACGACCGTCAGGACCGGCTGCTGCTGCGCGTGAACACGCAGACGGCCGAAGAGTTCCGTTTCTGGCTGACCCGGCGCCTGACGCTGCGCCTGCTGCCCGCCCTGCAGCAGGCCGTGGGGCGCATGGAATCGAACCAGCCCCAGATGGTGGCGCCCGACCCGGCTTCGCGGCAGATTCTGACCGACCTGAAACGCGACGCCTTTTTGCAGCAGGCCGACTTCAAGACGCCCTACACCGAACAGCCCCAGCAACTGCCGCTGGGCGACGAACCGATGCTGGTGACCGATGTGCAGCTGAGTTTCCAGACCTCGGGGGTGCAGGTCACGCTGCAGGACAAGGGGGCACCTGGGGGACTGGCCCAGACCTGCCAGCTCAACCTGCAGCCTGCGCTGGTGCATGGCCTGATCCACCTGATCGGGCAGGCCATGGACAAAGCCGCATGGCAGACCACCCTCGTTGCCAGCCCCGCAGCACCTGCGCCCAGCAGCGAGCCGCCTGCGACGGGTTACCGGCACTGAGACCCGGGTTCAGGCGTTGCCGGCCTCGATGCCCCAGCGGGCCAGTGCCGCGTCGTCGCTGACCCGCGCATCCACCCACTGGGCGCCCTGCGGGGTCTGCTCTTTCTTCCAGAAGGGTGCCTGCGTCTTGAGGTAGTCCATCAGGAACTCGCAGGCCTGAAAACTCTCGCCCCGATGCGCCGAAGTCACGGCCACGAACACGATCTGGTCGGCCGGCTTCAGGAGGCCAATGCGGTGGATGACACGGGCCTCGTAAAAATCAAAACGCTTGTGCGCTTCGTCGATCATGGCCTCGATGGCTTTTTCGGTCATGCCCGGGTAGTGCTCCAGCTCCATCGAGCGGATTTCGTCGCCGGCCGCCCCGGTGATCGCGCGGGTGTCACGCACGGTGCCGACAAAGCTGCAGACCGCGCCCACGCGCAGGTCATCCGCGCGCAGACTGGCAAGCTCGGCGCCCACGTCGAAATCTTCGGTCTGGATGCGCACGCGGGCCATGGCTTCAGCCCCCCGTCACCGGCGGGAACAGGCCCACCTCGGCACCCTCGACCAACGGCGTGTCGCTGCGGGCCATGACCTGCTGGATGGCCACGCGCACCGGGCGGCCTTCGGCCAAGGCCTGCGCATAGGCACCGCCCCGCGCGCGCAGCTCGGCGAGCAGGCCAGCGGCATCGCGGGCGCCGGTCTCCACCTCTTCCGTGGTCAGCCCCAAATCCTCCCGGATCGAGGCGAAATAACGCAATTGGATCTTCATGGTTTCAGGCCAGCCAGTCGGCAAAGGGCAGGAAGTTGACCAGATCACCACGGGCGATGCTCTGGCCTGCCGGGTTGTCCACCACGCCATCGCCCCAGACCACCGAGGTCAGCACGCCCGAGCTCTGGTTGGGGAACAGGTCCAGGCCGCCTGCGGCATTGCGGCGCACACGCAAGAACTCGCGGCGCTTGTCGCCCTTGGGCAAGTCAAAGTGGGCCGGCAACTGCAGCGGGGCCCACGGCTGGACCGCCACACCTTGCATCTGCAGCAGCATGGGCTGCACCATCAGCAGGAAGGTGATGTAGCTCGACACCGGGTTGCCCGGCAAGCCCACAAAATGCGCCTGTCCGGCTTCGGTGCTGCGGCGCACATGGCCATAGGCAAAGGGCTTGCCCGGTTTCATGGAAATCTGCCAGAGGTCGAGCGCGCCCAGCGCCTGCACGGCGGGTTTGACGTGGTCTTCCTCGCCCACCGACACGCCACCGCTGGTCAGGATCAGGTCGTGGTGGTCGGCGGCGGACTTGAGCGCGGCCAGCGTGGCCTCGCGGCGGTCTGGCACGATGCCCAGATCGCTGACCTCGCAGCCCATGCGGTGCAGCAGGGCCTTGAGGAAGAAGCGGTTGGAGTTGTAGATGGCACCGGGTGGCAGGGCCTCCGGCGGCACATCGCCAGGCATGACCAACTCGTCACCGGTCGAAAACAGGGCCACACGCGGGCGCGCAGCCACCGTCAGGTGCGCCTGGCCCAGACTGGCGGCCAGACCAAGTTCGGCCGGGCCCAGACGGGTGCCCGCGGGCAACACGGTGGCGCCACGCTGCACGTCCTCGCCGCTGCGGCGGATCCATTGGCCCGGTTGCGCCGGCTGCGCGAAGCGCACCTGCGGCACACCATCCTGCTCGCCCAGCACTTCGACCTCTTCCTGCATGACCACCGCATCGGCACCGGGGGGCACCGGTGCGCCGGTGAAGATGCGCGCCACTTCGCCCGCCTGCAGGGGCTGGCCGTTGTGGCCGGCCGGAATGCGCTGGGTCACGCGCAGCACCGCGCCGGGGGCCAGATCGGCCGTGCGCACGGCGTAGCCGTCCATCGAGGAATTGTCGAAAGCCGGCACCTGCAGGGCCGAGACGAGGTCCTGCGCCAGCACGCGGCCGTCGGCATCGAACGTCGCCACCTCTTCGGTGCCCGGCAGACGCCGGACCTGCGCCAGCAGCTTGTGCCAGGCTTCGTCCAGAGGCATCAGCGGTGCGCGGGGAGCGTTCATGGTGGGCTTTGTGGTCAGTCGCAGTGGGCGGCAATCCAGGCCTTGACCTGCGCCACATCGGCCGGCATGACCTTCACGCGCTTGGGCAAGGCTTCAATGCCTTCGAATTTTGCCGGACGCTCCGGCTCACGGCCCAAGGCCTCGACGATCGTCCCTGCAAACTTGATGGGCAAGGCGGTCTCCAGCACCAGCATGGGCACGCCGGCCTGCAGGTGCTCGCGCGCCACCTTCACGCCGTCGGCGGTGTGGGTGTCGATCATCACACTGTAGCGATCGAAGACCTGACGGATGGTGTCCAGACGGTTGGCGTGGGTGCTCTTGCCGCTGACAAAGCCGTAGCGCTTCGCCGCATCGGCAAAGCGCGGGTCGGCCGACAGGTCGAAACGACCCTGCCGGTTCAGCGCATCGCCGAACAGCGCCTGGGTCTGCGCCGCATCGCGGCCGAGCAGGTCGAACACAAAGCGCTCGAAGTTGCTGGCCTTGGAGATGTCCATCGACGGGCTGGAGGTCTCGTGCGTGTCGGCCGTGCCGCGCACGCGGTAGATGCCGGTGCGGAAGAACTCGTCGAGCACGTCGTTTTCGTTGGTCGCCACCACCAGCTGCGCCACGGGCAGGCCCATCATGCGGGCCACATGGCCGGCGCAGACGTTGCCAAAGTTGCCGCTGGGCACGGTGAAGCTGACCTGCTGGCTGTTGGCCGTCGTGGCCTGGAAGTAGCCGGCAAAGTAATACACCACCTGCGCCAGCAAACGCGCCCAGTTGATCGAGTTGACGGTGCCGATCTTGTATTTTTTCTTGAATTCCAGATCATTGGACACGGCCTTGACGATGTCCTGGCAGTCGTCGAACACACCCTCGATGGCGATGTTGTGGATGTTGGGGTCTTGCAGACTGAACATCTGCGCCTGCTGGAACGCGCTCATGCGCCCATGCGGGCTGAGCATGAACACACGGATGCCCTTCTTGCCGCGCATGGCGTATTCGGCCGCGCTGCCGGTGTCGCCGCTGGTGGCCCCAAGAATGTTCAGCTCGGCACCACGGCGGCCCAGTTCGTATTCGAACAGGTTGCCCAGCAGTTGCATGGCCATGTCCTTGA
>JAYRQF010000100.1:0-1777 GCA_041910735.1 Limnohabitans sp.
CGGGCGCGCTGGTTGACCGGGTTGTGGCGGCGGTGGTGGCCTACCAGCACCGGGACCCCGGTGCGCGCCACGGCATCGGCCAGTGCGCGAGCCTCTGCCACGGTGTCGGCCACGGGCTTTTCCACCAGGGCCGGGATGCCGCGCGCCAGGCATTCCAGCGCCACCGGCACATGCGCCACATTGGGTGTGGCCACGATCGCGCCTTGAGGGCGCACCTGATCCAGCAGGGCTTCAGGTTCAGCGGCCCAGGGCACGTTCAGGCTGTCGGCCAGTGCCTGTCCTGCGGGCGTGGGGTCGGCAATGCCGGCCAGCTCCAGCCCGGGATGCCGCTGGATCCGGTCGATGTGGGTCTTGCCGATGGTGCCGGCGCCGATCAGGGCCAGACGGGTGGTGGGCATGTTTTGTATCTGGTTGGAACTGCGTGAATGTGGGCAGTGTAGTCAGAATTGGAAAAAAATTCAATAGTTGAATCAAATTCCACTTTTGGATATGATCCGCCCATTCCCGGGCCAGCCAATGGCGTTGGCCAACACCTTCAGAACTGTGAGAGAGACATGCCCCAAGCCTTGAGCGGAGCCACCCGCGTCCATTTCATCGTGGGTGACCCGATTGCCCAGGTCAAGTCCCCGGCCGGGGTGACGCAGGCCTTCCACGACGCAGGTCGAAACGCGGTTTGCCTGCCGGCCCATGTGGCGCCAAACGATCTGAGGGGCTGGTCTCAGGGCGTGTCGCTGGCACAGAACGTGGACGGCATCATCGTGACAGTGCCGCACAAGTTCTCCTGTTATGACCTCTGTGCCACCACCTCTGACCGCGCCGGTTTTCTGAAAGCCGTGAACACCATGCGCCGCAATGCCGACGGCACCTGGCACGGTGACATGTTCGACGGCATGGGCTATGTGCAAGCGCTGATATCCAAAGGCTGTGAGCCGCAGGGCCAGCGGGCGCTGCTGGTGGGCGCGGGCGGTGCAGGCTCGGCCATTGCCTGGTCGCTGATGACTGCCGGTGTCAAAGAACTGGCAGTACACGACGCCGATGTGGTGCGCCGCGACGCGCTGGTGGCGCGCCTGGCCAGCCTGGGTCTGGGCAAAGTCTCCGCAGGCAGCAGCGACCCCACGGGTTTCGACATTTGCATCAACGCCACGCCGATCGGCATGAAAGATGGTGATCCGCACCCGATCGATTCGACCCGGTTCACTGCGCAGCAGTTCGTGGGTTGCGTGATCACCGCGCCCGCCGTACCGCCCATGATCGCCGCGGCCCGCGCCAGGGGCTGCAACACCATGACCGGTGCCGACATGTTTGCGCGTGTGCGCGACCTGATGGTGCAATTCCTGCTGGAGGCCGCATGAAAGTTCTGAAAAATGGCCTGCAGGGCCTGAACCAGGAAGACGCTTTTGACCTGGTGGTGGTGGGTGCCGGTGGCGCCGGAATGGCCACCGCGCTGTTTGCCGCGATGGAGGGCGCCAGCGTGTTGCTGGTTGAACGCACCGGATTGGTCGGCGGTACCACCGCGTGGTCGGCGGGCACGAGCTGGCTGCCGGGCTCGCGCCATGCGGCCAGGGTCAACCCGGGCGACACATTGGCCGAGACGGCGCGTTACCTGGACAACGCCGTGGGCGATCGCTCAAACAAAGCCGTGCGTCAGGCCTTTCTGGACAATGCGCCCGCTGCCGTGGACGACGTCGAGGATCGCTCGCAGCTGAAATACCGCCCTTACCCCAGGCACCCGGACTACATCTCCGATCTGGGAGGCTCGACCCTGAACGGACGCGCA
>JAYRQF010000101.1:0-2469 GCA_041910735.1 Limnohabitans sp.
AATGCCCTGGGCACCCCACTGCTGCGTCGCGTGGGGGTGCCGGACGGCACGCCGGTGGAAGGGCTGGCGCAAGCTTGCGAATTGCAGTCCCGCATCCTGAGCGACGACACCGTGCTCGACCTCGCACAGGCGCAGCAGGATGTGGTGGCTGCCGCTGTCCGGCTGGTGTCCCGGCACCCGCTGGTTCAGACGGTGGTGCTGGAGTGCACCAACATGCCGCCCTATCGGGCTGCTGTGGAGCGGGCGACCGGGCGGCCGGTGCACGACCTGGAGACATTGCTGCTGGACGCCTGGCGCCGCGCTCAGAGCTCTTCGACCCGCCGCGCCGGATAGCTGTCCCAGCTCTGGCAGCCTGGGCAGTGCCAGAAGTGCTGCCGGGCTTCGAAACCGCAGGCCGCGCAGCGGTAACGCTTCAGCGGACCGCTGGCGTGTTCCAGCGCGGTCTGGACCCGTTTCTGGGCGGCGGCGTCGGAGAGGGTTTCCCCCGCCAGCCATTGCGTGGCCACCACCAGGGACGGTTCGCGTTCCAGGTGGCTGAGGTAACGTGCACGCGCTGCGGCCGGCTCCGTGCTCAGTGTGGCCAGCGCGTCGGTGATGTCCAGCGAAGGGGCATGGCTCTGTGCGTCCTCAAGCAAGGCGATCGCTTCGCGCTGGCGCCCGGTGGTCACGGCCAGTTCGGCCAGCGGACGCGCCGCCAGCGGAATGCCTTGCGGCGCCTGGCGGGCCATCTGCAGCAGTGTCTCGAACGCGCCGCGGGCGTCGCCCTGCTGGGATTTCAGTGCGGACAGTGCCATCCAGCCGCGCGCCAGTTGCGGGGCGCGGTCCACCGCCTGGCTCAGCAGTCGCTGCGCCTCGGCAGCGTCTCCGAGGCTTTGTGCCAGCTCTGCCTCTTCGCACAGGTAGTGCGCCAGTCTCGGGCTGAAGCTGCCCTGGTGGGTGTCTTCAAGGCGCTGTGCGAATCCCTGGGCCTGGCGCCAGTCGCGAGAGCGTTCGGCAATTGCCAGCAGCGCCAGCAGTGCCTCGCCTTCGTAGGCCGAACCCTCAAGCTTGTGCAGCGCCGATTCCGCCCGATCGAGCAGACCCGCCTTGAGAAAGTCCATCGCCAGCGCATGCTGCGCCCGGTCCCGGTCCTTGCGGCCCAGGTCGGCCCGCGCCAGCAGGTGTTCGTGCACACGCACCGCGCGGTCGTAGTCGCCCCGCCGGCGGAACAGGTTGCCCAGCGCGAAGTGCAGTTCGGCGGTGTCCGGGTCACCCTGGACCGCTTCGATGAACGCATCGATGGCCTGGTCCTGCTGCTCGTTGAGCAGGTGGTTGAGGCCGCGGAAGTAGGCCTTGGGGGTCTGACGGCTCTCCATGCGCCACTGGCGCAGATCCAGACGCGAAGCCACCCAGCCAAGGGCGAATGCCAGCGGGAGGCCCCAGAGGAGCCAGGTCAGGTCAAGATCCATGCGAAGGGGGCAGGGTCGGGTTCGCGACGGCGTCAGGCACGGGTGGCAATGGCGACGCGGTTTGCACGGGTACGGGGGTCTCGTGACGTCGACGTCGCGCCCGCAGCCAGAGCGGCAGCATCACGATCACACCCAACACCACACCGATCAGCAGCGCACACAACAGGATCAGCACCAGCGGTGCCTGCCAGCGGGCGCCGAAGAACAGGTGCAGGGTCACCGCGTCCTGGTTGTTCAGCGCGAAGGCGAACAGCACAAAAAAAATGGCTGCATTGAGCAGCCACATCAGGTACTTCAAATCATCCCCTCTGTGGTGGGACGATTGTAGCGATCAGTCCGGTTTCTTCGGCTCGCGGCCCAGGATCTCGGCGGTCTTGGCGTCCACCTGTTCGCGCAGGGCTTTGCCCGGCTTGAAGTGCGGTACGCGTTTCTCCGGAATCATCACGCTCTCGCCCGAGCGCGGGTTGCGACCGATGCGGGGAGAGCGACGGTTCACAGAGAAGCTGCCAAATCCCCGGATCTCGATCCGGTGCCCTTTGACCAGTGCATCGCCCATCGCGTCGAGGATGGCCTTGACGGCAAACTCGGCATCTCGGTGGGTGAGCTGGCTGAACCGGCTGGCCAGAGCTTCAACAAGGTCGCTGCGGGTCATGTCTGAATTCAGGCGTGGAAGGGACCGGGGTGGTGCCGGGCCCTGCCGGCGCACAGGGCGCTGGCAGAGGCCTCAGGCGGTTTCTCAGTTGTTGCTGTCCAGCTTGGCCTTGAGCAGGGCGCCCAGGTTGGTCGTGCCGGCGTTGCCCGTGTTCTGGTTCAGGTTGGCCATGGCTTCGTTCTGGTCGGCCATGTCCTTGGCCTTGATCGACAGCTGGATGTTGCGGGTCTTGCGATCCACGTTCACCACCACGGTCGTGACCTCGTCACCTTCCTTGAGCACATTGCGGGCGTCTTCCACGCGGTCGCGGGAGATTTCCGAAGCGCGCAGGTAGCCGATGACGTCTTCGCCCAGGTCGATCTCAGCGCC
>JAYRQF010000102.1:0-4400 GCA_041910735.1 Limnohabitans sp.
GCGGCGACATCCGCGCCCTGGTGGCCACCGACATTGCGGCGCGCGGCATCGACATCGAAGAGCTGCCGCACGTTGTCAACTACGAAATCCCGAACATCCCCGAGGATTACGTTCACCGCATCGGTCGCACCGGCCGCGCCGGCAACAGCGGGGAAGCCGTCAACCTGGTCTGCATGGACGAGGAAGGCTTCATGATGGAAATTGAGCGTTTCACCAAACAGGAAATCCCGGTGCAGATGCTCGAAGGCTTCGGCCCCGAGGAAGGCGAAAAAGCCGAACCCATCGCCATGGGCCGCCAGACCCTTTGGGGCGGCGCCGGTAAACCGCCCAGCCGCGAAGTTATGGCTGCTGCTGCCAAAGCCGCGCGCCAGGAAATGATGGGCCGCATCCGCGAAAACAAGGCCAAACAGGGTGACCGCCAGCCCCGAGGTGATCGCGCCGAAGGCCAGGGGGCCGAGGGTCAGGGCCAGCGTGGTCCGCGCCCCTCGCGCCACGGCAACCAGCCCTCGCGCCGCCACGGCGAAGGTCAGGGCCAGCGTCAGGACCGCCCGCAGCATGCCCGCGGTCCGCGCCCCGAAGGCCAGGGCAACGGTGGTCAGGGTCAAGGTCAGGGTCAAGGCCAGCGCCGCGACCAGAACCCGAACCGCGATCGCCGTCCACGCGACGGGGACGAACTGCCGCGCCACATCGATCCGCTCAAAACCACGCAGTTCGCCAAGCTGGACCTGCCGCGCCGCAAGCCGGTCAAGACCGGCGGCCAGCCCGACCCGACCCGCACCAGCATCGACAGCCTCGCGGCAGGTGGCAAGCGCCACGGTGGTGGCGGTGGCGGCTTCGGTGGTGGCAACCGCGGTGGTGGTGGCGGTCGTTTCCGCTGAGCCTCTGCGCTTTTCGCATCAAGCCCCTGCCGGTCTTTGGCCTCAGGGGCTTTTTTGTGCATCGGCGGGGGCCGGTGTGCCCCCCTGACCACGGCCAATCAGACGGGCTTCAACAGCGCCAATTCGTCAACCGTGAGCCATCGCCACTGCCCCGGTGCCAGATCGGCTGGCAAAGACAGGCCACCGATGCGCGAGCGGTGGAGCCCCTCCACGCGGTTGCCCACAGCCGCCACCATGCGCTTGACCTGGTGGTACTTGCCCTCGGTCAGCGTCAGGCTCAGCGTGTGTTCACCGGTGATGGCGCAGGCCGCGGCGCGCACGGGTTTGGGGTCGTCGTCCAGCACCACACCGGCCAGCAACTGGTCCACCATAGCCTGGGTGACCGGGTGTTTGGCGGTCACCTCGTACACCTTGGGCACATGCTTTTTGGGCGAACTCATGCGGTGGATGAAAGCGCCGTCGTCGGTCAGCAGCAGCATGCCGGTCGTGTCCTGGTCCAGCCGTCCCACCGCCTGCACGCCCTGCACCGCCCCTTTTTGCGGGCGCTGGCGCAGCGGCGCCGGCAGCAGCGTGTAGATGCTGGGCCAGGCCGAAGGCTTTTGCGAGCACTCGGTGCCGGCGGGCTTGTGCAGCAGGACATAGGCCAGCTCGTGGAACGCCCACTCGGCGCCCTGCACCGTGAACACCAGCCCCTCGGGCACGAACAGCGCGCCCGCATCATCAACCGGCTGCCCATTGACCGTCACATGCCCCTGCTGGATCAGTCCCGCGCACACGCGGCGTGTGCCAAAGCCTTGGCTGAACAGGATGTCTTCAAGTCGTCGGGGTTTGGCGCTGGTGTTTTTCATGGGGCATGATTGTCGCTGCGAACCCGCAGGATCAGACCATGAACACCCCCCATCAAACCCTTGAGCAAATGCAAACCAGCCTGTCGGCCTGCCAGCGCGGCGAGCTGTCCACCACGCAGCTGACGGCCCAGTGGCGGAACGCGGCAGCCCGTTTGCCGCTGCCCGAGCGCTACGCACAGGTGCTGGGCGACCAGCTCGACAGGATCGAGGCTGGCGCACTCTTCAGCGAGGAGAGCTGCTCTTTCAGCCAGAAAGACCTCTTGGCCGGTTTGCAGCTGTGGGCAGACAAGGCCCGGGAGAGGCTCAACTCGTGAGAAAATGGCTGGTTTACTGAAACCAACACAGATCGGGTTTGCCATGGACGCAGAACACATCAACCAGATCGGTACGCAACTCGCAGACCTGAGCGCGCGTACCGAAGAACTTCGGAGGTATCTTTGACTACGATGCCAAAGCCGACCGTCTGAGAACCGTCAACGCATCGCTCGAAGATCCCTCGGTCTGGAACGACCCCAAGAAGGCCCAGGAGCTGGGCAAGGAAAAGAAATCGCTCGACAGCGTGGTCGTGACCATCGACACGCTGACCAACGAACTGGCCGACAACAGCGAACTGTTCGAGATGAGCAAGGAAGAAGGCGATGACGCCGGCCTGCTCACGATCGAAGCCGAAGGCGCCAAGCTGGCCAAGATGGTCGAAGAGCTGGAATTTCGCCGCATGTTCAGCAACCCGGCCGACCCGCTCAACTGCTTTGTCGACATCCAGGCCGGCGCCGGCGGCACCGAAGCCTGCGACTGGGCCAGCATGCTGCTGCGCCAGTACCTCAAGTACGCCGAACGCAAGGGCTTCAAGGCCACCGTCGAAGAAGAAACGCCTGGCGACACCGCCGGCATCAAGAGCGCGACCATCAAGGTCGAGGGCGACTACGCCTATGGCCTGCTGCGCACCGAAACCGGTGTGCACCGTCTGGTGCGCAAGAGCCCGTTCGACTCCTCCGGCGGCCGCCACACGTCTTTCGCTTCGCTGTTCGTCTACCCCGAGATCGATGACTCGATCGAGATCAACATCAACCCGGCCGATGTGCGCACCGACACTTACCGCGCCAGCGGTGCGGGTGGTCAGCACATCAACAAGACCGACTCGGCCGTGCGCCTGACCCACATCCCCACCGGCATCGTGGTGCAGTGCCAGGATGGCCGAAGCCAACATTCGAACCGCGACGTCGCCTGGCAGCGTCTGCGTTCGCGCCTGTACGACCATGAAATGCGCAAGCGCATGGAAGAACAGCAAAAGCTCGAAGACACCAAGACCGATGTGGGCTGGGGCCACCAGATCCGCTCGTATGTGCTGGACAACAGCCGCATCAAGGACCTGCGCACCAACGTCGAAATCTCGGCCACCCAGAAGGTGCTCGATGGCGATCTGGATGCTTTCATTGAAGCTTCCCTCAAACAAGGCGTCTGACCATGCGTGAAGGACAAGCCGCGGCCGTGCGCCGCGAAGACTACACCGCCCCGGCGTTCTGGATCGACACCGTCGATCTGACCTTCGACCTGGAGCCCGCCAAAACCCGCGTGCTCAACAAGATGCGCCTGCGCCGCAACCCCGATGTGGCGGTCCAGCCGCTGCGTCTGGACGGCGAAGAGCTGAACCTGGCGCGCGTGCTGGTCAACGGCGGCGGCACCTCGTTCAAGATGGACGGCAATGTGCTGGTGCTGGAAAACCTGCCTGAAGGCACCGAGCCTTTCGATCTGGAAATCTTCACCACCTGCAACCCCGAGAAGAACACCCAGCTCATGGGCCTGTACGTGAGCCAGGGCACCTTCTTCACGCAGTGCGAGGCAGAGGGTTTCCGCCGCATCACGTATTTCCTGGACCGTCCGGACGTGATGGCCAGCTACACCGTGACGCTGCGCGCCAGCAAAGCCCAGTACCCGGTGCTGCTGTCCAACGGCAACCTGGTCGAGCAAGGCGATCTTGAAGACGGCCGCCACTTTGCGAAATGGGTCGACCCGCACAAGAAGCCCTGCTACCTGTTCGCGCTGGTGGCGGGCAAGCTGGTGGCGCGCGAGCAGCGCATCCGCTCACGTTCGGGTCAGGAGCACCTGCTGCAGGTGTTTGTGCGCCCCGGCGATCTGGACAAGACCGAGCACGCAATGAACTCGCTCATGGCCAGCGTGGCTTGGGACGAGGCCCGCTTTGGCCTGCCGCTGGACCTGGAACGCTTCATGATCGTCGCCACCAGCGACTTCAACATGGGCGCCATGGAGAACAAGGGCCTGAACATCTTCCACACGAAGTACGTTATGGCAAATCCGGCGACTGCCACCGACACCGAATTCGCCAACATCGAGTCGGTCGTTGGTCACGAGTATTTCCACAACTGGACCGGCAACCGCATCACCTGCCGCGACTGGTTCCAGCTCTCGCTCAAGGAAGGCCTCACGGTCTTCCGCGACCAGGAGTTCAGCCAGGACATGGCGCACGAGGCCAGCGCCCGCGCTGTCAAGCGCATCGAAGACGTGCGCGTGCTGCGCACCGCCCAGTTCCCCGAAGACGCAGGCCCCATGGCCCACCCGGTGCGTCCCGACCAGTACGTCGAGATCAACAACTTCTACACCGTCACGATTTACGAAAAAGGTGCAGAGGTTGTGCGCATGATGCAAACCCTGACCA
>JAYRQF010000103.1:0-3681 GCA_041910735.1 Limnohabitans sp.
GCTTGAAGAAAGGGTTGCGGATTGCGGTTGGCGTGGTGCATAGACAGGAGAAAAAATCAAGAAAAAAGGCCGCAGCAGCACCGCGGCACAAGGGCGCCATCATAGCGCAGCGCCAGCGGTAGAGCGCCGCGGGGCGCCAGAGTTCCGCAGCGCCGGGGGCGCCACCGGTGCGCGCGACGCAAAAAAAAGCGGGGGTTGCCCCCCCGCGTTTGTTGCCGTACCCTGGGTGCCCGGGCCCAAGGGCCCGGACATCCGTGCGGCACAGCCGCTGCCTGGATTCAACTCAAAGCGGCTGTGCCGCAGGCATAGCGTAGAAACGAGCCGGGCCCGTCCAGCGATGCGGAAGGGTCAGACCGTAGTTGCCGTTGCCCGCCTTGATGGAGGTGGCGGCAAAGCCGATGGCCGGAATGGCCGTCGGGAAGCGGCCCGGTTGGCCCGCGTTGGGGTTGGGCGTGCCCAGAACCAGTTGGGCCCAGCCGGCCGGTCCAGCCACCAGGTCGGCCACGCTGTGGGCGGTAATCCCTGCCTGCAGCACCGAGCTGTTGCCGAACTGCAGCGTGAAGGACTCGCCGCAATACTGCCTGATGGTGCCAGGCGAGAATTCCTGGTTGTTGCGGGTGCGCTCTTCGCGATCCAGGGTGCTGAGGGCAGCGTCCATGCAGGCCATGGGGCCGTAGGCGGTGTGCTGCAGACGCAGTTGCTGGGTATAAGGCTTGAACGGATCGCCCTTGACACCATCCGTGAACTCATCGGCGTTGATCAGGAAGGCACCGTCCACCAGCAGGTTGAGGATGTTGAGGCCCGGGTTGATCACGTCATACGCCACGGCAGCATGGTAGCGGCGGACGGGCTGGGTCACGACCCAGTCGGTCATCCAGCTCACGGTGCTGGCGTCGGCGGCGGCGGCCACGTAGTCGTTCAGCAGGCGCTCTTTCTCGAACGCAATGCCGATCCTCGAAGCCTGGTCGAAAGGATCATCACCCGTAACCATGGGAGTGGACAGATCCGGGAAGTCCATCAGCACCGGACGCGGACCCAGGTTGCCCGGGTTGATGAGCGGCGGGAACCCGACGGAACCCGCCAGCAGGATCACGTCACTGGTGTAGCCAGCCACTTGCCCCATGCCACCGGGGAACAGACCGTCCACCGGCACGTTGGTTTGCGGAGCAAAGTTGATCAGCGCCGGCGCGGTGCTGGCCGTGCCGTTGTTGCCCAGAGTCGGCTCGGCGGTGGCCAGCAGAGCGGACTGCGCGCCGCCATAGACAGCCAGTTGCTCGGTGTTGAACACACCCCAGGAGCCCATCAGACCGCCGGTGGGGCTGTCCAGGCCGTAAGCCAGCGCACCGTCGGGGGTGGTGACAAGGCTGGAGTTCATCAGCGCGCCAATCGGGCCTGCCGTGCAGGGCGCCACGCCAGCCACGTGCTTGGTGGCGGCAAACAGCGGGTTGACCAGCGGGTTGCCGTAGCCGTCCTTGGTGCCGGCGATGGTCGGCGGGATGTCGGCCATGTTCAGCACTTCGACATAGCCTTCGCGGGTCAGCGCGGCCCGCTGAGCGTCGGACAGCTGGATCGACAGGCGGTCGGTGTTGAAGTCAGCCGGCCACAGGCCGCTGGTCTGCGTGGGGTAGGTGCAGGACTTGTCTTCGGTGGAGATTTGCGCCAGGCCGGTGGCGACGTCACGGCTGACGGCCGCCGTCCACACGTCGCCAGGCGACAGGAACACGGTGAAGTCCATCACGTCGTCGGAGTTGGACGCGCCACGGAAACGGACCTTGACCGCCTTGCCGTTTTTCAGATCGGTGTTGGCGATGTTGAAGGCCGTGCTCATCACGCCTTGCGCCGTGTAGTACGGGGTGATCAGGGCATGACCGACACCGCCCGGGTTGCTGAAAACGTTGACCGCGGTGGGGGCGGTGATACCAGGAACCTGAAGTACCACGGCGGCGCTGGCGGCGCCGACATAGCCCAATCCGCCCAGGGCGACTGCTGCACTCAGCGACAGAATGCTCTTTTTCATAGCATGACTCCATTAAAAGAAGATAGTTGCAAGACCCAAGCGAATCTTGGAAATGCAAGGTAATGCTAACACGGTGCCAATGAGAATTTCAACCGCGCCCCATCAGGGAAGATGCAAGCACGGAGATTTGTTGTTTTTTGAAAACAACCGGGAACTGACGGGCACCTCTAAAAACCCCCGTCCTACCCTGACCTACCGCCCAAACAGTTAGACAATCCTCCGATGAGCACACCTCCCGACCGCAGCGCCGTCAAGTTCGACCTGTTTGCCGATGCCGCGCGCAAGCGCAAGATCGAAGCGCTGGGCGATCCGCTGCAGCTCATTGCCCGGCACATTGACTTTGACCACCTCACGCAGGTCATCGATGACCTGCTGCCCCGGGGAGACGGACGCAAGGGCGGACGCCCGCCGTACCCCACATCCGTCATGGTGCGCATCCTGGTCTTGAAGTACCTGAACCAACTGAGCGACGAGCAGGTGGAATACCAACTACTCGACCGCATGAGCTACCAGCGCTTTTGCTTGCTGGAGGACAGCGCCACCATCCCCGACCGCAATACCGTCTGGCATTACCAGCAGCGCCTGGGCGCCGATGGTGTGACGGCCTTGTTCCAGGCGGTCGATGGCCAGTTGCTGGGCCACGGGTTCATTGCACGCTGCGGGCAGATCATCGACGCCACCCTGGTGCCCGCGCCCATCCAGCACTTCACCAAGGATGAGAAAGAGCAGTTGGCCCAGGGCAAGACCCCCGAGGACTGGAGCGATGCCAAGCGCCGGCAAAAAGACCTGGACGCCACCCATACCAAGAAACACGGCAAGAGTTACCACGGCTACAAGCTGAGCATCAATGTAGACGTCAAGCACAAGTTCATCCGCAAGATCGCCACCGGCACGGCCAGCGAGCACGACAGCAGGCACTTCGATGAGGTGCTCGACGAGCACAACACCAGCCGGGATGTCTATGCCGACAAGGGCTACCCGAGCGCACGGCGCAGCGAAATGCTCCAGGTGCTGGGCTGGCGGGAGCATATCCAGCGCAAGGCCCAGAAGAGCAAGCCCCTGAGCGCATGCCAGAAGAAGCGCAACACGCGCATTGCCAGGATCCGTGCCCGAGTGGAGCACCCCTTTGCCCAAATGCGCCACATGGGCGGCAAGCTCATTCGCACCATCGGCCAGGTGCGCGCTGCGGTGGCCATGACCATGATGGCGGCCTGCTACAACCTCAAGCGCCTGGCCAGGTTCCTCGAAGATGGGGTGGATGCGTTCTACAAGGGCGGGCCATCAAAGAGCGAGGTGCGCCTGCAGGGGATCAATGCGTGAGAAATGGGGCGGAAAACGCCCTGGAACATGCCATATTTGCTTAAAAAATGGGCAGAACTGAAATGCTCGGTCTGCCTCAGTCGGCACGCTGCTGAAAACGGCGGTTTTTAGAGGTGCCCTGACATCTTTTGCCCTGCGTGCCGGCGCGCGGAACTGGCGCGCTCAAAGGGCCTGAAAAAACCACCACTGGCCGTCTTCGCGAATCCATTCTTCGTCGACGACGGCGTTGATTTGCTGGCCGACGAAGGGCTGCACCAGCAGCTTGCTGGTGACGCGCAGGCGGACGGTGCAGCGCTCGGCGGCGCAGTTGACGGCATGCACCTGCACGCCTTCCCACTGCCCAC
>JAYRQF010000104.1:0-5421 GCA_041910735.1 Limnohabitans sp.
CCACCAGCTCAAACCTGCAACTGAGTTCGGGACACCGCCAGCGTCTGCCGGGGGCCGCGCAGCAGCAGCACGGGGACCGCCAGCACATTGAGCCAGACCATGGCGTTGGAGTTGATGCCGCCGGTGTGCGCCGCGATGTACACCGCCATGAAGCCCGCCACCAGCGTGGCCAGATGGAACAGGACCCGAAACAGGCCATGCACCCGCACCCACGCCAGGGGCAGCATCAGCAGGACCAGGCCGCAGGCGCCCCAGATCACCCGGTTGTCGTAATCGCCCGAGGGCATCAGCGACACCAGGCCCCCGCTCAACAGAACCACCAGCAGGTAAACCGCCAGCAGGGCACGGCGCGAGATGTCGCGCGTTCCGCCGCGTTCGCGCCAGAGGGACAACGCCTCCGACCAGTCTGTGCCTGTCTGTCCTGCCTGCACCGCTTTGCCGCGTGTCAGCCGCGCAACTTGTCGATCAGGCCGTTGAGCTCGTCCAGCGAACCGAACTGGATGGTGAGTTCGCCCATCTCCTCGATCTTGCCCAGGCGCTTGACACGTTTTTTGACCTTGACCTCGACCTGCGCCATCAGCAGGTCCGACAGCTCTTCTTCCACGCGGCGCACGTCGCGGGATTTTTCTTTCTTGGGCTTTTGCGTGACCAGGTTGAATTCGGCGCTGAGCTTTTTGGCCATGCTCTCGGCCTCGCGGACCGACATTTTTTTGGCGCTGATCTGGTTGGCCGCCGTGATCTGGGTGGCCTTGTCCAGGGCCAGCAGCGCGCGGGCATGGCCCATGTCCAGGTCACCGGCCATCAGCATGGTCTGCACCGGATCGGCCAGGTTCAAGAGGCGCAGCAGGTTGCTGGCTGCGCTGCGCGAGCGGCCCACGGCCTGCGCGGCGGCCTCGTGCGTGAGGCCGAACTCGCGGATCAGGCGTTGCAGACCCTGCGCTTCTTCGAGCGGGTTGAGGTCTTCGCGCTGGATGTTCTCGATCAGCGCCATGGCCGCAGCGGCCTCGTTGGGCACGTCACGCACCAGCACCGGCACCTTGTCCAGCCCGGCCAGCTTACTGGCGCGGAAACGCCGTTCGCCCGCAATGATTTCGTACTTGCCGGCGTTCTCGCCTTCGCCGAGCTGGCGCACAAGAATGGGCTGCATGATGCCCTGCGCCTTGATGGACTCGGCCAGCTCGTACAGCGCGCCCTAGTCCATGCGGGTGCGCGGCTGGTACATGCCGGCCACCATCTGGTCGAGCGCCATCATCATGGGCGTGCCGCTTTCGGCTGCGGGCGTGCCGCCTTCGGTGGCTTGCACTTTGGGGCCGAGCAGGGCTTCGAGCCCGCGTCCAAGGCCTTTGGGTTTTTTGGTGACCATGTTCTTCTTGTCCTTCAAACCGTTGTCGGGTTCATGAGTTCTTGCAACAGCGCATGGCCTGCAGGCCAGTCGTCCAGTGCGCTGTCGGCGTTGATGTGACCGGCCGCGCCCAGGTCCACCCAGCGTGCGCCCCAGTCTGTCGCCAACTGGTGCGCGCGTTCGTGGCTGCAATAAGGGTCATTCATGCTGCCCACCAGCACGGCCGGAAAGGGCAGACGCTGGCGCACGATCGGTGTCCAGCCGGGGATCTGTTCGCGCAGCTCGGGGCGTTCCACATCGCCGGGCGCCACCAGCAGGGCGCCGCGGATGCGCGCGGTGTGCCGGCTCGCCGCCGCCCAGGCCGCCACCTGCAGGCAGCCCAGGCTGTGGGCCGCCAGCACGATGTTGGCCGGATTTTTACCCCACGGGGTATCCACCACCACCTCGTCCAGCCGTGCCAGCCAGTCGCCGCGGCGCGGGCGTTGCCAGTCATCCTGTTCAACCACGGTGTAGCCGTGCCGCGCCGCCCAGCGCATCTGCCAATGCTCAGGGCCGCTGCCCTGCCAGCCCGGCAGGATGAGCACGGTGGTTTGCGCCATGTCAGAGCGTGGGTGCGCGGCGCACCAGTTCGCGGGCGAATTCGACATAGGCCTGGCTGCCCTTGGCCGAAGGGTCGAACACCACGCCAGGCAGGCCATAACTGGGCGCTTCGGCCAGACGGACATTGCGCGGGATCACGGTGTCGAACACCTTGTCGCCAAAGTGTGCCTTGAGCTGGTCGCTGACCTGCATCTGCAGCGTGATGCGCGGATCGAACATGACGCGCAGCAGACCGATGATCTTCAGGTCCTTGTTGAGGTTGGCGTGCACCTGCTTGATGGTGTTGACCAGATCGGTCAGGCCTTCGAGCGCAAAGTACTCGCACTGCATGGGCACGATCACGCCATGCGCGGCACACAGGCCGTTGAGGGTGAGCATGGACAGCGACGGCGGGCAGTCGATCAGCACGAAGTCGTAGTCGGCATCCACCTTGGCCAGGGCGCCCCGTAGGCGTTGGTCGCGGCGCTCCAACTCCACCAGTTCAACCTCGGCACCGGCCAGTTCGCGGTTGGCGCCCAGCACCTGGTAGCCGCATTTTTCGGCCCGCATTGCGGCCTCGGCAATGCTGGCGGTTTCGAGCAGCACGTCATAGACGCTCAGTTCAAGTTCGCGCTTGTCGATGCCCGAGCCCATGGTGGCGTTGCCCTGCGGGTCCAGGTCGACCAGCAACACGCGCTGGCCCACCTTGGCCAGACCGGCGGCCATGTTCACCGTGGTGGTGGTCTTGCCCACCCCACCCTTCTGGTTCGCGATGCAGAAAATCTTGGCCATGGTGAACTTTCGGGATTATTTGGAGACCGCCAGCTTGATGCCGAAGCCGATCAGGAACACGCCGGCCAGCTTCTCCAGCACACGACCGATGCGGGGGTTGGCACGCATGCGCTCGGCCAGATGGTGGGTCAGCAGCGTCATGCCCAGACCGTAGAGGAAAGTCAGCACAGCCACCGTCGCCGCCATGACCGCAAAGCTGGTCAGGCCCAGGTGGTGTTTTGGATCGACGAACAGCGGAAAGAAGGCCATGTAGAACACGATGGCTTTGGGGTTGAGCAGGGTGATCGCCAGCGCCTGCTGGAAATACTGGCGCGGGCGGATGTTCAGCACGGGTGCATCGCCGGGTTTGGCACTCAGCATCTTCCAGCCCAGCCAGGCCAGGTACACCGCCCCCAGCCACTGCACTGCAATGAACGCCGCCGGGGTGGTGGACAGCACCGCCGCCACGCCAGCCACGGCCGCCCACATCAGGACCTGGTCACCCGCAATCACGCCCAGAGTGGCCGCCAGTCCGCCCCGAATGCCCCCCTTGCCGGTGGAGGTGATCAAGGCCAGATTGCCCGGACCGGGAATGGCCAGGAACAGCGCGATGGCCGCGACGAAAGCACCGTAATCCGAAATACCGAAAAACATGGACTGATGGAGGAAGTGGCCCGGAAGACGGCCCGGGGAAGTGGGAGTGTACGCCAAGGCTCCAGGAGTCTGGAGCGCCATGGACCCTGTCATGCCCGACCTGATCGGGCATCCATCCCTCGGGCGGACTGGATCCTCGGGTCAAGCCCGAGGATGACCCTGCAACCACGGCCGGATCCAGACCATGCAGCGCTCCACATCGAGCCCTGGCACCGTGAGTGGTTCCACGTGAAACACCTGCACATCGGCGGGCAGTCCGTCGATCTCGGCCTGCGGATGTTTGCCCTTCATGGCCATCCAGACGCCCTGCCCTGCCAGCGCCTTGCGTGACCAGTTCACGAAGTCCGGCAGCGAGGCAAAGGCCCGGCAGCAAACCACGTCAAACGGCCCGCCCAGGGTTTCGACCCGGGCGTGGATGCCGCGCAGGTTGGGCAGCTTGAGGCTGGCCGCCACCTGCTGGATGAAGGCGGCTTTTTTGCCCACCGTGTCCACACAACTCACATCGAGTTCAGGCCGGCAAATCGCCAGCACGATGCCGGGCAGGCCACCGCCCGAGCCCACATCCAGCACCCGGGCAGCCCGCCCTCCGGTGTGGCGCACCAGCGGGTTCACCGCCGTCAGGCTGTCCAGCAGGTGATGGGTGAGCATTTCCTGCGGTTCGCGCACGGCCGTCAGGTTGTAGACCTTGTTCCATTTCTGGATCAGGGCCAGGTAGCCGAGCAGCTGTTCAAACTGCGCATCACTCAGGCTCAGGCCGAGTTCGGCCGCCCCTGACTTCAGGACCGTGAGCGCATCGCTCATGCCGGCTGGCTTTCTTCGGTCGGAGAGCGGAAGCCCTTGAAGCCGCCCTTTTTCAGGTGGATCAGTAACAGGGAAATCGTCGCAGGGGTAATGCCCGAAATGCGCGAGGCCTGGCCCAGCGTTTCAGGCCGGTGTTTGGCCAGCTTCTGGCGGGCCTCGATCGACAGGGCCGTGACCTGCATGTAATCCAGATCGGCCGGTAGTTTCAGGCCTTCGTAATAGGCGGCACGCTCGACCTCCTCTTTCTGGCGATCGATGTAGCCGGAATACTTGGCGGCAATCTCCACCTGCTCGATCACCGCCTCCTGCAGATCACCCAGCGTTTCACGTGAAACATCGGCGCTGGTGTAGCGGCCGCCGTTCATGCCGGTCAGTTCGCCATAGACCACGCCCGGTCGGCGCAGCAAGTCGAACAGGTTGTATTCGTGGTCGATCGCCTTGCCCAGCACCCGGGTCGACTCCTCGGACGGCAGGTTGCGCGGGTTCACCCAGGTGGACTTCAGACGCTCTGTTTCACGTGAAACAGCATCGCGCTTGCGGCAGAAAGCGTCCCAGCGGGCGTCATCCACCAACCCCATCTGGCGGCCGATCTCGGTCAGGCGCATATCGGCGTTGTCCTCACGCAGCTGCAGGCGGAACTCGGCCCGGCTGGTGAACATGCGGTAAGGCTCGGTCACGCCCTTGGTGATCAGGTCGTCCACCAGCACGCCCAGATAAGCCTGGTCGCGGCTGGGCGTCCAGACGGCCTCGCCCCGGCACTGCAGCGCGGCATTGATGCCGGCAAACAGGCCCTGGGCCGCCGCCTCTTCGTAGCCGGTGGTGCCGTTGATCTGTCCGGCAAAGAACAGGCCCTGGATCTGCTTCGTCTCGAAGCTGCTCTTGAGCGAGCGCGGGTCGAAATAGTCGTATTCGATGGCGTAGCCCGGGCGCAGGATGTGGCAGTTCTCCAGCCCCTTCATCGAACGCACCAGGTCGTACTGGATGTCGAACGGCAGACTGGTCGAAATGCCGTTGGGGTAGTACTCGTTCGTCGTCAGGCCCTCGGGCTCCAGAAAGATCTGGTGGCTGTCCTTGTCGGCAAAGCGGTTGATCTTGTCTTCCACGCTCGGGCAATAGCGCGGCCCCACGCCCTCGATCTTGCCGGTGAACATGGGGCTGCGGTCAAAGCCGGAACGGATGATCTCGTGTGTGCGCTCGTTCGTGTGGGTGATCCAGCAGGGCATCTGCCGCGGGTGCATGCTGGCCTTGCCCATGAAGCTGAACACGGGCACGCC
>JAYRQF010000105.1:0-3445 GCA_041910735.1 Limnohabitans sp.
CCGCTACTTCGGCGGCATGAGCGCGGTGCAGATGCCGGTGCCCATGATGAACGTGGTCAACGGCGGCGCGCACGCCAACAACAACCTCGACCTGCAGGAACTGATGATCATCCCTGTGGGCGCGCCGAGCTTCCGCGAAGCCCTGCGCTGGGGTGCCGAGGTGTTCCACGCCCTCAAGAAGATCGTGCACGACAAGGGCATGAGCGTGGCCGTGGGTGACGAAGGCGGCTTTGCCCCCAGCGTCGAGAGCCACGAGGCCGCCATCCAGATGATCCTGCAGGCCATCGAGAACGCCGGCTACACCGCCGGCGAGCAGATCGCCCTGGGCCTGGACTGCGCCGCCAGCGAGTTCTACAAGGATGGCAAGTACGTGCTCGAAGGCGAAGGTGGCATTGCCCTGACGGCCGAACAGTGGACCGACATGCTGGCCACCTGGGTCGACAAGTACCCCATCATCAGCATCGAAGACGGCATGGCCGAAGGCGACTGGGATGGCTGGAAGCACATCACCGAGCGTCTGGGCAACAAGGTGCAGCTGGTCGGCGACGACCTGTTCGTGACCAACACCAAGATCCTGAAAGAAGGCATCGACAAAGGCATCGCCAACTCGATCCTGATCAAGATCAACCAGATTGGCACCCTGACCGAGACCTTCGAAGCCATCGAGATGGCCAAGCGCGCCGGCTACACCGCCGTCATCAGCCACCGCTCGGGCGAGACCGAAGACTCCACCATCTCCGACATCGCCGTGGGTCTGAACGCCGGCCAGATCAAGACCGGTTCGCTCTCGCGCTCGGACCGCATGGCCAAGTACAACCAGCTGCTGCGCATCGAGGAAGACCTGGGCGATGTGGCCGTGTACCCTGGCCGCGCCGCCTTCTACAACCTGAAGTAAGCACCCTCCACCGTGGGCAACCGCCTCGTCCCGATCGTGCTGGCCGCCCTGCTGCTTGTGCTGCAGGGCCAGCTCTGGTTTGGACGGGGCAGCCTGTCCCATGTGGCGGAGCTGGAACAGCAGGTCCGGCAAAAGAAAGCCGCCAACACCGAAGCCCGACACACCAACGAGCAGCTCAGCGCCGAGGTCAACGACCTCAAGGAAGGCCTGAACATGGTCGAGGAGCGGGCCCGCCACGAACTGGGCATGGTCAAGCCCAACGAAATCTTCGTGCAGATCGCCAAATAAGCGCGCGATGAGTGTTCAGCCCCGCCGCATCGTGGTGCTGGGCGCGCCCGGCACCGGCGCCGCTGAACTGCAAAGGCAGTTGCACACCGCACTGGCGGCACGCCCCGAATTTCTGCTGGCCGACGACACACAGCCTTTGGCAGCACATGACTTTGCGCTGCTGATGGGACTGGACCAGCCCCATGCGGAGCCCTCAAGGCAGGCACATCAGGACAGCGCGTTGCGCGAACAACTGCAGACTTTGGGCTTGCCGTACCGTGTGGTCTACGGCGCAGGCCCCACCCGACTGGTCAATGCCCTGCTCGCGCTGGGCCTTGCGCCACCCGATGCAGGCGCACAACAGACCCGCGAACAGGCCCAGTTTGACCTCAACAGGGGCCGCACGCCCTGGTCCTGCGAAAAATGCAGTGACCCGGAGTGCGAGCACAAGCTCTTTACCGGGCTGTTGCTGCGCCCCTGACCTCAGTGCACCTGGTGGTCGCCAGAGGGGGACTGCACCACGGCCGTGAACAGCCCCGCCGCATCGACCGGGTCAAAACGGTACTGGGCACCACAAAAATCACACCCGACCTCGACCTGTCCCTGCTCGGCCAGGATGCTTTCGACCTCGGCCGTGCCCAGACTGCGGATCATCTGGCCCACACGCTCACGGCTGCAGGAGCAGGCAAAGCGCGGCCCGGCCTCGCCCACCAGCGGCTCGAAGCGGGCCAGCGGCTCTTCCCAGAACAGGCGGTGCAGGATGGTTTCGGCATCCAGTGTGAGCAGTTCTTCGCGTTTGAGGCTTTTGGCCAGGATGGCAATGCGGCTGAAGTCTTCGCTCTGGCCCAGTTGCGCCTCGCGTTGCACCGAATCGCTCTGGCCGGCCAGATTGCCCTCTCCCTCCACCGGCAGGCGCTGGATCAGCAGACCGGCCGCCACCTGGTCGTCGGCGGCCAGCACCAGCACGGTGTCGAGCTGCTCGGACTGCAGCATGTAGTGTTCCAGCACCTCGCTCAGGTGTTCAAGTTTTTCGCCCCGGTCCCCGAACAGCGGCACCACGCCCTGGTAGGGCTGCTGGCCGGGCAGGCGGTCTTTCGGGTCGAGCGTGATGGCGCAGCGCCCCTGGTTGTGCAGGTTGACCATCTGGCTCAATGAGGCGTCCTGGGCCACTTCGCCCAACTGGGTGCAGGTGGCGCGCAGGCTGAAGTCGGGCTGCACCTCGCAGACGGCCACCTTGAGCGGGCCGTCGCCAAAAATCTGCAGGATCAGTGCGCCGTTGAACTTGATGTTGCCCTGCATCAGCACGCCGGCCGCCGCCATCTCGCCCAGAAGCTGGCGCACCGGCTGCGGCCAGGCGCCGGTGGCCGAGTTGGCCGCACGGCGAGCCAGAATGTCCTGCCAGGCGTCGGTCAGGCGAACCAGCATGCCGCGCACCGGCATGCCCTCGAAAATGAATTTGTGCAGTTCAGACAATGGTGGGGTCACCCACTGGGGGTGCCTTTCGTATCAGGAAAGTTTCTTCAGGCCCGTTTTGTAGCGTTGCGCATTCTCGATGTAGCGCTTCGCACTTTCGCGCAGCCCCTGAATCTGTTCGGGGCTGAGCTGGCGGACCACCTTGGCCGGCGTGCCCATGATCATGGAGCCGTCCGGGAATTCTTTGCCCTCGGTCACCAGCGAACCGGCGCCCACCAGGCAGTTCTTGCCGATTTTCGCACCGTTGAGCACCACAGCGCCGATGCCGATCAGCGATTCGTCGCCGATCGTGCAGCCGTGCAGCATGACCATGTGGCCCACCGTCACGTCCTTGCCAAGGGTCAAAGGCTGACCGTAGTCGGCATGCAGCACACTGCCGTCCTGGATGTTGGTACCTTCGCCAATCTGGATGTGCTCGGTGTCGCCGCGCACCGTGGCACCGAACCAGATGCTGGCTTTTGCCCCCAGCGTCACCCCCCCCATGACCTGGGCGCTGTCGGCCACCCAGGCCGAGGGGTCAATCTGGGGGATGCGGTCATCAAGCTGGTAAACGGCCATGGGTGTCTCCGGTAGGGCTGTTGTGAATATCTACAATTTTAGGGATGGAATTGAGAACTCACGCTTTGCAGGCCTTGCAGCTGCTCACCCCCGAGTCCAAATGCGCGGCGGTGCAGACCCTGTGGGCCGCCCGTGATGCGTGGACCTTCGGTCCGGTGCCGGCGGCCAGCGGTCCGATCCCCGGGCGTCCTGTGCTGCCCCGCCTGATCCCGCCGGGCGAGGTGCCCAAGCGCTCGCCCTACACACCCGAAG
>JAYRQF010000106.1:0-10201 GCA_041910735.1 Limnohabitans sp.
AATATCACCAGTCGGGTGTCAGCGTGGACGTACCACTCCTGGTCGTGCTGGTTCTTCAGTGACAGGGCCGGCAGTGGCTGACCGGGTTCGACCGGGCCGGCCAGCGCCCAGAGCGGACAGGCCAGGGCCAGGGCCAAAAGGATCCTGTTCATGCGGTCTCGCAGTTGCGGGTTCGGTCTGTGTGGTCGTGGCCACAGCCGGCGCGACCGTCTGTGTTGACCATGTGATCGGCCATCTGCGTGAACGCCTGCAACAGGCCGGCGCGAAGGGACTCGTCTGCCACCTGTTCCGTCAGCGCGGTGCGCATGCACAGCATCCACTCGTCCCGCTCGGCGGTACCGATGGTGTACGGCAGGTGGCGCATGCGCAGGCGCGGGTGGCCCCTTTTCTCGATGTAGAGGTTGGGTCCGCCGAACCAGCCCGAGAGGTATTCGAACAGGCTCTCATTGGCGCCCGCCAGGCTTTCGGGGTGGATGCGCCGCGCGGCATAGGCCTCGGGCAGCTCGTCCATGAGTTCGTAAAAGCGGTCCACCAGGCGGTGCAGGCCATCGGCGCCGCCCAGGGCTTCGTAGACGGAGGGGGTTGCGGTGTCGGATGTCATCGGTACTGCTTCAGGTAATGTTTTTCAAACATGCGCTTGGCCCAGTGAAACAGGCGCGTGGACGGCAGGATGATTTGCCGCCGGGTGTTGCGGAACACCAGCGTGCCGTGGTCGATCGCGTCAATGATGCAAACGAGCTCGACCTTGAAGCTCGCTTGCGGCGTCTGGCCGCGCAGTCCCGCCAGCAGGTTTTCCGCAGCGGCTGCGGCCTGCAAGTCGGCCATGTGTGCCTGCTTGGGCATCCAGTCAGGCCCCGGGAAGCTGCCCGAGTCGCCCACCACGTACACATGCTCGCTGCCGGTCACGCGACACTGCGCGTCCGCCTGCAGCAGACCGCCAGGGGAGCGGGCCAGCGTGGTCTGGTCGAACCAGGCATTGCCTGTCATGCCGGGCATAAACAGGATCAGGTCGGCCGGAATCTCGCCCCCTTCGGTGACAACCTTGTCAGCCTCGAAGCGTTGCATCTTGTGGCCCAGGTGGGTGTAAATGCCACGCCGCTCCATCTCGGCCAGCAGGTGCTTCACCGCCTTGGGCCCCAACCGGTTTCCAGGCTCTTTTGACGGATTGAAAAACACCAGTTTGAAGCGGTGGCGCCGGCCTTCGCGCCTGAGCTGCTCGTCGATGCCGAACAGGAACTCGAACATGGGTCCGCCGCGCACCGCACTGGGTTCGTTGGGGTTTCCGGCGAACCCGACCGCGATGGTGCCGCCCGTCATGGCGCGCAGTCGGTCGCGGATTTTTTCGGCAGCGGCAATGCCTTCGCAGGGCGTGATGGCGTGCTCGATGCCCGGCAGCTTCTTGATGAAGCGACCACCGCTGGCGATGACCAGCGCATCATTGGCCACCTCGCCAGACGTGGTCTGCACCAGACGCCCGTTTTCGCTCAGGCCCGTCACTTCCGCCGCCACATGTCGCACCCGCATGCGCGCAAAGAAGTTGGTCAGCGGCACGACCAGTTGTTCGCGAGAGCGCAAGCCCGAGGGAATCCAGATGATGCCGGGAAGGTAGTGCAGTTCGGCACGCGGAGCGATCAGCGTGATCTCGGCGTCCCGGTCACGTGCGCGCAGCTCGCGCACGGTCGACAGGGCGCCAAAGCCGGCGCCGATGATGGTGATGCGTGCGGGGTTGCTCATGGAACCTCCTTGGTCATGTCGGGGTGCCGACCCTGTCATCAAACGGTGGCATCGTGATCAACCGCAGCAGACTGAAGCGCCGACATGCGCGCAAGAAACTCGTCGCGAGTCAGTCGACTGAAAAAAGGGTGCCACCGACGCTGCTCCATCACCGTACTGACCGCCCGCGCCCGCGGGTCGTGACCGGTGTAGAGAAGTGTCTCGTCGGACAGGATGAAGATGCGCTGGGTGACGCTGTCCCACAGCGCAGCGGCATCGGCCGGACACGGCTGGTGCGGGCACGCGTCCACCGCCAGCAGGCCTCCACAGAACACCCGGTCGCGCCAGGCGAAGCTAAGGCAGTCTGCGGTATGGCCGGGGGTGCGCAGCGTTCGCAGGAACTCGTTGCCGAAGGGCAGCAACTCACCATCGGCAACAGTCTGTACACCGACGCACGCCTGGCCCTGCACCACCGGGACACCCAGACGGGCGATGCGAGCGAACTCGCCAGGCAGTAGCGCGTCGTGCTGATGGGTGCGCAGCACCCAGCGCAAGCGCAGCTGGCGCTCATCGAGAAGGGCCTGCCACACAGGCACATCGCGTCCATGCGGATCCACCAACACAGCCTCGCGCGCATCTGAGTCGGCCAGCAGGTAGCTCAGCTCGCCACTGCATTCGTCGTTGAGCATGTGCAACATCACTCCAGCCCTCCCCAACGGATGGCCGCGGCCAGACCCAGGGCCACTGCGCAGGCAGGGCCGGAGAACAGCATCCGCCACAGCGCCATGTGCGGCACGAAGCCCACGCCGCGCACCAGTCCCGCGCTCATAGCCCAGAACAGGGCCATGGCCAGACCATGGTCGGCACGGCCGTGCGCATCGGCGAACAGCAGCGGGTAGACACTGCCAGTCAGCATGATGGCCACGGCGACCGTCAGGCTCGGTAGGCTCACGCGACCCGGCGCAGCCGGGACACCGACAGGTGTCGCGCTCACTTCGCGCCTCCGTGCGCTTCCTTGCGGCCCTCTTCGGTTTCGCCCCACATGGCGTTGAGGATGGCCAGCAGTACGGCAAAGCCGACGCCGAGGACCCAGGCGAAATACCACATGATGTTCTCCTGTTGCAAAAAGACGCTCAGGTCGCTCCGCTCCCGTCCTCACCGATCAGCAGCGTGCCGTCGGCAAGGTACTGGTGGGGCGGCACGACCAGGTTGGTGGGTGCCGGTTTGTTCTTGAACACACGGCCCGCGAGATCGAAGGTGGAGCCGTGACAAGGGCAGAAAAAGCCCCCTTTCCAGTCGGCCGGCGCGCTGGTGTTGGTCGTTCCCTGTGGGAGGTTCACTGGCGAGCAGCCCAGGTGGGTGCAGATGCCCACGGCCACCAGCAGCTCAGGCTTGATCGAGCGATGGGGGTTGGTGGCATACGGCGGCTGCTGTTTGACCTCGGATGCCGGGTCGGCCAGGCCCTCCACGTGCTCAAGTGCCGCCAGCATGTCGGGTGAGCGGCGCATCACCCAGACCGGCTGACCACGCCACTCCACGGTCCTGATCTCGCCGGGCGCCACCGTGAGCGGGTCCATGGACACGGCAGCACCAAGTGCCTTGGCCCGCTCGCTTGGCGCAAAGCTGGACACCAGTGGGACCGCCACGGCAGTGACCGCCGCGGCGCCCATGGCTCCCGTGGCAAGTAGCCAGGTGCGACGCTCGGGATCGATGTCGCATTCAGCGGGAACGGGCAGGAGCGATTCAGTGGACATTTCAGACTCCTTCAGTGCGCGCCCCTGTTTGAGGCAGAGGCGACGGGCGATACCGGTTCGTGTCCTTCATGCTCATCTTCCCAGCCAGTGAGCATGGCCTTGATGTGGGCCGTGAGCGTATGACCGGTGGTCGTCAGGTAAACGTGCACAAAGAAGAAGGCAAGCATCAGGAAGGCACCCCCGGTGTGTGCCCAGGCCACCCATTCGAGCGCCAGCCAGCGGTCGATCCCAAGGGCTGGCCAGAACGCACGAAACAGATAGAGCAGGCCCGAGCCCCAGATCAGTGGCGAGATCATTGCCAGCAAGGCCAGATAGGCCAGGCGCTGCAGCGGGTTGTGCTTCTTCTGCACCGTCTTCCTGAACGGGTGGGGTGCGCCACGAAACATGCCCCAGCCGTAGTAAAGCGCCATGGCCACCACCTTCTTGTGGGTGGGCAGGTACTGGCGCCACTCGCCAGTGGTGAACTGCCAGAAGATGGTGAACGCCCAGAGCGTGAGCAACGCCCAGGCCGCAAGCGTATGGAGCCGGACCGCGACTTCGAAACCCAGCAGGTGGTAGCTGCCGTGCACCTCGAAGCCGCTGATCAGCATGGTGATGATCAACAGGGCCTGTGACCAGTGCCAGAAGCGCTCGTACCGCTTGTAGATATAAATGCGGCCGGGCTGCTTTGCGTCGGCGGCCGGAACAGTGGTGGTTTGTTCCATGTCAGTGCGCTCCGGTGTTGCGACGGCGGGTGACCAGGCGAGCGGTGGCGTGCACCAGCACCCCCAGCAGCGCACCGCCGACAGCCAGCCACCCCAGGCGATCCAGCCAGGGGTTGTGATCCCGCCCGGGGAGATAGACGCCGGGCAATGTGCCCAGACGGCTCTTGTCGGAGGCGCTGTGGCAGGACGCGCACGCCACGGCGTCCTTTGCAGGCGCGACCATATGGGTGATCGGCCAGAGCATCTCGCTCTTCACGAAGCCGTGCTGACCGCTGTAGGGCTGACCGGTTGCGGTGGCGCCCGCCTGGAGCGCCTTGTCCCAGTCGAAGTTGAACCAGAACGCCGAGTCGTCGGGCGTCGCGGTGTGCGGCACCAGCAGCTGGCGATTCACCGTGTCATAAGGCTGGGTGCTGTGAAAGCGCTTGACTGGCCAGATGCGTGCCTTCGGGTCGTCGGGGCTGCCCAGAAACTCGTTGATCTTGAGCACCTGGGCCGGATCGATCTTCATGTCCTGCGTCGTGTAGCGGACCTGCCCGTTGAACCAGAGGTACTCGGGCACGACGTTCTGCCCCAGGGTGAAGGCCCCCTTGCGACTGTCATAGACCACGTGACCGTGCTCGTCCTTGGTCTGAATGGGCTTGCCTTCCGAGGTGAGCTTGCCGGCCGCCGACCAGTCCCAGGCCATCTTGGTCGACACCCCGCCACGCGCGAAGGCGGGGATATGGCAACTCTGGCAGGCCAGCTTACTGGTGTGGTTGTTCAGCAGCCCCACGGCAAGAGCGGGTTGCTTGTGGGGTTTGTCGCCGTGACAGCTCTGGCAGGTGGCGGCGTTCCGGCCGGCATGCACGGTGTCGCCGCGCATGATGGGGCCGTGCGGGTCGGAGGCTGTCATGCTGATCCGGCTGCCCGCCAGTTGATGGCCGTCCGACTGGTGACAGGTCGAACAGGTGAAGCCTGCGCCACCCTTGTCCTTGGCGGCCATGTGCACGTCCAGCGACTTCTCGGCCTTGTTCAGCGACGAGTCAAGGTCGCCGTGCTTCACCCCGTCACCACCACCGCCGTTGTAGTGGCAGGTTCCGCAGTTGGCACTGCGGGTCCTGCTCACATGCTGGGCCACATTGGCCAGGTCGACGGGGTCGAGGAACTGACCCGAACCCGCCGGCAGGTCGGGCCGTTCCATGCGCGTGGTGGGCACCTCTCCGGCCATGCCGGGCGGCTTTTTGTAGCCACCGGTGTTGTGACACGCCAGACAGTCGACCTTGGTTTCGTCGTGAAAATCGAACTTGCTGTCTTTCCATCCGTACCCGATGTGGCACGACTGGCAGAACGCCTCATTGGACCGGTCTCCGATGCAGAAGCTGTTGAGCATGGTCTTCTTGCCCAGTGTCTGCCCGGTGTCCGGATTCGTGTATTCCCAGGTCCAATGGCGCGTCCCCATGACCTGTTTGCCGGCCTCGGTGTGGCAGCTCAGGCAGGCCTTGGTCACCTCTGAACCGCTTGCGAACGGGCCTTGCAGTTCCTTGAACTTGCTGTGGTCGGCCGTCGATTTGTTCCACACGCCTGGCGCGGCCGGTGAAGATGACGTGGGCTGCGCTGCCTGCGGCTGCGACGCCACCGGCACACACACGCTCGCCATCCACACGGCAACACCCAGCGTGACGGACAAGCTTCGCATGGACATTGGCGGTGGCTTGTTTGTGGGACGGGTCATTGGCTTGTCTCCTGCTCTCGGGTGGATGGAATGCGTGTTCCGGTCTCTCGCGTGCAAAGGGATCGGGCGACGCCTGTCAATACGCGCCGTGTTCGTTCTCGCGGATGTAGGCGGCCGTCACCTTGCCGCGCATCACCCGGTAAGCCCAGGACGTGTACAGCACGATCAGGGGCATGAAGATCAGCGTGGCCCAGAACATGATGGCCAGGGTCAGGTGGCTGGAAACGCTGTCCCACACCGTCAGGCTGGCCTGCAACTGGGTGCTCGACGGCATGACAAAGGGGAACAGGCTTACGCCCGCGGTGCCGATGACACCGGTGGTGGCCAGCGAGGATGCGACGAAGGCGCTGAGCGTGCGGCCTGCGCGCATCAGGCCCACAGCGCTCAGCGCGCCGAGCACACCCAGGACAGGCAGCAGCCACAGCGCGGGCAACGCGGCGTAGTTCGCCATCCAGGCACCGGCCTCGCGCACCACGGTCTTGGCCAGCGGATCCGGCAAGGCTGCAGGGTTCACCACCGAAGCCATGCGGTAACCGTCGATGGACTGCAGCCAGACACCGGCCGCAATGAAGCCGAGCACCATGACCAGTGCCGCGCCGGTTCCTGCCTTGATCGTGCGCGCCTGCACCATGCCTTCGGTGCGGTGCGCCAGATAGGTCGCGCCCTGCAGCGTGATCATGGCGCTGCTGACCACACCGGCCAGCAGGGCGAACGGGTTGAGCAGGGCCCAGAAGCTGCCGGTGTAGGTGGGCACCAGGAAGGCGTCGAACTGGAAGGGAACGCCCTGGAACAGGTTGCCGAAGGCCACACCGAAGATCACAGGGGGCACGAAGCCGCCGACGAACAGGCCCCAGTCCCAGGTGCTGCGCCAAGTGGCGTGGTGGATCTTGCTGCGGTAGTCGAAGCCCACCGGGCGGAAGAACAGCGCCCACAGCACCGCGAGCATGGCCCAGTAGAAGCCGCTGAAGGCCGTGGCGTAGACCAGCGGCCAGGCCGCGAAGATGGCGCCGCCACCGGTGATGAACCAGACCTGGTTGCCGTCCCAGTGCGGGCCGACGGTGTTGATCACCACGCGGCGTTCGACGTCGTTGCGACCGACGAAGGGCAGCAGCGTGCCTACGCCCATGTCGTGGCCGTCCATCACGGCAAAGCCGACGAGCAGCACGCCCACCAGCAGCCACCAGACCAGTTTGAGGGTTTCGTAGTCGAACATGTTGCGCTCCGTTGATCAGGCGTGTGCGAGGTGAACGGGCTCGTTGGCATAGCGCCCGGTACCCAGACTGCCGGGGCCCATGCGGGCGAACTTGACCATCAGGACCATCTCGACCACCAGCAGCACGGTGTAGAAGCCGATGAAACCGGCCAGCGAGCCATAGAGGCTGTTCACACTGAGCGTGGAGACCGACAGGTGCGTCGGCAGAACGCCATAGATGGTCCAGGGCTGGCGGCCGTACTCGGCCACGAACCAGCCCAGCTCGCAGGCGATCCAGGGGGCGGGCAGCATCCACAACGCCCATCGATGCAGCCAGCGACGGTGCCCGCACTGCAACTGAAGCGTGCACCAGAAGGACGCAGCAAACAGGAACAACATGGCAAACCCAAGCCCGACCATGACGCGAAAGCCCCAGAACATCGGCGTCACACGCGGCACCGTGCTGTCGACCGCCTGCCGGATCATTTCCGGCGTGGCCTGGCGCACGTCCACCACATATTTCTTGAGCAGCAGGCCAAAGCCGAGATCGGCCTTGTGCTGTTCGAACACAGCCTTGGCTGCTGCGTCCTCACGGTCGGCGCGCAAGGCTTCGAGGGCAGTCACGGCGCGGATGCCGCTCTCGATGCGCACACGGTTCTTCTGCTTGATCTCGTGGATTCCCGGAATCTCCTGGCTGATCGAGCGCGTGCCGATCAGACCCATCACCCAGGGAATCTCGATTTCCCAGTCGTTCTTCTGTTCCGCTTCGTTGATGCCGGCGATCAGCGTCAGCCCGGCCGGCGCGGGCTTGGTCTCCCACATGGCTTCGAGCGCGGCCATCTTGGTCTGCTGCGCCTCACCGACGGTGTAACCTGATTCGTCCCCCAGCACGATCACGCTGAGCACCGAGGCCAGACCGAAGGCGGCAGACACCCGGAAGCTGCGGCGGGCAAACTCGATGTCGCGTCCCTTGAGCAGGTACCAGCTCGAAATCGACAGCACAAACATCGCACCGGTGACATACCCGGCCGAGACGGTGTGGACAAACTTGGCCTGAGCGTCCGGGTTGAACAGCACCGCCCAGAAGCTCACCATTTCCATGCGCATGGTCTGGAAGCTGAACTCGGCGCCCACCGGGTTCTGCATCCAGCCGTTGGCAATCAGGATCCACAGCGCGGACAGATTGGTGCCCAGCGCCATCAGCACCGTCACCATCAGGTGCTGCGTCTTCGAGAGGCGGTCCCAGCCGAAGAAGAACAACCCGATCATGGTCGATTCGAGGAAGAAGGCCATCAGGCCTTCGATGGCCAGCGGGGCCCCGAAGATGTCGCCCACGTAGTGCGAGTAGTAGGCCCAGTTGGTGCCGAACTGGAATTCCAGCGTGATGCCGGTGGTCACGCCCAGCGCGAAGTTGATGCCGAAAAGCTTGCCCCAGAAACGGGTCATGTCCTTCCAGACCACGTTGCCCGTCATCACGTAGACGCTCTCCATGATGACCAGCAACCAGACCATGCCCAGCGTGAGTGGCACGAAGAGGAAGTGGTACAGGGCCGTGGCCGCGAACTGCAGCCGCGACAGGTCAACCAGTTGGTCAGACATCAAGGGTCACTCCTCGGAAGGGTTGGAGGCTGGCGGCGGGCCCAGCAGGCGGGCGGCAGCGCTGTCGGTGTCCACCGGCGCACGCAGGTCCCGCACGAAGCCCCACCACAGACCAACCAGAAAAACCGTCTTGATCACCAGCACGATGGCCAGCTTGCGTGGCAGGGAAAGGGTTGGGCGTGTCATCGCGGCGGGCGGCATGGGCCTGCTTTCCCAAGAACCGTGCCAGTGCGCCATGCAGGGAAAAGTCTTTGCAAATCAAATATCTGACGCGCAACAGGCAAGGCGGCAGCCACGACCACCGGACAGGCACTGCCAAAAATGGCAGAGAATGTCAGTCTCTGCCCGATGGCACAGGAGTCCGCATGAAACCCCTGCCCGAACTCACCGCCTTCCTCGAAGGCCTGCCCGAGCCGCACATCCTGTTCGACGCCCAGTACCGGATCCTGGCGGCCAACGCGGCCTACCGGCGCCAGTTCAGCCCGGAACGCAGCGTGGTCGGCCGGCGCTGCTACGAGGTCTCGCACCACTTCGCCGTGCCCTGCGACCAGGCGGGCGAGTCGTGTCCCCTGGCGCAATCGCGGCTCTCCGGCCAGCGCGAGCGCGTGCTGCACCTGCACCACACGCGCCAGGGCGAGGAATACGTGAACATCGAGCTGTCCCCGCTGCCGGGCGACGACGGCCAACCGGCGTTCTACGTCGAGAAGATGGAGCCCTTGCGCGTCGCACAGGGCCAGCCCGCCGCCCAGGGGCTGATCGGCCGGTCGCCGGCCTTCAAGCGCATGCTCTCGCTGGTGGCCCGTGTCGCACCCTCGCGCGCCACCGTGCTGCTGCTGGGCGAGTCGGGCACCGGCAAGGAGCTGGTGGCCCGCGCCATCCACGAAGCCAGCCCGAGGGCCACCAAGCCGCTGGTGGCGGTGGACTGCTCCAGCCTGCCCGAGACCCTGTTCGAGTCGGAACTGTTCGGCCACGAGCGCGGCGCCTTCACCGGCGCGACCGCCGCCAAAGGGGGCCTGGTCGAGGCCGCCAGCGGCGGCACACTGTTTCTCGACGAGGTCGGCGACATTCCGCTGCCGATGCAGGTCAAGCTGCTGCGCCTGCTGGAGACGGGGACCTACCGGCGGGTGGGCAGCACGGAACTGCGCCACGCCGACATCCGCGTCGTCTCCGCCACGCACCGCGACCTGGACCACCTGATCGCGGAGGGCAAGTTCCGCGAAGACCTCTACCACCGGCTCTCGACCTTCCCGATCCTGTTGCCCCCGCTGCGCGAGCGGCAGGGCGACATGGCCCTGCTCGCCCCGGCCCTGCTGGAGCGGGTCGCGGCGCCACGGCGACTGAGCCTGTCGCCGGCCGCCTTGGCGCGGCTCGAAGCGCAGCCCTTCCCGGGCAATGTGCGCGAACTGCGCAACCTGCTGGAGCGCACCGCGCTGTTGTGTGACGGGGATCTCATCGACGAGCAACAGGTGGAGGACGCGATCGCCACCGGCCGCGTGCCGTCCCGGGCGGGACGGCCGGGCCTGCCCGG
>JAYRQF010000107.1:0-2880 GCA_041910735.1 Limnohabitans sp.
ACAACGGCGGCGGCCTGATCGCCGATGTGCCCGCGCAGCACCGCCTGTCCGAGCGCAACCCGACCTTCCGCGGCAACCTGATGGTGGCCGAGGGCACGGCGTCCAGCACCGCCATCCTCAACCAGTCCGACGGCATCCTGCTGCAGGAGCTGCCGTTCGCGGTGGAGCTGAAAAAGTTCATCGTCGAGTACTACTCGACTGGCATGCCCAAGTTGTTCGCCAGCGACATCGTGATCCACGACAAGGCCACCGGCGAAAAGCAGGAGGCCCGTGTCGAGGTCAACAAGCCGGCCAGTTACAAAGGCATCGAGATTTACCAGTCCAGCTTCGACGACGGAGGCTCGCGCGTGAAGCTGCAGGCGGTGCCGATGGCGGCGGCCAGCAAGCCCTTCGAGGTGGAAGGCGTGATCGGCGGCAGCACCGAGCTGACCAATGGCAACGACAAGCTGCGCCTCGAATTCACCGGCCTGCGCACCATCAACGTCGAGAATTTTGCGGGTCAGGGCGGCGGCGCCACCGATGTGCGCGCGGTGGACCTGCGCCAGAACATAGAAAGTCGTCTGGGCGCCGGCCACAAGACCACCACCAAAAAGGAGCTGCGCAACATCGGCCCTAGCGTGAGCTACAAGCTGCGCGACGCCGCCGGCCAGGCGCGCGAATACAACAACTACATGCTGCCGGTGGACATGGGCGACGGCCAGTCGGTCTTCCTGCTGGGTGTGCGCGAGAACCCGGGCGAGTCCTTCCGTTACCTGCGCCTGCCGGCCGACGAGGACGGCGCCATGGACGGTTTCGTGCGCCTGCGCGCGGCCTTGCAGTCGGCGCCGCTGCGCCAGCTGGCGGTGCAGCGCTACGCCCGCAACGCGGTCGACCCGAAGCGGCCAGAACTCACGCAGCAGCTGGCCGACTCTGCGGCCCGTGCGCTGGGCCTGTTTGCGGGGCTGGAGCAGGTGCAGGGCAAACCGGTGGCGGGCCTGCAGGCGGTGGCCGATTTCATGGAAGCCAATGTGCCCGAAGCCGAGCGCAACCGCGCCGGCGAAATGCTGATCCGCATCCTCAACGGTGTGCTGTTCGAGCTCGACGCTGTGGCCCGCCAGCAGGCCGGTGCCAAAGCCCTGCCGCAGGACAAAATTCAGGGCTTCATGAGCCAGTCGGTGCTGGCGCTGAGCGATGCGCCGCTCTACACCGCACCCATGGCCCTCATGCTCAAGGACTTCACCCAGGTGCAGGCCAGCGTGTTCCAGGTGGCCAGAGCCCCCGGTAAAACCGTGGTTTACCTGGGCTGCGCCCTGCTGATCCTCGGCGTTTTTGCGATGCTCTACGTCCGCGAACGCCGTTTGTGGATCTGGCTGGCACCTGCGGGCACCGGCTCGGCGGCGCTGATGGCCTTGTCGTCCAACCGCAAGGCCATGGACACCGACCGCGAATTTGAACAACTCAGGGGCCGCCTGCTGCCCACGCCGCAGGGGCCGGAGAACGCTGCATGAACACGACGACCCTGACCCTCAACCCGGGCTTCTTCTCCCGCCGCAGCGCGGGCGACTGGGGCTTTGCCGCGCTGGCCCTCCTGGGCATGCTCTGGGCTTTCAGCCAGTACCGCCACGCCATGGATGGCTATGAGCAGGCGATTCTGGTGTGCGCCTGGCCGGCAGCCGTCTGGCTGGGCTGGTTCTGGCGCCCCGCGCGCAACCTGATGGTCGGCGTGGCCGCGCTGTCGCTGCTGGCCATTGCCAGCTACCAGGGCGATCTGGCGCGTGCAGACTCCGTGTTCTGGCTCAAGTATTTCCTCTCCAGCCAGTCGGCCATCCTCTGGATGAGCATGGTGTTCTTCATCAGCACCGCGTTTTACTGGGCCGGCATGTTCGTCCGTGGCCAGAGCGACGTGCTCGAAACCCTGGGTTCGCGCATGGCCTGGACAGGCGTGACGCTGGCGCTGGTAGGCACCATGGTGCGCTGGTACGAGAGCTACCTGATCGGGCCGGACATCGGGCACATCCCGGTGAGCAACCTCTACGAAGTCTTCGTCATGTTCTGCTGGATGACGGCGGTGTTCTACCTCTACTACGAAGGCCAGTACCAAACCCGCGCGCTGGGTGCCTTTGTCATGCTGGTGGTCAGTGCCGCAGTCGGCTTTCTGCTCTGGTACACGCTGGTGCGCGAGGCGCACGAGATCCAGCCGCTGGTGCCGGCCCTCAAGAGCTGGTGGATGAAACTGCATGTGCCGGCCAACTTCATCGGCTACGGCACTTTTGCGCTGTCGGCCATGGTGGCCTTTGCCTACCTGATCAAGCAGCAGGCCGGCGAGACCCGCTGGTACAAACTGGCGCCGCTGTGGCTGCTGGGCGCGGCCCTGTGCTTTGTCCCGATCGCCTTCCGTCAGCGCGGTGTGGCCGAAGCGGGCGGCAGCTGGTGGGTGGGCTACGCCCTGATTGCGGCGCTCATCGCCGGCGGCATCCTGCTGGCCCGCAAGCGCCTGACCGAGCGCCTGCCTGCGCTCGAAGTGCTCGACGACGTGATGTACAAGGCCATTGCCGTGGGCTTTGCCTTCTTCACGATTGCCACCGTGCTGGGCGCTCTGTGGGCAGCCGAGGCTTGGGGCGGTTACTGGAGCTGGGACCCCAAGGAAACCTGGGCCCTGATCGTCTGGCTCAACTACGCGGCCTGGTTGCACATGCGCCTGATGAAAGGCCTGCGCGGCACCGTGGCGGCCTGGTGGGCGCTGGCCGGCCTGGGCGTGACGACCTTCGCCTTTCTGGGCGTGAACATGTTTCTGAGCGGCCTGCACAGCTACGGCACGCTCTGACGCCCCGCACCCTGCAAGGGACACTCAAAAGGACCACAATGCACACGCCTTGTGTGCAGGAGGTCCTTCATGCTGAT
>JAYRQF010000108.1:0-7893 GCA_041910735.1 Limnohabitans sp.
GCCAGAAAAGCCGCAGCAAAGGAGGTGCAGACCAGCGATTGAACTTATAGTTATCCACAGTCAGCGATCAGACCGCTGGCAAAAGCCCCTGGTCAAAATTCAATCGGCACAGGTGGTCAATATTGGATCGGCGCCAACACTGTGGCACCTCATGGCAATCGACCAAGCGGCCACGGAACATTTCCTGATGGCCGGCGTGTTCGGCATGGCGGGTGTTGTGGAAAATTTTCATGGATGGGGTTTAGCCAAACTCGCGAAAGCCCTTGAGCGGCGCCAGCGGCGGAAACTGCGGTTCGCGTTTTTCCTTCATCGCGTTGATGGCCTCGCGCACATTGGCGTTGCTCCACACCGCACCCTGCATCCAGCCCATCTGTTTCAGACCGTCTTCCACGCCGTGGTCGCGCGCGAAGTGCAGCACCTGCTTGGTGCCCCAGATGGCCACGGGAGGCTTGCCGGCAATTTCTTTGGCAGCCTGCAGGGCTGCAGCCACGGCGGCTTCGTGGGTGGGCAGCACCTCGTTGACCAGGCCCCAGGCCAGGGCCTTGTCAGCAGGGAGGCGTCGGCCGGTGTAGGCCAGTTCCTTGACCAGGGCCATGGGCAGCAGCTTGGGCAGACGCTGCAGCGTGCCCACGTCGGCCACCATGCCGATGTTGATTTCCTGCACGCAGAAGAAGGCGTCGCTTGATGCATAGCGCATGCAGCAGGCGGTGACCATGTCCACCGCGCCACCGATGCAGCCGCCCTGGATGGCGGCAATCACCGGCATGCGCAGTTGCTCCAGCAGTGTGAAGGTGTGCTGCATGTCGGTCAGCAAATCGAAGATGGCGGCACGGCCTTCGGCGCGGGTGTCGTCCATGCTGATGGCGCTGCCAAAGATTTGCAGGTCCATGCCGGCCGAAAAATGCTTGCCGGTGCTGGAGATCACCAAAGCGCGTGCCGTCCCTTCCTTGTGCAGCTGGCTCAGAACCTCGTGCAGCTCCCGCCAGAAGGTCGGGTTCATGGTGTTCATGGCCTCGGGGCGGCAGAGCACCAGGTGGGCGACGTGTGCCTCAGTCGTCAGGGAAAAGCAGCTCGGTTTGTCCATGGGATGTCTCCTTGGATTCACTGTAGCTGCTGGCCTCGGACGGTACTGTCCCGGCCTTGACCAGAGAGCCCACGCGCACCCCCAGCAGGCGGATGCGGCGGTCAAGCTGAACACGCTTGAGGCATTGGCCGGCGATTTGCCGGATGCGTCTTGCATCGGCCGTGTAGCCGTCGATGCTCTGGTCGCGGGTGACGCTCTGGAAGTTGTCGTAACGGATCTTGATGCCAATGGTGCGGCCCTCGTAGCCTTTGCGCCGCAGATCGGCCGCCACCTGTTCGCACAGGCGGGTGAAGATGGCACCCAGTTCCTCGCGGTCGCGCACCGCGTGCAGGTCGCGCTCGAATGTTGTTTCGCGGCTCATGCTGACCGGTTCGCTCTCGGTCACCACCGGGCGCTCGTCGCGGCCCCAGGACGCATCGTGCAGCCAAGCCCCGTAGCTCTTGCCAAAGTGCTGCATCAGCCAGGGCTGGTCGCGCTCGGCCAGCTGGCCAATCGTTTCAATGCCGTGGGTTTTCAGTTTCTCGTCGGCCTTGGGTCCGATGCCGTTGATCTTGCGGCAGGGCAGGGGCCAGATCAGGGTCTGCAGGTCTTCCTCTCGGACGATGGAGATGCCGTTGGGCTTGTTGAACTCGCTGGCCATCTTGGCGATCAGCTTGTTGGGCGCCACGCCGATCGAGCAGGTCAGGCCGGTGGCTTCAAAAATGCTTTTCTGGATCAGACGCGCGAGCACCCGCCCACCCTCGCGCTGGCCGCCGGGCACTTCGGTGAAGTCGATGTAGACCTCGTCCACGCCGCGGTCTTCCATGACGGGTGCGATCTCGGTGATGACGGCCTTGAAAGTGCGCGAGAAGTGCCGGTACCGCTCAAAGTCCACAGGCAGCAGGATGGCGTCCGGGCAGAGCCTGGCGGCTTTCATCAGCCCCATGGCCGAGCCGATACCGAACTGCCGGGCCGGGTAGGTGGCGGTGGTGATGACGCCCCGGCCGGTGTAGCCCGACAGGCGCGGGAAGAAGTCGAGCGGGATCTCGGCCAGCCGTTCTGCAAAGTTCTCGGCGGTCCACTCTGCATCCGGGTAGGCCGCCTGCAGCTTGCCCAGCAGATCGTCCTCGCGCCGCCGCCCGCCGCCGATGACCACCGGCAGGCCCTTGAGCTGCGGATAGCGCATGAGCTCGCAGGACGCGTAGAAGGCGTCCATGTCGAGGTGGGCGATGCGGCGGGTCGGTGGCATCAAGCCGTCGGGTAAGTCCCCGGCAACAGAATCGACTTGTCCACCGTGTCGATTTGGGTATGACCACAGAAGGCCATCGAAATGTCGAGTTCCTTGTGGATGATTTCCAGGCACTTGGTCACGCCGGCCTCGCCCATGGCCCCCAGACCGTAAAGGAAGGGTCGGCCAATGTACACACCGCGCGCACCCAGCGCACGGGCGCGCAGCACGTCCTGACCGGAGCGCACGCCACCGTCCATGTGGACTTCGATCTGGTTGCCCACGGCTTGCACGATGGAGGGCAGTGCCTCGATGCTGGACTGCGCACCGTCAAGCTGGCGGCCGCCGTGGTTGGAGACGATCAGCGCATCGGCGCCGGACTGCACCGCCAGTTTGGCGTCTTCCACGTCCTGGATGCCCTTGAGGATGAGTTTGCCGCCCCAGCGCTTCTTGATCCATTCCACATCGCCCCAGTTGAGCGCCGGGTCGAACTGCTGCGCCGTCCAGCTCGACAGACTGCTCATGTCGGCCACACCGGTCACATGGCCAACGATGTTGCCGAACTGGCGGCGCGGCGTGCCCAGCATGCCCAGCGCCCAGCGGGGCTTGGTGGCGATGTTGATCATGTTCTTGACCGTGAGCCTGGGCGGTGCCGACAGGCCGTTTTTCAGGTCCTTGTGGCGCTGACCCAGGATCTGCAGGTCCAGCGTGAGCACCAGCGCGCTGCAGTGGGCAGCTTTGGCGCGGTCGATCAGGCGTTCGATGAAGCCACGGTCCTTCATCACGTAGAGCTGGAACCAGAAGCCTTCGCCGGCGTGTTTGGCCACGTCTTCGATCGAGCAGATGCTCATGGTGGACAGGGTGAAGGGGATACCGAACTTTTTCGCGGCGCGTGCGGCCAGAATTTCACCATCGGCATGCTGCATGCCGGTCAGGCCGGTGGGGGCAATGGCCACCGGCATGGCGACCTGCTGGCCGATCATGGTGGTGGCGGTGCTGCGGTTCTCCATGTTCACGGCCACGCGCTGGCGGAACTTGATCTTGTGGAAATCGCTTTCGTTGGCGCGGTAAGTGCCTTCGGTCCAGGAGCCGCTGTCGGCATAGTCGTAGAACATGCGCGGCACGCGTTTTTCGGCCAGGCGGCGCAGGTCTTGGATGTTGGTGATGACGGTCATGTGCGGGTCTCCAGTGGTCCAGGGGCGGTCATTCGGATGATGTTAGCGGCAGCCCCCCGGCCGGGGTGTGAAACGCTGTCGCCTGCGTTTGAAATTTATTGCAGCCTCTGGTCAGGCTCGTCTTTACCCAGTGGCTCGATCCATTCCAACTGGCGTTCCAGCACCTCCAGCGTGGCTTCGGAGGGGTCGTTGCCGGTCGCTTGGCGCGCTGCAATCCGCTGGCGCAGCACCTCCATCGGTGCCTGCGGGGCCAGGATGCCGAAAGGGCAGCCCAGCTCGCGGGCCAGTCCGCCAAAGTCGTCGCGCTCGTGGCGCCGCAAAAAGGCGGCGTCCACCACCACTGTCCAGCCGGCCTGCAGCAGTGCCCGGGCCCGCTCGCGCAGTGAGGCATAGGTCTGCGCGCTGGCCTGCGTGCCGTAAAGGTTGGCCCGCTGCATCGGGTCGCTGGTCTGCAGTGGCGCCAGACCGAACAGGCGCTTGCGTTCCACGTCCGAGCGAAGGCGCAAGGCCCGGCTGCCGGTGTGATCCAGCAGCCACCGGGTGGCCGCATGGCTTTTGCCGCTGCCCGACAGGCCGTGGGTGATCAACAGACGGGGTGCTTCTGGCCAGGCCAGACGGCTGGCCAGTTCCAGGTATTGCCGCACTTCGGTGCTGCAGGCCGCGCGTCCGGCCGCATCATCCGCAGACAGTTGTTCGCGCCGGATGGCTGCCACCTTGGCCCGCACCAGCGCCAGATACACCGCGAAAAAGGGCAGCACGGCAGGGGCCGACACATCGCCGCTGGCGTCCATCCATTCGCCGAGCAGGATGTGCGCCAGCCCGGGCTGCCCCATGCGTTGCAGGTCCATCCAGGTGAAGGCCAGATCGCCGGCCACATCGATGTGACGCAAGGCCTCGCTGAACTCGATGGCGTCAAAAGGCACCACCTCGCCACCCAGCAGAGCCAGATTGGCCAGATGCAAATCGCCATGGCCCTCGCGCACACGGCCAGCGGCGCGCCTGCGCTCCAGTTCGGTGGACACGGCAGGCCAGCCGCTGTCGGTCCAGCGTTGCAGGGCCTGCCACTGCGCCAGGTCCCTGTGGGTATCCAGCAGCGACTTCAAGGTGTGCAGGTTGTCTTGCACCACGCCTTGCACGGTCTCCTGGCGTCCCCAGGGGGCGTCCGGGCCGGCCACCTCGGCGTTGGCCTGGAGGCGGGCCAGCCGCTGCGCCAGTTGCACCATGTGGGCGGGGCGCAGTTCACCGCGTTCGCACAGGTGATCGAGCCGTCCGGCCTCGTCAAAGCGGCGCATGTGGACCGCAAACTCGATGGCGCAGGCGTTGTCCTCGCCGGGGCGGCCCCAGCGTGGGGCCTCGGCGGTACCCAGGATGGGCAGCACCCCACGGTAAATCTTCAGTGCAGCATCGGTCGGCGCAAAACGCTGGTTGACCCTGATTTCGGTCTCGCAGGCGGCGCGGCGCAATGCCAGGGTGCTGAAGTCCATGAAGCCGAACTTCACGGGTTTCTTGATCTTGTAGGCCGAGTCGCCAGCCAGCAGCACCCAGGCGCCGTGGGTCTGCAGCAGCTCCACGCGCGTCACCCGACCGGGGTAGAGCGCCGGGTTGAGCAGCGCGCCGATCAGGGGTGGCAGCGCGCCATCCATGGCGGGAGGGTCAGTGGCTGCAGCTGACGCTGCCGCAGCCCGACATCGTCACGCTCTGGATTTTGGACGGGTCGGCCACGGTTTCGGTGACAGAGTCGAAGCCGACGTTTTTCATGTGGATGGCCAGGCCGGCATCCATGCTGGCGGCGTGGCCGGGGAACCATTCGGCCAGGGCTTCGGCCAGGCGCGTGATGATGTCGGTGTCGCCGGCTTCGTAATGCGATTCGACCGCGCGCATGGTCTCCAGAATCGTGGCGTGGTGTTCGGCGTGGCAGTTTTCGGCGGAGAAGCCGGTGGCCACCATCCAGCGCTCTTCCTGGGCGAAGTGCTCCACCGTGTGCAGCAGAAACTGGCGGTACAGCGGCAGTTGCTGGTCCTGCGGCGTGGCCAGGATGGTGTTGAGCATTTCCACGAACTCGTGGTGGGTGTCGTCCATGCGGCTGTCGCCGGTGTGCAGCGACTGGGTCCAGGGCAGGCCGTTGGCGGTGGTGGGGGTGTCCATGGTGGCGGGGTGTGCTTCAGATGGGATCCATTATCGCGGATGGCCCCGCGTGGTCTGGCGCACTGACCGGGCAAGACCCGGTGCCTAGAGTTGCCTGCGCAGGGGGTGGCCGTGCGTCGCCACCGTGCCATCCATTCACAAGGACAGGAGAACCATCATGGAGAAAAGCTGGTGCAAGCTGCTGGTGTTGGGGGTGCTGGGTTGGGGTCTGCATGCCGCCAGTCAGGCGCAGACCGGCGCGCGCCCTGATCCGGGCAAGCGCGAATTCGAGACACGCTGTGCCAGTTGCCACGGGGTGACCGGCAAGGGCAACGGCCCGGTCACCGATTTGTTGCGCCGCAGCCCGCCCGACCTGACGCAGCTGGCGCGCAGCAATGGTGGCATCCTGCCCATGGAGCGCCTCTATCAGAGCATCATGGGTGACGCGGTGGCTGCCCACGGCAGCCGCGACATGCCGGTGTGGGGCATGGTGTACCGCACCGATGCGGCCGGTTATTACGGCGATGTGCCTTACGACGCAGACGGGTATGTGCGTGCGCGGGTGCTGTCGCTGCTGGAATACATCTCACGTCTTCAGGTGCGCTGACCGGCTCAGAGGTCGTCCGACACTTTCAGATGGGCCAGCCCGTACATCGGGCCGCCTGTCAGGGGAATGCACAGTGCTTCCAGCCAACTGCCACCCCAACCCCATGCTTCGGCCACGCTGTGCTGGTCCAGCAGTTCCAGCCGGGGATGGACGCTGGCGATTTCCTGCCCATTGTGTGCGCCCCAGCGGAAAGTCACGGTCTCTCCGGGCTGGTGATTGGCCGGGGTGGCCTGACCAATGCCCAGTGGTGAGATGAAGTCGCAAATCAATTCGCTGCCTTCGGGCGCATGGGTGGCGATTTCTTCCAGGAAAGCTTTCACCTCGGTGGGCTGCAGGTACATCAGCAGTCCTTCGGCGATCAGCAGCAGAGGGTTGCGGTGGTTGTGTCGCTGCAAGCCGAGCCGTTGCCACCAGCCAGGCAGGCGCAGATCGGCTGCGCGGATCTCGTGGCGGGCGCCGGCTTCGGGCATGAGTTGGTGACGAAGCCGGACCACCTCGGGCAAGTCCACATCCAGCCAGCGGTTGTGACCGTTGTCCAGCCACTGGAAATAGTCGGTCAGTCCGGCGCCCAGGTTGATGCCCTGCACATGGGCAAAGCGTTCGAAAAAGTCCTGTCCGATTTCCCGGATTTTCCGGGTGCGCCAGAGGATGTTGATGACGGTGGTTGCGTCAGTCAGGTGCTGCGGCAAAGCTTCGCCCATGCGTGCAAGCACCGTTTTGGCCAAGCGGTCCTGCGGGTCCAGCCATGGGCACAGCACCGCCGCCTGTGCGCGCACGACCGTGGGCAGATAAAGGGTGTGTTGCACGCCATGGAGCTGCGGCAGGGTGGCAGATGGGGGAATGGGCATTGACTTCTCCCGGAAGGCTGGGTCAAACCGACATGCTGCAGGAGAGGGAAGTGAGCGTCTGTGCGACAGGTCGCCGCTCGAGGGCGGCGCGGACGATCACCGCCCACGCCTATTCATTGTCCCGGTGATGGTTGCTGCGCCGGATCGAACGCACCAGCCACAGCCCGCCCACCACCGCGCCGCAAAAACCCAGAAAACCAAAGGCGGGCAGGCCAAACAGCGTGGGGCCACCCTCGACCGTCATGACGATCGACGAGCCCACAATGAGCGCCGCGATCACCAGCGCCATCGAGATGCGGTTGGCGGCCTGTGTGAGCTGGTCGCCCACGCGCCGCAGGTGCGCGATGTCCAGATGGATGTTGAGCTTGCCGCGCCGCGCGTTGCGCATCAGGCGCGAGATGTCGTGGGGCAACTGTTCCACCAGGGCCAGCATGCGGCGCACGTTGCGCCAGGCGCGCTGGGCCAGCACCTTGGGGCGGTACTGCGCGCGCATGACCTTGCGCAGCAGTGGCAGCGCCTCTTCGGCCATGTGGAAGTCCGGGTCCAGGCCGCGGCCCAGGCCTTCAAGGGTGATGAAGGCCTTGATCAGCAGCGCCAGATCGCTGGGCAGGGCCAGGTGGTGCGCGCGCAGGATGGCGGTCACGTCCCCCAGCATGCCGCCCAGACTGAGCTGCGCCAGTGGCACGCCGTAGTACTGGTCGACAAAGGCTTCAATTTCGGCCTCGAGCGCATCGATGTCGGCGCCGCTGCCGTCGCCCGTCCAGTCCAGCAGCACATCGGCCACGGCCTGCGGGTTGCGCTCCACCAGGCCCAGCAGCAGGGCCAGCAGTTCCCCGCGGCGCTTGACC
>JAYRQF010000109.1:0-9446 GCA_041910735.1 Limnohabitans sp.
CCTCACCGACTGCGTGCGAGCCCGCCACCAGCCCTCGCCGGTAACCCCGCTGGCCCACCGTGACTTCGGCCAGTGGACGCTCGAGCTGCCTTCGGTACACGATGTGGGCCGAACCTGCCGAAGAGAAATCGCCTTCGGAAGCGAAATAAGGCCCTTTGCGGTAGTCCACCCGGCTGACCAGTTCAGGGATCAGGATATTGAGGTCGCTGTAGCCCTGGCCATGCGCGTGGGTGGGCAGGTTGACCGGCACACCGTTGAGCGTGGTCGCGAAGTCGGTGCCGTGGTCGAGGTTCATGCCCCGCAGCACATACTGGTTGGCCTTGCCGTCGCCCGAATGCTGGGTGACCACCATGCCGGGGATGTGTTCGAGCACCTCGGCCGGACGCTGCAGGGCCCGGTTGTTCAGCCGCTGCCCTTCGATCGTCCCCTCGCTGGCGGCTTCGCTGGGGCCCAGGTCCCTGTCGTGGTGACCAATGACTTCCAGAACGGGGGACTCATGCCCCAAAACCGGGAAGCAGCACCACGGAAGTGCAAGTGAAACGAGGAGCGGTGCAAAACGGGGCGGCATGCACCTGAACAGGCAATTTCGGGGCCAGTGTGGCGTGCATTACAGTGGAGCCCACTTCTTTTCTGCCCTTTTCGAAAGACACCATGAGCGTTTACGACACCCTGAAATCCCTGAACATCGAACTGCCCCCGGTGGCGGTGCCAGCCGCGGCCTATGTGCCTTTTGTGCAGACCGGCAAGCTGGTCTTCCTGTCCGGCCACATCGCCAAAAAAGACGGCAAGCCCTGGGTCGGCCAACTGGGCAACACCATGGGCACAGCCGAAGGCCAGCAGGCCGCACGCGCTGTGGCGATTGACCTCATGGGCACGCTGCACGCGGCCGTGGGCGACCTCAACAAGGTCAAGCGAATCGTCAAAGTCATGAGCCTGGTCAATTCCACCGGTGACTTCACCGAACAGCATCTGGTGACCAACGGCTGCAGCGAGCTGCTCGGCCAGGTGTTTGGCGCAGCCGGCGCCCATGCCCGCAGCGCCTTTGGTGTGGCGCAGATCCCGCTGGGTGCCTGCGTCGAGATCGAGCTGATTGCCGAAATCGCCTGATCCGCGCATGCAAGCCGTTGAACTGAAGCACGCTTACCGCCTGCTCAACCACGGGCCTACCGTGCTGGTGGGCAGCTGCCACGCGGGCCGCAGCAATGTGATGGCGGCGGCCTGGGCCATGCCGCTGGACTTTGACACGCCCAAAATCGCAGTGGTCATCGACAAGTCCACACTCTCGCGCGAGCTGATCGAGGCTTCGGGCGTGCTCAGCGTCAACGTGCCCAGCGTGGCGCAGCGCGATCTGGTGGTGGCCGCCGGTACCCTGAGCGGCAAGGAACACACCGACAAACTCGCGCGCTGCGGCATTGACACCCACCCCGCACCGCTGACCGGTGCGCCACTGGTCGAGGGTTGCACCGCGCAACTGGAATGCCGTGTGTTGCCGGCCACGCAGCATGTGGCGGGCCCACATGACCTGATCCTGGCCGAAGTGCTTGGCGCCTGGGCGGATGAGCGTGTCTTCAGCCAAGGCCGCTGGCACTTCGAGATCGCCCCACCGGGTTTGCGCAGCCTGCACCATGTGGCTGGCGGGCACTTTTACGCCACCGGTGATCCGCTGGCCTGATGTGCCGGTTCAGCTGTTGCTGCCGTACATGAACACCTTTTCCATCTGGCTGAAATCCGGCCGGATTTTTTCCTGCCCGATCCAGTAGCAGTCGCAGACGAGGGATTCCAGCCCTTCGCGGCAGGTGACTTCGATCGCGCCGCGACGTGATTCAATGTAATCGAGCACCGTGAGCCTGCCCAGCGCAAGGGTGATGGCTTCGCGCCGGAAACCGATGCGCTCCGCAATCTCCTGATGCGTCATCTCGATCACCGGCTCAAGAGTCCGGTCCAGCGAGACCAGCATCCAGCGGATCAGCTGTTGTTCAACCGAGTGGCGTTTGCCGCAAACCACAGCCTGCGACAGTTGCATGACCATGCGGCGCATGTGATTTGATATCGCCTGGGCATGCGCCGGGCAATGTGGCAACAGGCTTTTGAACACGGCAAGGGGAATGCGGTAGGCCAGACCCGAGTGCCGGACATTGGCCCGGTAGGGACTGGGGCCGTCCATGGCCCCCACCCCAATCAGGCCAACCTTGCCAAGCATGTAGGTTTCAACGCTGAAACCGTCGGGCATGTCTTTCATCATCGAGATCAGCGCCCCGACCGGGTAATGCACATAAGCCGGAATCTGTCCCATCAGAAACAGGTCGGTGCCTTTGGACAGCGACACCAGCTCCATGTGTGCTGTCAGCCGCTCGTACTCAGTTGCCGGCAATCCTTCCAGCAAAGCATTGATGCGTGGATTCATTCGTGTTTTCAGGTATCTGCAACCATGCCTGAAAACAATTTAGGCGCTTGTCCAAATGATTTATGTGCGGCAACTCACATAATTTACAAATATCAAAATTGATTAAAAATATGAAATTCACAGACCAAAATGTCAGCATCGAGTAAGCTCAATATCTGATTGCCCGCCAATGCAGACAGCCCCCGCATCATGAGAACCGCCCAGCGCAACTGTGCAACTGTCCCCAGCGCCCGTGCCCAACTCTGTGGATAAGCCCATGGACAAACGCCGCGAGCCGCACGAGTGCTGGTGCGCCGCGGCGTGCTCAAAAAAAGGGCAGCTGCGCTGCCCCGGATCGCGAAGGATCAGTAACGGCGACCACCGCCACCAAAGCCACCGCCAAAACCACCGCTGCGCGGGGGGCGGGCTTCCATCGGGCGGGCGATGTTGACGGTCAGGTCACGGCCGCCCATGTTGGTGCCATGCAGGCCTTCAATGGCGGCCTGCGCTTCTTCGGCGCTGCCCATTTCGACAAAGCCGAAACCCTTGGAGCGACCGGTGTCGCGCTCCATCATGACTTTGGCCGACTGGACGTTGCCGTAGGCCGAAAAATGTTGTTCAAGATCGCCGTCGCGCACCGAATAGGAGAGGTTGCCGACATACAGTTTGTTGCTCATGGTGAGCCTTTCAGAAAATGCGCCCGCCAATCGGGCACGGGAAAAAAGCCGAAAACCGGTCAGCGCTTGCCCTTGAAGGCCGGTGCGCCGCCCACGCGGGGCATGCGGTTTTCAATGTGGCGGAAGGTGATGCGGCCCTTGCTCAGGTCGTAGGGCGACATCTCCAGCGTGACCTTGTCACCCGCAAGGATGCGGATGCTGTGCTTGCGCATCTTGCCACCGGTGTAGGCCACCAACTGGTGACCGTTTTCCAGCGTCACGCGGTAACGCAGGTCGGGAAGGACTTCGTCCACTTTGCCCTGCATCTCAATAAGTTCTTCCTTGGCCATGGGGTTTCCTTTGTTGAATGGGTTGAATCAGGCCGCTGCAGCCGTCTGCCTAAGCCAGTCGCGCCCTTGTCGGGCAGCATAGGCCAGCGCGCTGTCGCGGTCGGCGAAATCCGGAATGAAGGTGTAGACGCTGTCGTGCGTCTGGGAGCCCTGCCCCCGGCGGATCGACAGCGCGGCCGTGAAATGGCCGCTCCTGACGCTGCGCGACAGGGGGGTGAAGAGGAATTTGCCAATGGCAAATGGTGCAAAAGCAGATGACATCAAATATATAAAAAGTTCGGGCCGGGATGGCCCGGCGCACGCCTGCCGCTTGCTGCAGCCAAGGTGTGGGCCTGTACGACGGCGCAAAGTCCGACGGTGTGGAGCTTGCCAAATCGAAAAGTGTGACCACCAGAGACAACCCGCAGCGTGATGCGGTGGTTAAACGGTGGTGGAGGTGTGCGGTGTTGGGGTACCGCTGCCCTGATCAGACCTTGCTGCAGCGAAGGTAAGCAAATGACTGCAACTTCTGTATTGTACCTGTTTACAGCACAAGCCGTGCCAGCGCCCTCAGACAGGCCCGGTTTGCCGCTGCCGCCAGGCATCCACCTGCTGCGAGACTTCGCCGGGCCGGCGCATCAGAACCACACCTTCAGGAAGCGCGCGGCTGTGGGCAGAGGCGGCGGCACCGCCAACCCAGACCTCGGTGCCGTCAGGCAACTGGTCAAGCAGTTGGCGGAGGTTTTCGAGCACGTCACGGCGTGAAGCATAGGCACTGAAGCTCAGCGCCAACACGTCAATGCGCAGCTGCCGGGCTGCCAGCACGATGTCGGCAATGGGGGTGGATGTGCCCAGCACAAAGCGCACGCAGGACTCCAGCGCAAAGTGACACTCGGCCATCAGCAGGCCAAGGCCGTGCTGTTCGCCGGGTGTGGTGGTCAGCAGAACGCGGGGGCAGCGCTGCAAAGACTGCCCGCTGGCGTCAACCGACGCAATCGCCTCACGCAGGACCGATTGCAGGGTCTCGGTGAACAGGTGCTCCTGGTACACCGAAATCTGGCCCTGCATCCACGCCCGCCCCACCAGAGCGCACAGTGGCGCGACCAAACGGTCCACCACATGCCCCAAACCATTGCGCAGGATCTGCTGCTGCAGGGCCTGGCGCATCAGGTCGGTCTGATCGGCGACCAGCCAACGCACCCAGACGTCCCCGTCCTCAAGCTCCGTTGTTGAAACAGTGGCGCCTGGGTTGTGGTGATCGACCGCCCTCTCCCTGATGTCCTGCAACAGACTTTGCAACTGCGCCAGAGGCAATGACACGACTTTGCCAGGCCGGTGTCCGGCATCTAGCAGTTGCCTGAGCAGCCTCAGGCGCTGCACCTGCCCGTAGGGGTAGGCGCGCTCTCCCTGCTTGTCCCGTAAGGGCAGCGGAAAACCGTACCGTCGCTCCCAGACACGCAAAGTGTCTTTGCCAAGCCCGGTTTCCCGCTCGACTTCGGCAATTGACCAGGTCTTTTCTGTCATGGGCAAATCACCTTCCGGGTCGCTGGCTGGCATGGTCATGTGAATCCGGTTGCATGTGATTTCCAGTCTTGTGCAAGATATTTTCGTGTGTTTGGACAGTTTTCCAGCTTCAGCATACAATGAATTTGTCCAGGACAAAAAGGAAACGTCATGAAAGTCGCAGTTGTGGGATCGGGCATTTCCGGGCTGGCCGCCGCCCACCGTTTGCGCCCGCATGCGCAAGTCACCTTGTTTGAGGCTGGCAATTACTTCGGCGGCCACACCCACACGGTGGACATCACCTTGCCGACGCCCGAAGGTGCCAGGACCTAGGGCGTAGACACCGGTTTTCTGGTTTTCAACGAGCGCACCTACCCGCAGCTGATTGGCCTGCTTCAGGAGCTCGATGTGATCACGGCTCCTTCAGACATGTCGTTTTCGGTGCAGGTTCCCGGTGCGCGTGGCCAGAAACCGCTCGAATGGAGCGGCAGCAGCCTGGCAACGGTGTTCGCACAAAAACGCAATCTGGCCAGCCCACGTTTTCTCGGGATGCTGGCAGATCTGCTGCGTTTCAACCGTCTGTGCACGCGGCTGGCGCTGCAGGGCAAGGATTCCGAGCTGACCGAGCCACTGCAGGCCTTCCTGCAGCGGCACCGTTTCGGCGCAGCCTTCCGCGACTGGTACTTCCTGCCCATGTTGGGATGCATCTGGAGTTGCCCGACGGACCAGATGCTGCAATTCCCGGTGGCCACCATGATCCGTTTCTGCCACAACCACGGCCTGCTGCAGGTGAACAACCGACCACAGTGGCACACCGTGGTGGGGGGTGCGCGTCACTATGTCGAGAAAATCGTGGCCAGTCTTGACGATGCCAGACTGAACACCCCCGTTCGACAGATCGATCGTGACGCGGCGGGCGTCACCTTGCGCACCGACCTGGGCGCGGAACGCTTTGACCACGTGGTGCTCGCCACCCACTCCGACCAGTCCCTGGCCATGCTGCGCCAGCCCACACAGACCGAAGTCCAGGTGCTGGGTGCCATCCGCTACCAGCCCAACCGGGCCGTTTTGCACACCGACACCTCGGTGCTGCCGCAAAGCGAAGCCGCCTGGGCCGCCTGGAACTACGAGCGTGCAGCCGACAACCAAAAGGAATCCAGCCGCGTGTGCCTGCACTACCTGCTGGGCAAACTCCAACCCATGCCTTTCGATCAGCCCGTCATCGAATCGCTCAACCCGGTGCGCCCGATTGCGCCTGGCCTGGTGCTGGCCGAATTCGAATACAGCCACCCGGTATTCGACATGGCGGCCATCGAGGCTCAAAAACGTGTGCCTGAACTGCAGGGGGAGCAACACACCTGGTATTGCGGTGCCTGGACAGGCTACGGCTTCCACGAAGATGGGCTCAAGTCCGGCTACGCGGCTGCGCAGGCGTTGCTGTCCCGTACCACCGAACTGCGCAAGGCCGCCGCATGAGCACACCCGCCGTCGCCCGGATCGCTTTCGGCCAGGTGCGTCACACGCGCCTGCGACCGCGACGGCATGCCTTTGCCTACCCGACCTTCTTTCTCATGCTGCCCATGCACCGGCTGGGCGACCCACAGGCCAGGGGCAGTCTGGCGGTCAACCGCCGGGGGGCCATCAGCTTTTTCGACTGCGACCACGGAGATGGTCGCGGGCCCGAAAGCGGCGGTGCGCTGGGCTGGATGCGCGAGATGCTGAAACGCGAAGGCATCCGGGACGCCGACGGTGAAATCTGGCTGCACACCTACCCTCGCATGCTGGGCTACACCTTCAAGCCCGTCAGCTTCTGGTACTGCCATCGGGCCAACGGGAGCCTGCGCGCGATCGTAGCCGAGGTCAACAACACTTTTGGCGAACGCCACTGCTATCTGCTGGATGCGCCGCGCTACGGCTGCGAGCAGCTGGCCGAGAAATGCTTCCATGTCTCGCCCTTCTGCCGTGTGGAAGGCCGCTACCGCTTTCGCTTCATGCGCACGACGCGCGACGGCCTGGAGCGCACCGTGGTGCGTGTCGACCACGACGATTCTGAAGGCCCACTGATCAACACCAGCGTGAGCGGCACCCTGGAGCCTGTGACACCGGCCGCGCTGCACCGTGCACTCTGGCACTACCCTGCCATGACGCTGATGGTCATGGCCCGTATCCACTGGCAGGCGCTGCAGCTTTGGCTCAAGCGCGTGCGCTTTTTCAGAAAACCACCTGCCCCCGGGCAATTTGTCACCCGTTCGTGACCCGCCAGCGAGACCCACATGAACAGCCTGACCGCCACCGTCCAGACCCCCCTGCAGCTGCCCGAACGTGCACCTGCTGCTGCCCGCACCGTTTTTCGCCTGCTGCAACAGTTGCGCCATGGCGCACTTACCCTGCACCTGCCCGACGGCAGCGTGCAGACCGTGGGTGACGGTCAGGGTCCGCATGTCAGCGTTCACCTGCACAACTGGAAACCCTTGGGTGCCGCGCTCAAGTCGGGTGATATTGGTTTTGCCGAAAGCTACATCGCAGGCGACTGGACCACACCTCAGCTGGCGCCCCTGCTGGGCCTGCTGCTGGCCAACCGCAAGGCACTCGACGATGTGATCCACGGTTCCTGGGCTGGCAGGCTGATGTACCGCCTGCGCCATCTGCTCAACCGCAACACCAGGGCCAACAGCCGCAAGAACATCCATGCCCATTACGACCTGGGCAATGCCTTCTACCGCCTCTGGCTGGACGGCACGATGAACTACTCCTCCGCCCTGTTCAATGGCGACCAGACCCGGGACATGCGCCAGGCACAGGACGCCAAGGTGCGCCGCGCGCTGCACATGGCGGGCGTGCGACGCGGCCACCGCGTGCTCGAAATCGGCTGCGGCTGGGGCGCGCTGGCCGAGAAAGCCACTCAGGAATTCGGCGCGCATCTGACCGGCGTCACGCTCTCCACCGAACAGCTGGCCTGGGCGCAGCAACGGCTGGCCGCACAGGGTCTGGCCGACAAGGCCGATCTGCGGCTGCAGGACTACCGTGACATCGCGGACGGACCTTACGACGCCATCTGCTCGATCGAGATGATCGAGGCGGTCGGTCGCGAATACTGGCCCACCTATTTCCAGAGCGTGGCCCGGCTGCTCAAACCCGGCGCGCGTGCCTGCATCCAGAGCATCGTGATTCAGGACGGTCTGTTTGACCGCTACATCCGCTCGACCGATTTCATCCAGCAATACATCTTCCCGGGTGGCTGCCTGCCCTGCCCTTCTGAATTCCGCCGCGAGGCCGAAGCTGCCGGCCTGAAAGTGGTTGACGAGCTGCCCTTTGGCCGCGATTACGCCGAGACCTGCCGCCGCTGGCGCAGCGATTTCATGGCCCGCAAGGACGAGGTGCTGGCGCTGGGCTTTGACGAGCGCTTCATCCGCATCTGGGAGTTCTACCTGGCCTACTGCGAGGCCGGCTTCGACGCCGGAGACATCGATGTGGTGCAGTACACGCTGGCGCGTTGAGCCTGCACGACTGCTGGCGCTGGCATGGCTGCTGTCGGCAGCTCAGGCGCTGGCCCACCCCCAGCTGCCCGGCAGTCGCCTGCAAGGCGAGGCCACGCTGCGGTACTTCGGTCTGCGCGTCTACCACGCCAGGCTCTGGACCCTGCCCGAATTCCGTGACAGTCAGGCGAACGAACAGCCTCTGGTGCTGGAAATCGAATACCTGAGGGACCTCAAGGGCAAGGCCATCGCCGAACGCTCGCTGCAGGAAATGCGGCGTGCAGGCGAGATCCCCCAGGCTCAGGCCCAGCGCTGGTTGACCGAAATGCAGCAGATTTTTCCCGACGTCAAAGCCGGTGACCGCATCAGCGGGCAGCTGCTGCCGGGCCAGGGCGTGCGCTTTTGGCACAACGGACGCCTGGCAGGCCAGATGGCGGACGCCCTGTTTGCGCGACGGTTCTTCGGCATCTGGCTGGCCCCCACCACATCGGAACCCGAGATGCGTCTGGCCCTGCTGGGACAGGCTGATGCCGGCCCGCAGCGATGAGCCCCGGCATCCACCCTGCACACCGCACAGGCCAGGCAGCCGGCCTGCAGCACAGCCCGCGTGCCGGGTTTGGTTACGGCCTGCTCGGCCTGCCGCTGGCCTTTGTGGCCTTGCCACTGTATGTCCACCTGCCCAATTTGTATGCCAGCCGCTATGGCCTGTCACTGGCTACGCTGGGCGGGGTGCTCCTGCTGGCACGGCTGTTGGACGCCGTGACCGACCCCTGGCTGGGTCGGCTGGGGGACAGGCTGTACGCACGCTCACCGCGCCATGTGCTGGTCGCAGGGGCGATCGCGGCCGTGCTGCTGGTGCTGGGCATGGCTCTGCTGTTTTTCCCACCCTGGCCCCGGCCGGGCGATCCTCTGGCCTTGCTGGCGATGCTCATGTTGAGCTGCCTGGCCTTCAGCCTGCTGGCCATCACCCACCAGTCCTGGGGGGCGCGGCTGGGCGGTGACGAAGTGCAGCGCGCCCGCATCGTGGCCTGGCGCGAAGGGGCAGGCCTGGTGGGCGTGGTGCTGGCTTCGGTCTTGCCCGGCTTTCTGGGCTGGGGCG
>JAYRQF010000110.1:0-6105 GCA_041910735.1 Limnohabitans sp.
CCTTGCAGGAAAACCCGGAGGTGGAGCTGGTGTTGCTGGATCTGAGCATGCCCGGTACGCGCGGCTTTTCGGCCTTGCTGCATGTGCGCGGCGAATACCCCGAGCTGCCCGTGGTCATCATCTCGTCCAACGACCACCCGCGCGTCATCCGCCGCGCCCAGCAGTTCGGCGCGGCCGGCTTCATCCCCAAGTCCGCACCCGCCGACGCCATGGGCGATGCCATCCGGGCCGTGCTCGACGGCGGCAGCTGGTTCCCGCCCATGGCGGCCGAGCGCTCCGAGGCCGACGCCGAGCTGGCCGCCAAGCTCGCGCAGCTCACGCCCCAGCAGTTCCGCGTGCTGCTGTGCCTGGCCGATGGGCTGCTCAACAAGCAGATTGCTGCCACGTTGGGATTGGCGGAAAACACCGTCAAGGTGCATGTGACGGCCATCCTCAAAAAGCTGGGGTGCTACAGCCGCACGCAGGCGGCGGTGCTGGTGAAGAGTCTTGAGGCCGAGGCCAACGCGGAGGGCTGACAGCGTGGCGATAATCGCGCCCATGCTCACGCCCAGCCCGCCCCCATCCACGCTGCGTGTAGGGGTGGTCGAAGACGATGCCGCCAGCCGCGATACCTTCGTGGCCATGATCCATGCGCAGCCCGACCTGGTGCTGGCCATGGTGGCCGCCAGCCGCGCCGAGGCGCTGGACCGCCTGTCCACGGCGCCCATGGATGTGCTGCTGGTGGACCTGGGCTTGCCCGACGGCTCGGGCCTGGATGTGATCCGCGCCGCGCGCGTGCAGTGGCCTGACTGCAGCATCCTTGTCAGCACCATCTTTGGCGACGAGGACCATGTGCTGCGCTCCATCGAAGCCGGGGCCATGGGCTACCTGCTCAAGGACGTGAGCGCCGCCGAGCTGGCCGAGGAAATCCGGAGCCTCCACGCGGGCGGCAGCCCCATCAGTCCCATGGTGGCGCGCAAGATCCTGGCGCGCGCCGCCGCCAGCCTGGCGCCTGCGGGCGCCCCGCCTGCCACCCTGTCTGCGCGCGAACAGGAGGTGCTGCGCCACGTGAGCAAGGGCTTCACCACCGAAGAAACCGCTCGCTCCATGGGAATCTCCAGAACCACCGTGCTCACCTTTGTGCGGCGCATCTACGCCAAGCTCCAGGTGAACACGCGCGCCGAAGCCATCCATGCTGCCTACAAACAGGGCCTGCTGGCGGATTAGCCGGTGCGTGGCCTGGCTGCTGTTGCTGGCCTGGCTTTCAGCCTGCGGCGGCGGAGCCCGGGACGGTGGCGCCATCCACATCGAGCAGGCGCTTTTTCGCGCCGAGCCCGGCGCCGGCTGGGAGCCTCCGCCCGAACTGCCGCCAGCCGTACACGACATGGCAGGCTGGGCCCAGGTACCCCTGCCCCACGCCCGCGCACGCAGCCTGGCGGAAGGCAGCGCGTCGCTGCGGGCCCCGCCCGAAGTGGCCTGGTACCGGCTCACACTGTCGGCCGGCCTGCCCGCGCAAGACCTGTTTCTCTACCTGCCGCGCTGGCAGACCATCGGCGTCATGGCGGTGTATGTGGACGGGCGCATGGTCTACCGCAGCCGGGGCAGCCGCGTGTGGAACAGCTTCAACCGGCCCCTGTGGCTGCCCCTGGCCGCCGGCGCGGGCGGCAGCAGCGCGGCGCCTCACACGGTCTGGGTGCGCATGGCCAGCCAGCAAGGCGTGGGCGGGGCAGTCTCCAGCGCCTGGGTGGGCACCGAGCAGGCGCTGCTGTGGCGCTATAACCTGCGCAGCTTTGTGCAGAACGACCTCATCAGCCAGACGGGCGCAGCCTTTCTGGTCATCGGGCTGTTCTCACTGGCCGTAGGGCTGGTGCGCCGCCGTGAGCCCATCTACCTGCTTTTCTTCGCCGTATCCGTCACCTGCGTGTTGCGCAACCTGCACTATGTGGTGGACGACCACCCACCGCCCGTGCCGGACGACTGGTTTGGCTGGGTCAGCGTCAATGCGCTGGGCTGGTCCATGGTGTCCATCTTCGCGTTCGCCTTGCGTGTGCACCGCAAGCGCATGCCCCGCCTGGCATGGGGCATTGCGGCGCTGGTGGTGCTGTGTGCGGTACTTACCTTGCCGGTGCCCCTTCTGTTGCCGCATGTCCATGCCATCCTGCCGGCGGTTTACATCGTTCTCACCGCGCTCACGGCCGTGGTGGCAGTGTCCGGTCTGTGGGCCTCCTGGCAGGCCCGCTCGGGCGAAGGGATGGTGCTGTTTGCCTGGTTCTCGCTCAACATACCCGCAGCCGTGCACGATCTTCTGCTGCAGAACTACCGCATCGACATCGAGCGTGTGTACCTCGCGCCCTACCTGTCCATCGGCCTGTTCGCCATTTTCCTGGCCATCGTCTACCGCCGCTACCTGGGCGCCATCCATGCGGTGGAGGTTGTCAACGCGGGGCTGGAGAGCCGCCTTGCCGCGCGCGAGCGCGAGCTGACGGCCAGCCATGAGCAACTGCGCGTTCTGGAGCGCCAGCAAACCCTGGCCGCCGAGCGCCAGCGCCTGATGCAGGACATGCACGACGGCATCGGCTCATCGCTCATGAGCGCACTGCGCATGGTCGAGCACGGCCAGGCCAGCACGGCTGACACGGCCCTGGTGCTCAAGGACTGCATCGACGACCTCAAGCTCGCCATCGACTCGCTCAGCCCCGCCGACGCGGACCTGCTGGCCATGCTGGCCGCCCTGCGTTTTCGCCTGGCGCCCCGGCTCAAGGCTGCGGGCATCACGCTCACCTGGAGCGTGCAGGATCTGCCACCGCTGCCGTGGCTGGACCCCCAGGCTGCCCTGCACGTGCTGCGCATCCTGCAAGAGGTGCTCACCAACCTGCTCAAGCACAGCCAGGCCACCGCCATCGACCTGGCGACCGAGGTTCGGCCCGGGAATGCGAACGAGGGCGGCGTGGTGGTGCGCATCCGCGACAACGGCCACGCCTTTGTGCCCACCGCCGGTGCGCCCTCTGCCACACCGGCTGGCCAGGGGCTGGCCAACGTGCGCCACCGTACCCAGGCCCTGGGCGGCCATTGCCAATGGGCGGCGTGGGCGGGTGGGGGCGAATTCCGTCTGTGGTTGCCGCTGGAGCGGGCAGTGAATTAATTAGCTATTGTTTTGGTAGCTTTTGGCGCTTTCTGTGCAAGCGCTTGAAATGGATTGGGCTTAAAAATATTGCCCAGCACCATGGCACGCTACCCAGCGGCACGCGCGTGTGGCACTGGTACGGCTGCCGTCGGCCAGGGTTGTCAAGGCGTCAGTACACATACACCGCACCCGCACTGTTGGCGGAATTGTCCGTCGGGTCACCATTGATGCCGGTGGCATTGCTGTCTTCCCCTTGCGCCCCCACCGCCAGAGTGTTCCCGTTCCCAGACAGGGCTACGCTGGTGCCTAAAAGGTCATTCGTAGTGGTATTGCTGGCCTTCACATAGGCCTGCTGGCTCCAGGTGTTGCCGCTGCGGGTGAACACATAGACGGCACCCGCACTGCTGGCGGTGTTGTCTGACTGGTCACCGTTGAGGCCGGTGGCGTTGCTTTTTTCATCCTCCGCCCCTACCGCCAGGGTGTTGCCGTCGCCCGACAGGGCCACTCTCCGCCCAAAGGCGTCACCTGCTTTGGTGTTGCTTGCCTTCACGTAGGCCTGCTGGCTCCAGGTGCTGCCGCTGCGGGTGAACACATACACAGCCCCCGCCTCGCTGGCAGAGTTGTCCACCTCGCTGCCATTGATGCCCGTGGCATTGCTGTCTTCGCGATCGGCGCCTACTGCCAAGGTGTTGCCATCACTCGAAAGCGCCACGCTGGTGCCAAACTGATCGTCAGCCTGGGTGTTGCTCGCCTTCACGTAGGCCTGCTGGTTCCACGTGCTGCCAGTGCGGACGAACACATACACAGCACCTGCTTCGCTGGCCGAGTTGTCCGCCTGGTTACCGTTGATGCCGGTGGCGCTGCTGTCTTCCCTGGGTGCCCCCACCGCAAGGGTGTTGCCATCACTGGAAAGCGCCACGCTGGTGCCAAACTGATCGTTAGCCTCGGTGTTGCCGGCCTTCACATAGGCCTGCTGACTCCAGGTGCTGCTACTGCGGGTGAACACATACACCGCACCGGCATTGGAGGATTCCCGTAGCGCACCCACTGCCAGGGTGTTGCCGTCGCTCGAAAGGGTCACGCTGGTCCCAAAAAGGTTATCGGTGCTGGTATTGCTGGCCTTCACATAGGCCTGCTGGCCCCAGGTGCTGCCGCTGCGGGTGAACACATAGACGGCACCGGCACCGTCGGCCGCATTGTTCGACTGATCACCGTTGATACCGGTGGCATTGCTGTCTTCCCCGTTCGCACCGACCGCCAAAGTGTTGCCATCGCCCGATAGGGCGACGCTGGTGCCAAAAAAGTCATTCACATCGGTATTGCTGGCCTTCACATAGGCTTGCTGGCTCCAGATGCTGCCGCTGCGGGTGTATACGTAGACGGCACCCGCGCTGAGAGCAGAGTTGTCCGCTTGGTCAGCGTTGATGCCGGTAGCGTTGCTGTCTTCCCTGAACGCCCCCACCGCCAGGGTGTTGCCGTCGCCCGACAGGGCGATGCTGTAGCCAAAGAGGTCGCCCGCCCCTGTATTGCTCGCCTTGAAGTACCCGATGGCCCGCGTCAGATCCACCGCCTGCGCCGCTGACAACGCGCTGCACCCCGCACTGTTGCACGCCTGCACACGGTAGGTGGCGTTCAGCCGCGTGTGCAGCAGGCCTGGCACCACCCGGTCGTAGCTGGTGCCGGTGAGGCCCGTGGCAATCTGCGTGGCTGCGGCCGGGCCTGGGCCGTCAGGGTCTTCCGTTACGCGGTAGGTGATGGCGCCGCCACCGGCGGGGGGCGCAATGGCGCCCCAGCTGAGCTTGAAGGTCTTGACGTCATAGGCCAGCGTCAGCACAGGGATGCCCGGAACCACCACCACCGGTGGTGGTGGCGGTGCATCCACCACGCAGACAACAGCAATCTGCGTGACATCGGCCGTGGCGACACCCGTGCCGCCGCTGACGCTGCAGCTTTGCCCCGCACTGCTGTCGAACACGCTGACGGCGTAACCCATGCCTGCCAGCACGGGCTGGGCAAAGCGGAAGGCGCCGTTGTCCACCACGGTCACGGTGTCCCCATTGGCGCTGTTGCGCAACGCCACCACGCCGATGTTGCCGCTGACGGTGCCCGAGAGCCGGTAGGCGGCGGCCGCGCAGACCACGGTGATGGGGGGCAGGGCGGCACTGGCATCGACGGTGCCTTGGCCCCCGGTGACGGTGCAGGTCTGGTTCTGCGGCTGGCTCAGCACAGAGATGCTGTAGGGCCCGGTGACGGGCTGGGCGAACGTGAAAGGGCCGTCGGCGGTCACGCGGGCCTCTTGCGTATTCCCCCCAGCGCTTAGTTGCAGCACCAGGGCCTTGCCTGCGGCAAGGCCCGCCACGCTGCCGCCCAGGGTGCGGGCACTGGGCGGCACCTCGTTGTCCAGGCAGGCCACGCTCACGTTGTTCACATCGGCGGTCACGGTGCCGCTGCCATTGGCGATGGTGCAGGTCTGGCCCACGGGCTGGGCGGCAATGCGCAGGCTGTAGGCCGTGCCGGCGGGCAGCTGCAGGCTGTAGCTGCCGTTGGCGGATACGGCGGCGCTGGGCCCGCTGGCATCGGCAATGACCACGGTCTTGCCCGCGCCCAGGCCGGCGAGCAGGCCCCCCACGCGGAAGGTGGGCGTGCCCGCGGGGGGCGAAGCGTCCTCGCCACCGCCACCGCCGCAGGCGCTCAGCACCAGGGCGGCGCTCAGAGCGAAGGTGCGCACGAGGCTCTGGGCATGTCGGACGCGCGCTGGCACGCGGCCCGCGCGGTGCCGTGGGGGCGTTGATGCCCCGGCAGTGGTCTTGTCAATCATGGTGCGCTTCCCCTCGCGTTGTTATGTATGCGCCAGTCAACCCGGCGGGCTGAAGCTACCGGAATTGCAACGGTTTGTATGTCCTCAGAACTGAGGACAGGGGAGCGCACAGGGGGCGTGGATTGGTTGCGTGGAGTGCAGCGATTTTTGGGTGAAATCGGGCCCTAACGCCCGTCCAGCAAGC
>JAYRQF010000111.1:0-11770 GCA_041910735.1 Limnohabitans sp.
GACGAGCCGTAGCTCGAATGCGAGAGGAAGGCCACCTTGGGCACAATGCCAAAGCGCTGGATCTCGGCGGCGGCCATGGCGGCGATTTCGGCCAGTTGCTCGGCGCTGGGGTCTTCGTTCACATAAGTGTCGGTGATGAAGAGCGGGCCACGCGGTGTCATCAGGGCGTTGAGCGCGGCGTAGTTGTCGGCGCCGGCACGGCGGCCCAGGATCGAGTCGATGCGCTCCAGGTGCGTCATGTAGCTGCCGGCCAGGCCGCAGATCATGGCGTCGGCGTCCTTGAGCGAGACCATCAGCGAGCCGATGATGGTGTTGGAGCGGCGCACGGCGGCCTTGGCCACGGCGGGTGTGGCGCCGTTGCGCTTCATGAGCTGGTGGTAGTGCTCCCAGTACTGGCGGTAGCGCGGATCGTCTTCGGGGTTGACGTTTTCCACGTCCGCGCCCAGACGCATGCGCAGGCCGGCTTTTTCGATGCGGGCGGCGATCACGGCGGGGCGGCCGATCAGGATCGGGTGGGCGATTTTTTCGTCGATGGCCATCTGGGCGGCGCGCAGCGCGCGCTCGTCCTCGCCGTCGGCGTAGGCCACGCGCTTGAGGCCCTGCGGCACGGCCTTGGCGGCATTGAAGATCGGGCGCATCAGGATGCCGGTCTGCGTCACGAAGTTCTGCAGCTGCTGGCGGTAGGCGTCCATGTCGGTGATGGCGCGGGTGGCCACACCCGACTCGGCCGCCGCCTTGGCCACGGCGGGCGCGATGCGCAGGATCAGGCGCGAGTCAAATGGCTTGGGGATCAGGTAGTCGGCACCAAAGGTCAGTTCCTGACCGGCGTAGGCGCTGGCCACTTCCTCGCTGATGTCTGCCTTGGCCAGGTCGGCGATCTGGCGCACACAGGCCAACTTCATTTCTTCGGTGATCTTGGTGGCGCCGCAGTCGAGCGCGCCACGGAAGATGTAGGGGAAGCACAGGACGTTGTTGACCTGATTAGGATAGTCCGAACGGCCGGTGGCGATGATGCAGTCCGGCCGCGCGGCCTTGGCCACTTCAGGCCGGATTTCCGGCTCGGGGTTGGCCAGCGCGAGGATGATGGGCTTGTCGGCCATGGTCTTGACCATGTCGCCGGTCAGCACGCCGGGGGCCGAGCAGCCCAGGAACACGTCGGCGCCGTTCACGGCATCGGCCAGCGTGCGGGCATCGATCTGTTGTGCGTAACGGGCCTTCGATTCGTCGTAGCCACCGGGACGACCTTCGTAGATCACGCCCTTGGAGTCGCACACAAACACGTTCCTGGGGTTCACACCCAGACCGACGAACACATCGAGGCAGGCGATGGCAGCGGCGCCTGCGCCCGAAACGGCCACCTTGACGGTGCCAATGTCCTTGCCCACCAGCTCGAGCCCGTTGACCAAGGCTGCGGCCGAGATGATGGCGGTGCCGTGCTGGTCGTCGTGGAAGACCGGGATGTTCATGCGCTCGCGCAGCTTCTTCTCGATGTAGAAGCACTCGGGCGCCTTGATGTCCTCCAGGTTGATGCCGCCCAGCGTGGGTTCCATGGCCGCAATGATCTCGACCAGCTTGTCGGGATCACGCTCGTCGAGTTCGATGTCGAACACATCGATGCCGGCGAATTTCTTGAACAGGCCGCCCTTGCCCTCCATGACGGGCTTGCCAGCCAGCGGGCCGATGTCGCCCAGGCCCAGCACGGCGGTACCGTTGGTGATCACGGCCACCAGGTTGCCACGGCTGGTGTAGTCGTACGCCTTGCTGGGGTCGGCGGCGATGTCCAGGCAGGGGTAGGCGACACCGGGGGAGTAAGCCAGCGACAGGTCGCGCTGGTTGGACATGGGCTTGGTCGGGTTGACCGAAATCTTGCCGCGCGTGGGCAGGCGGTGGTAGTCACGGGCAGCGTCGCGCAGGGCTTCTTCAGCGGGGGAAAGTTTCTGGCTCATGAGGATGGTGTCTCGCAGGTGTCAACGGTTCTAGGGTAACCCATTTGCAAGGGCTGCCCGCATGTGGATTACCACCACAAAAAGCAAAAGGCCAACCCGGTAAGGGTTGGCCTTGGCCGGTGCACGTCGGTCAGTGCGCTTCGGCCTGTTTGGCGGCTTCGATGGCGTCGCGGCTGTCGCTGCTGGCGCCGTTGAAGAACAGGTTGAGCAGCACCGAGCTGAGCGAAGCCAGCAGGATGCCCGACTCGATCAGCGGGTGCAGGCCGTGCGGCATCCACTGTTTGAAGTTGGGGGCGATCAGCGGGATCATGCCAACGCCGATCGAAATGGCAACGATCAGGGCGTTGTAGCGGTTGTTCTTGAAGTCCACGCCGCCCAGAATGCGGATGCCGGTGGCGGCCACCATGCCGAACATCACCAGGCCCGCACCGCCCAGCACCACGGTGGGCAGCGACTCGACCAGCGCCGCCATCTTGGGCAGCAGGCCCAGGGCGATCAGGATCAGGCCGCCGGCCACGCAGACAAAGCGGCTCTTGACGCCGGTGACGGCCACCAGACCCACGTTCTGCGAGAAGCTGGTGTAGGGGAAGGTGTTGAAAATGCCGCCAATAAGCGTGCCCAGACCGTCGGTGCGCAGGCCCCGCGAAAGCGCGGACTGGTCCACCTTGCGGTCGGTCATTTCACCCAGTGCGAGGAACATGCCGGTCGATTCGATCATCACCACGATCATGACCAGTGTCATGGTCAGGATCAGCACCGGCTCGAACACCGGCATGCCGAAGTGGAAGGGCGTGACCACGTCAAACCAGGCGGCCTTGCCCACCTTGTCGAAGTTCATCAGGCCCATGACCGTGGCCACCACGCCGCCGATCACGATGCCCAGCAGCACCGAGATGTTGGCCACAAAGCCTTTGGCGTAGCGGGCGATCAGCAGGATGGAGACCAGCACGATGGCGGCAATGCCCACGCCGGTCAGATCGGCGTACTTGGGGTTGGGCAGCTTGGGCAGCAGGGCCAGATCCTTGGGCACGGCAGGCAGGGTGGAACCCGGGGCACTGGCGGCCGCGGCCGCAGCGTCCAGCCACTGCTTGTGCTCGGGGTTGACGATGCTCGGCGCGGTGGGGCCGACCGGGTTGCCAAAGATCCAGTTGATGCCGATGCGCATCAGGCTGATGCCAATCACCGCAATGATGGTGCCCGTGACCACCGGCGGGAAAAAGCGCAGCATGCGGCTCACCGCCGGCGCGATCAGGATCGAGACCACCCCCGCGCCGATGATGGAGCCGAAGATCAGCTGTGCCCCGGCGGCGCCCGGGTTGGCGTTGGCCATGGCCACCATGGGGGCCACGGCGGCAAAGGTCACGCCCATCATCACCGGCAGGCGGATGCCGAACCACTGGGTGGCACCCAGCGACTGGATCAGGGTGACCAGACCGCAGCAGAACAGGTCGGCCGAGATCAGGAAGGCGACATCTTCGGGGCTGAGCTTGAGGGCGCGGCCGATGATCAGAGGCACGGCCACGGCGCCGGCATACATCACCAGCACATGCTGCAGGCCCAGCGCGGCGAGCTTGCCGGAGGGCAGGCGCTCGTCAACAGGGTGGACGGTTGAACTCATGGAGGAGACTCCTTGAAATAGACGGTTGGGAGGATCCCAAAGCGGCTAGAACGGTTGCCGCTTTGTGTTCTGAACTGTATACAAAATTCCATGCAACCTGATGAGGGCAAACCCTCAAAGGGCAGAAAAACCAAGGGCCGGCGAAAGCCGGCCCTGGTTCAGGTGGTGGGGTCGGGTCAGTGCCCCTTGGCTGGTGGCTCCAGTTGGGCCACGGCCGCGTCAACAGCGGCCGAGCCGATGGTGGTGCCGTGTGGTGCCTCGTGCCCTGTGGCCGGGAACCAGCGGCGAATCACCACAAAGAACACCGGCACCAGAAACACCGCCAGCACGGTGGCCGTGATCATGCCGCCCATCACCCCCGTGCCGATGGCGCGCTGGCTGGCCGAGCCGGCCCCGCTGGCAATGGCCAACGGCAGCACGCCCAGAATGAAGGCGAACGAGGTCATGATGATCGGCCGAAAACGCAGGTGGCAGGCGGCCAGCGTGGCCTCGATCAGACCCTTGCCCTCGGCCTGCAGGTCCTTGGCGAACTCGATGATCAGGATCGCGTTCTTGGCCGACAGGCCGATGATGGTGATCAGCCCCACTTTGAAGTACACGTCGTTGGGCATGCCGCGCAGCCACACGCCCGCCAGCGAACCGACCACACCCAGCGGCACCACCAGCAACACGGCCACCGGGATGCTCCAGCTCTCATACAAGGCCGACAGGCACAGAAACACTGCCAGCATCGAGAACAGCAACAGGATGCCGGCCTGCGAGCCCGAAAGTTTTTCCTCGCGTGACTGGCCCGTCCATTCAAAGCCAATGCCCTGCGGCAGCTGGCCCGCCAGCCGCTCCATCTCGGCCATGGCGTCGCCGGTGGAATAACCGGGTGCCGCGTCGCCGCCGATCTTCATCGCCGGATAGCCGTTGTAGCGCACGGTCTGCACCGGGCCGGTCACCCAGCGCACGTTGCCAATGGCCGACAGCGGCACCAGCTGGCCCTTGTTGCCCGGCACCGTCAGGCGCAGCACATCGTCGGGCTGCATGCGGGTGCGGGCCTCGGCCTGCACGATCACGCGCTGCAGGCGGCCTGCACTCGGAAAATCGTTGATGTAGGCCGAGCCCAGCGCGGTGGACAGCACATTGCCAATGGCATCAAAGCCCACCCCCATGGCGGCGGCGCGTTCGCGGTCAATGTCCAGCTGCAGCTGGGGTGCGTCTTCCAGCCCGTCGGCACGCACGCCCTGCAGCATCTTGCTCTGGCCGGCCATGCCCAGCAGCTGGTTGCGCGCGGCCAGCAGGGCCTCGTGGCCCAGGCCGGCGCGGTCCTGCAGCCGGAAGTTGAAGCCGGTGGCCGTGCCCAGTTCAGGAATCGGCGGCGGCGACAGCGCGAAGATGAAGGCGTCACGCACGCCCATCAGCGCGCCGAAGGCCCGGCCAGCCAGTGCCTGTGCGCTGTGTTCTTTGCCCGCGCGTTCGTCCCAGGGCTTGAGCGGCACAAAAGCCAGCGCGGCGTTCTGCCCCGAGCCCGAGAAGGAAAAGCCCAGCACGCCCACCACCTTGTCGACTTCGGGCTGGGCGAGGAAGAACTCCTCCACCTTTTGCATGGCCGCTTCGGTGCGGTCGCGGGAGGCGCCCGGCGGCAGCTGCACGTTGACGATCAGGTAGCCCTGGTCTTCGTTGGGCAAAAACGAGTTGGGCAGGCGCTGGTACATGAATGCGGCCACCGCGACGATGGCGCCATAGACCAGCAGCCAGCGGCCGGCACGCGGCAGGATGCGGGCCACGCCCGCCTCGTAGCCATGGGTGGCTTGCTTGAAGCGCCGGTTGAAGAGGCCAAAAAAGCCCTTCTTGTGGTGGTGGTCCGGCGAGACCGGCTTGAGCAGCGTGGCGCACAGCGCGGGCGTGAGCGACAGCGCCATCGTGGCCGAAAACACCATGGACGCCACCATGGCCAGCGAGAACTGGCGGTAGATGTTGCCCACCGAGCCGCTGAAAAACGCCATCGGCACGAACACCGAAATCAGTACCACCGTGATGCCGACGATGGCGCCGGTGATCTGGCCCATGGCCTTGATGGTCGCTTCGCGGGGCGGCAGGCCCTCGTCGGCCATGATGCGCTCGACGTTCTCCACCACCACAATGGCGTCGTCCACCAGAATGCCGATGGCCAGCACCATGCCAAAGAGTGTGAGCACGTTGATCGAAAAGCCCAATGCCAGCATCACGCCAAACGTGCCCAGCAGGGCCACCGGCACCACGATGGTGGGGATGAGCGTGTAGCGGATGTTCTGCAGAAAAACCAGCATCACGATGAACACCAGCACGATGGCTTCCACCAGCGTTTTGACCACCTCCTCAATTGAGATGCGTACGAATTTGGAGCTGTCGTACGGCACCTCGTAGCTCACGCCTTCGGGCATGTAGGCTTGGAGCTGCGCCATGCGCTCGCGCACGCCGGTGGCTGCGGCCAGCGCGTTGCCCGTGGGCGAGAGCTGGATGCCCAGACCCGTGGCCGGCATGCCGTTCAGGCGCGAGGACGAGGCATAGGCTTGCCCCGCGACCTCGATGCGGGCCACGTCTTTCAGGCGCACGCTCGATCCATCGGCGTTGGCGCGCAGCAGGATCTGGCCGAACTGCTCCACATTCGAGAGCAGGCCGTTGACTTTGACGGTGGCGTACTGGGTTTGCCCGGCCACATTGGGCAGGCCACCAATGGAGCCGGCCGACACCTGCAGGTTCTGTGTGCGAATCGCGTTGTTCACATCATTGGTAGACAGGCCCACGCTTTGCAGCTTTTGCGGGTCGAGCCAGATGCGCATGGCTTTTTCGGTGCCGAACAGCTGCACCTGGCCCACGCCGGGCACGCGCAGCAGTTCGGGCTGGATGCTGCGCACGGCATAGTCACCCAGCGCCACAGGGTCCCAGTTGGCGTTGCTGGATGTCAGCATCACGAACATCAAAAAGTTCGAGCGCGCCTTGTCCACCCGCACGCCCTGTTGCGTCACGGCGCCGGGCAGGCGCGGTGTGGCGCGCGAAAGGCGGTTTTGCACCTCGATCTGCGCGATCGACACATCGCTGCCGGGCTCAAAAGTGGCCGTGAGCGTACCGGTGCCGCTGGCGTCAGCGGCGGCTTCCATGTAGATCAGGCCGGGTGCGCCGTTGAGCTCCTGCTCGATGACGGACAGCACGCTGTCTTCCATCACCTGCGCCGAGGCACCGGGGTAGGTGGCGGTGATGACGATGGCCGGTGGCGCCACGGTGGGGTACTGCGCCACGGGCAGTTTGGTGATGGCGGCCGCGCCCAGCACCACGATGAACAGCGCGATGACCCATGCAAAGATGGGCCGGTCGATGAAGAACCGGGAATTCATGCAGGCCTCCGCTTACTTGGCCGCCGAGGCAGCGGATGCGGGGGCACTGGCTGGCGTGGCGGGTGCAGCGCTCCAGGGCACCGGCTTGACCGGCGCCTTGGGCCGGATCTTCTGGAAGCCGTCCACGACCACCTGCTCCCCGTCTTTCAGACCACCGGTCACGATCCACTGCGGGCCGGCCTTGTCGTTGGCATCGCCACGCTGGCCACCCAGCTGTACCGCCCGCTTGCTGACTTGGCCTTCGGCGTCCACCACCATCACCGTGTCTTCGGACGTGCCGCGCGTCACTGCTTGCTGCGGCAGCAGCATGGCGCGCTCGCTGCGCGCCACCTGCAGGCGCACTTTCACAAACAGGCCGGGCAGCAGCTCGCCCTTGGGGTTGGGCACTTCGGCGCGCAGCGTGACCTGACCGGTGCCCGCGTCCACGGCAATGTCGGCAAACAAGAGCTTGCCGGGCAGGGCATATGTGCTGCCGTCGTCCAGCAGCACCTTCACCTGCGCCGAACTGCTGCCCTTGAGTTCGCCCGAGGCGATGGCGCGCTGGATGCGCATGGCTTCGCTGGCCGACTGGGTGAAGTTGGCGATCAGCGTGTCCACTTGCTGGATGGTGGCCAGCTGCGTGGCCTCGGTCTGGCTGACCAGCGCGCCCTCGGTGACGAGTGAGCGGCCGATGCGGCCGCTGATCGGGGCCAGCACCGAGGCGTATTCGAGGTTCAGACGCGCCTGCTGCACAGCCGCCTTGGCAGCAGCCACATCGGCCTGCGCGGCGCGGTGAGTGGCCTGCGCGGTGTCCCAGGCCAGCGCGCTGATCATTTTCGATTCCACCAGCGAGCGGTTGCGGTCCAGATTGGACTGCGCTTGTGCCAATGCGGCTTCGGCCTTGGCCTGCACAGCTTGCGCGCTCTCGAGCGTCGCCTGATAGGGCGCCGGGTCAATGCGGTACAGGCTCTGCCCGGCCTGCACCACCGCGCCTTCGGCAAACAGGCGTTTTTGCACCACGCCGGTCACGCGGGCGCGCACCTGCGCGGTGCGGATCGGCTCCAGCCGCCCCGAGAGTTCCAGCTCGATCGGTACCGTGGCCTGGGCCACCGTCACCACACCCACCGCAGGCGGGGGCATCTGGCCCATGCCTTGCTGCTCTTTGCCGCAGGCAACCAGCAGGGCGCAAGACAGCGCCAAGGCTGACAGCAGCAGGGGACGGTGGTGGCGGGCAGTGGGCTGAACTGCAGGGGCAGGCCACGGGCTCGGGTGCATGGGCAATCCTTGTCTGACAAAAAAACAGGGGCGGCTGTTCAATGCAGCCGCCCATCAACGGGCTGGAATGTACCTGCCTATTGTGTCCGGATTGTCAGTGGTGTCCGGATTGTCCGCGCGGTGCCCAAACCCGTCGGCTCAGGCCAGCAGATCGAGCAGCGTGCGTGCAATCACCTTGGTCGCGCGGCGCACGTCTTCGAGCTGCACACGCTCGTCGGCGCGCTTGGCGTGGCTTTCCAGCACGGTGCGGGGGCCAGCGCCGTAGATCACGCCGGGGATGCCGCGTTCCACATACAGGCGCACGTCGGTGTAGAGCGGGGTGCCCACGGCGGGGATGGGTTCGCCAAACACCTCGCCGCCGTGCTTCTGGATGGCGTCGACCAGCGGCTGGTTGCCGGCCAGCGGCACCATGGCGTTGGCCAGCAGGATGCGGCGGATGTCGACCTTGAGCTGCTTGCCGCCGCGCGGTGGGTTGAAGCTCTTGGCCGCGTCTTCGATCGTTTGGCGGATGCTGGCTTCGACCTCGGCCGGGTTTTCTTCGGGGATCATGCGGCGGTCGAGCTTGAACACGACCTTGCCGGGCATGACGTTGGTGTTGGTGCCGCCACTGATCTGGCCCACGTTCAGGTACGGATGGGTGATGCCTTCAACTTTGGACGTGACTTTTTTGTAGTCGGCATTGAGCGAGTGCAAGGCGTTCAGGATGTGCACCGCACCCTGCAGCGCGTCGGTGCCGGTGTCGGGCACGGCCGCGTGGGCCATCTCGCCCTGCACAGTGACTTCCATCTGCAGGCAGCCGTTGTGCGCGGTGACCACCTGGTAGCTGAAACCGGCGGCGATCATCAGGTCCGGCTTGGTCAGGCCCTTGGCCAGCAGCCAGCCGGGACCCATCTCGCCGCCGAACTCCTCGTCGTAGGTGAAGTGCAGTTCCACACCACCCTTGAGCGGCAGGCCCAGCGATTCGAGCGCGCGCGTGGCGAAGGCGAAGGTGGAAAAGTCGCTCTTGCTCACGGCGGTGGCGCGGCCGTACATGGCGCCGTTCTCGATCTCGCCGCCGTAGGGGTCGTGCGTCCAGCCCTCGCCCGGAGGCACCACGTCGCCGTGGGCGTTCAGGGCAATGGTTCTGCCTGCACCATATTGGCGACGCACGATCAGGTTGGTGATCGACTCCAGCCCGTAGGCCTTCACGTCGGCCGCAGGCACGGCGTGCTTTTCCGCTTCATAGCCGAAGGCCTTGAGCAGTTCGGCGGTGCGCTCGGCGTGCGGGGCGTTGTTGCCAGGAGGGGTGTCGGTGGGCACCTGCACCAGCGCCTGCAGGAACATGACCTGCTCGTCAAAGTGCGCGTCGATCCAGGCGTCGAGTTGCTGGTATTGGGCTGGGGTGGCGCTCATGACAATTCCTGCGAAAGTTGGTTCAGAACATGGGTGAAGGCGTCGACGCACAGCTGCATGTCGTCGCTGGTGGTCGATTCGAGCGGGTTGTGGCTGATGCCCGCGTTTTCGCCGCGCACAAACAGCATGGCCTGCGGCATGACCTCGTGCAGCTTCATGGCGTCGTGACCAGCGCCGCTGGGCAGCTTGAAGAGCGGCACGCCGAGGGCCGTGACCGCTTTTTCCCACCGTGCCTGCCACTCGGGGGCACTGGGCGCGGCGGCGGCGCTCATGGTGAGTTCGGCGGTGTGGCGCACGCCACGGCGATCACAGATGTGAGTCAATTGCGCCATCACGTCAGCGACCAGCGCATCACGCTGCGCGTCGGTGGGGGCGCGCATGTCGAGGCTGAAGCTGCAGCGGCCGGGCACCACGTTGATGGAGCCGTTGGGCACATTCAGCTGGCCGATGGTGGCGACGGAATCGCCATCCTTCGCGGCACGCTGCTCCATGTACAGCGCCAGTTCGGCCACGGCGCAGGCGGCGTCGCGGCGGCGGTCCATGGGGGTGGTGCCAGCGTGGCTGGCGGTGCCGATGATCTCGCAGAGGTAGCGCACGCTGCCGTTGATGGAGGTGACCACGCCCAGCGGGATGTTCACTTCATTGAGCACCGGGCCTTGTTCGATGTGGACTTCGATGAAGCCCAGATACCGGGCCGGGTCGCGCTGGATTTTCGGGATGTCGTCCACGCACAGCCCGGCGTGCTGCATGGCGGCGCGCATGGTGATGCCGTCGGCGTCTTTCTGCTCCAGCCACTCGGGCCTGAAGTCACCGATCAGCGCGCCCGAGCCGAGGAAAGTGGCCTTGTAGCGCTGACCTTCTTCTTCGGCAAAGGCCACCACTTCGATGCCAAAGGGCAGACGCTTGCCTTGCTGGTGCAGCTGCTGCACACAGGCCATGGGCACGAAGATGCCCAGGCGGCCGTCGTATTTGCCACCGTTGCGCACAGTGTCGTAATGCGAGCCCGTCAACAGGTATTTCCCGCCAGCAGCCGCTGGGTGGTAGCGGCCCACCACGTTGCCCACCGCGTCGATCTCGACCTCGTCAAAGCCGCAGTCCTTCATCCAGTGGCTGATGCGCTGGGCACACGCCCGGTGGGCGTCGGTCAGGTAGGTGACGGTGAGCTGGCCTTTCTCGGCAAAGCCGGGGTCCGAATGTTGCGCCAGCTTTTCCTGCCAGTCCCAGACCTGGTGGCCCAGCGTCGGCTCCACGCCGAACTTGTCGTTCAGGCGGATCTCGACGATGCGGTGGATGTTGCGCAGGCACTCGGCCAGTTCAAAGTCGGGGTGGCCGTGCAGGCGGCGCTCGAAGGCATCGATGATCTGCTGCTTGTTGAAGCCCACACCACGCGGGCCGCGCACGGCGAGAATGAAGGGCCAGCCGAACTTGGCGTTGTAGTCGGCGTTGAGTTGTTGGATTTTGGCGAACTCTTCGGGTGTGCAGTCGGTCAGCCCCGCCTTGGTCTGTTCGTTGGTCGACTCGGCCGTCAGCGTTTTGCTGACCATGGCCTTGCCCGCCAGCTCAGGGTGGGCGCGGATCAGGCCAAGTTGCGCGTCGCGTCCGGCATGGGCCAGCACCTCGCACATGGCGTGCTTGAGGTGTGCGAGCGATTTGAAGGGCCGCTCATTCAAAGCCTGCTCGGCAATCCACGGCGAATGCTCGTACAGGCCGTCGAGCATCTGCGCCGCCTCTTCGCGGCTGGCGCTGTTGAGTTGTTCCAGGGTTATGGGCATGTCTGCTCTCCGCCGGGCCGCCCCAAGGAGAGCAGCGCCCCCTCGGGGGGCCGTGAGTAAAAGAAGTGACGAACGTGGGGGCTCATAGTTCTTCCTTGTAGGGGTGTGTGGCTTTCCAGTGCCTTGCGATGTCGAGGCGCCGTGCCACCCAGACCTTGTCGTGCGACTGGATGTGGTCCAGAAAGCGCTGCAGCGCTGTGATGCGGCCGGGGCGGCCCAGCAGGCGGCAGTGCATGCCGATGCTCATCATCTTGGGCGCGTTGTCGCCGTTCGGGTCGCCCTCGGCGTACAGCGCGTCAAAGGTGTCCTTCATGTACTGGAAGAACGGGTCGGCGTGCGAGTAACCCTGGGGCAGCGCAAAGCGCATGTCGTTGCAGTCCAGGGTGTAGGGCACGATGAGCTGGTGCGCGTCGCTGCCGTCGCTCTTGC
>JAYRQF010000112.1:0-6226 GCA_041910735.1 Limnohabitans sp.
GGGTCATCGCCATGCGCCGAAACCAGCACCAGCACATCCCCGGCATGGCCCAGTGCATGCACCTGACGCGACAGCCCTTCGTCACCCGACCAGACCGAAGCCCAGACCGCATCGGCCCCCAGTGTCAGGGCGGCCAGGCCCGGACGCTCACGCTCAAAACCACCCACCAGCAGGCTGGTCAGGTACTGCGCCAGCGCCACCGAAGTACCGACACCGGCGGTCAACACCTTGCCACCGCCCGTCACACTGGCCAGCAGCGCCTGCACGGCCGCGTCAACCGGTTTGGCCAAGGTTTCCGACAACTGGTAATGCAGGTCGGCACTGTCAATGAAGTGCTGTTGGATGCGCTGCTCAAGCATGGCGCGGATCATACCTGCGCCTGCAAGGCATTCTGCGCCGCTGCCGGCCGCCCGCGCAGGGCAGTCGTGACAAGCTGTGACGGCTAAAACGCCTCGAATGCCGCCTGCAACCAGACCGGCGCCGCCCCTTCGACCAGCACCACATCGAAACGCACCGGCGGCAGGCGACGCCAGCGCATCAGGTAGTGCTGCGCGCCCCGCACGATGCGCGCCCGCTTGGCCGGTCCGATGCTGGCGCCGGCCCCGCCGTGGTCAGTGCGGCTGCGCTGTCGCACCTCGACAAACACCACCGTGCCGTCCGGCGCCTGCATGACCAGGTCCAGCTCGGCGGCACCGCGACCGGGCATCCGATAATTGCGGACCAGCAAGCGCAGGCCATGGGCCTGCAGCAATGCTAGCGCCTCGTCCTCGGCCGCATCCCCTCGCGCCTTGGTGCTGCGGCGCCCCTCTCCCCGTCCCTGTTGGAGCATTGGCATGATTTCTTCCTCCCTGAGCACCGGCTTCGCCCACGCATTGCGGGCCGCGCAGGATGCAGCCGGGGCCCAGCAGTACCCGGCACACACACTGTATGTGGTCGCCACCCCGATTGGCAACCTGGCCGACATCGGCCTGCGCGCCCTGCATGTGCTGGGCCTGGTGGACGCCGTGGCCTGCGAAGACACGCGCCACACGCAGCAGATGCTGCGCGCCTACGGCATCGAGCGCCCTGGCCACCAGCTGCTGGCGGTGCACCAGCACAACGAAGCCGAAGCGGCCCAGGCCGTGCTGGAGCGTCTGACGCAAGGCCAGCGCGTGGCCTGTGTGAGCGATGCCGGCACCCCGGCCATCAGCGATCCGGGCGCCCGGCTGGTGCAAGCAGTGCGAGCCGCCGGCCACCGCGTGGTGCCGCTGCCCGGCGCCAGCAGCATCACCACCCTGCTCAGTGCGGCCGGCATGACGGGCGACGGTTTCGTCTTCACCGGTTTTCTGCCCAGTAAAAATGCCGAACGCCAGCAGGCGGTGCAGGCCATTGCACAGGAAAGCCGTGCCGTGGTCTTGCTGGAAGCGCCGCACCGCATCCAGGCGCTGGCCGAGGCGCTGGCGGTGCTGGGCGAGCGCCCGGTCACCGTGGGACGCGAGCTGACCAAGCAGTTCGAGCAGATCGAAACCCTGCCTGCGCAGACACTGCCCACATGGCTGAACGAACGGCCCGAGCACCAGAAAGGCGAGTTTGTGCTGGTGGTGCACGATCAGGCGGTGGCCGCCACGCAAGGCGAGGGGGAGCGCGTGTTGCAGCTGCTGCTGGCCGAACTGCCGGTCAAAACCGCAGTCAAGCTCGCCGCCGAGATCACGGGCGAGCCGCGCAACGCGCTGTACGAAAGGGCTCTGGTCCTGAAAAAGACCGGTTGAGACTGCCCGGCAGGCGCGCCGGGCACCCCCGCTCAAATCTCGATCTTGGAACCCAGCTCCACCACCGCGTTGGTGGGCAGGTTCAGAAATTCGGCCGCCGCACTGGCGTTGTGGTGCATCTGCGCAAACAGCTTTTCACGCCAGGTGGCCATGCCGCTGCCGATGGTCGGAATGACGATGTCCCGCGACAGGAAGTAGCTCGTGCTCATCGCGTCCAGCGGATAGCCCAGCCCCTGTTGCTGCGCCAGCGCTGAGGGCAGGTTTGGGTCATCCTTGAAGCCGTAGTTCACGATCACCTGCCAGCAGTCGTGGCCCAGTGAGGTGATTTCCAGCCGCTTGTCGGGCTCCATGCGCGGAATTTCATGGCTGCGCACCGTCACGAACAGGTTTTGCCGGTGCAGCACCTTGTTGTGCTTGAGGTTGTGCAACAGCGCGTTGGGCACGGTGCCGGGTTCGGCCGACATGAACACCGCCGTCCCGTCCACCCGGGTCGGAGGCGCGATGAACACCGCCTCCAGGAAGTCGGAGAGCTTGAGCGCGTCCGAACGCAGCGATTCATTGAGCAGTCGACGCCCGTCGTACCAGGTGAGCATCAGCAGGAAGACCGCGCCGCCAATCACCAGCGGGAACCAGCCGCCATCGAACAGCTTGAGCAGGTTGGAGGCCCAGAACGCCAGATCCACCACGAAGAAAAAGCCGGTGGACGCGATGCACAGCGCCAGCGGCAGCTTCCAGGCGTAACGGATCACGAAGAAGGTCAGCACGGTGGTGATCAGCATGTCGGTGCACACCGCAATGCCGTAGGCCGCCGCCAGGTTGCTGGACGAGCGGAACATGCCCACCGCCAGCACGATGGCCACGAACAGGCCCCAGTTCACAAAAGGCATGTAGATCTGGCCGGTGTCGGTCTCGCTGGTGTGCAGCACCTGCAGGCGTGGCAGGAAACCCAGCTGGATGACCTGTTTGGTCACGCTGAAGGCCCCCGATATCAGGGCCTGCGAGGCGATCACTGTGGCCATGGTGGCCAGGCCCACCAAGGGCAGCAGCGCCCAGTCGGGGGCCATCATGAAGAATGGGTTTTTAACGGCTTCGGGGTCGGACAGCAGCAATGCGCCTTGACCGAAATAGTTGAGCGTGAGCGCCGGCATGACCACGGAGAACCAGGCCAGACGGATCGGTTTTTTGCCAAAGTGCCCCATGTCGGCATAGAGCGCTTCGCCACCGGTCACGCACAGCACCACGGCGCCCAGAATGATGAAGGTGGTGCCCGTGTGGTTCCAGATGAAGCCCAGCGCATAGTGGGGGCTGATGGCCCAAAGGATCTGCGGGTGGTGGACGATGTGCGACACCCCCAGCAGGGATATTGCGGCAAACCAGACCAGGGTGATCGGCCCGAAGAACTTGCCGATGCCGGCCGTTCCCCGCTTTTGCACCCAGAACAGGGCCAGCAGGATGACCAGCGTCAGCGGGATCACCGACTTTTTGAAGGCCGGCGACACCACTTCCAGACCCTCCACTGCCGACAGCACCGAAATCGCCGGGGTGATCACGCCGTCGCCATAAAACAGGCAGGTGCCAAAGATGCCGACGATGAGCAGCACTTTGCGCAATTCGGGCCGGTCCTTGACCGAACGTGAGGCCAAGGCCAGCATGGCCACCAGACCACCCTCGCCGTGGTTGTCGGCACGCAGCACCAGCAGCACGTACTTGACCGACACGATGGTGGTCAGGGTCCAGAAAAAGATGGAAAGGATGCCGTACACATTGTCCGGCGTGAAAGGCACATGGCCCGAGCCGAACACTTCTTTCATGGCGTACAGCACGCTGGTGCCGATGTCGCCATAGACGACGCCGATGGCGCCCAGTGTCAGGGCCGCCAGAGAGGATTTTGTCGAAGACACAAAAAACAGCCTGACCGGGGGTCAGGCTCCAGAACGCAGGAAGTGCCTATTTTGCGCCTGCCCGCCATGGGTGTCACGAACGATCGCAGCCCCATGTTGCGGCGCAGCAACCTGCTGCTTTCGTTTTACTCGTACACCTCGGCCTCGGGGTCGGTGGCTTCGAGTTCGTAGCTGGCCGCCAGCATCGCCAAACGGGCAATGACGCCGTACATGTAAAAGCGGTTGGGCACACTGGCCCCAGGTTTGACGCCCGGCTGGGGTAAGTGAGCGCTCTCTTCAAAGGCCAGCGGCACGAAACTGGCACCCGGCGCATTCAGGTTCTCATCCACACCACGCTCGGCGTGCACCCGGTAAAAACCGCCCACCACATAGCGGTCCATCATGTAGACCACCGGCTCGGCCACGGCGTCGTTGATGCGCTCGTGGGTCAGCACGCCTTCCTGGATGATCACATCGCTGACTTCCTGCCCGTCCTTGATGACGCTCATCTTGTTGCGGGTCTTGCGGTTGAGCTGGTCCAGATCGGAGACGTCGCGCACGGTCATGATGCCCATGCCGTACGTACCGTTGTCGGCCTTGACCACCACAAACGGCTTTTCGTTGATGCCGTATTCCTTGTACTTGCGCCTGATTTTGGTCAGGAGCGCATCAACGTTGCTGCGCAGGCATTCCAGCCCCGTGCCTTCGGCGAAATTGACTTCACCGCACTGGTTGAACATGGGGTTGATCAGCCAGGGGTCGATGCCCAGCATCTTGCCAAAGCGTTTGGCCACTTCTTCGTAGCTCTGGAAATGGGTGCTCTTGCGGCGCACACTCCAGCCGGCATGCAGCGGGGGCAACAGGAACTGCTCGTGCAGCTCTTCCAGAATGCCCGGCGCACCGGCCGACAGGTCGTTGTTGAGCAGGATGGTGCAGGGGTCAAAGTCTTTCAGGCCCAGGCGGCGCTTGCTGCGCACCACCGGTTCGAGCACGATGGTTTCGCCGTTGGGCAGCGTGATCGGGGTGACGTCCTTGATCTCGGGGTTGATCGAGCCCACACGCACATTCAGGCCCGCCATGCTGAAGATGCGCTGCAGCTGCAGCACATTGGTCAGATAGAAGGTGTTGCGGGTGTGGTTCTCGGGAATGATCAGCAGGTTCTTGGCTTCGGGGCAGATCTTCTCGATCGCTGCCTGTGCCGCCTGCACCGCCAGCGGCAGCATGGCCGTGGTCAGGTTGTTCCAGCCACCCGGAAACAGGTTGGTGTCCACCGGGGCCAGCTTGAAGCCGGCATTGCGGATGTCCACCGAGGTGTAGAACGGCGGGGTGTGCTCCATCCACTCCAGACGGAACCAGCGCTCGATGGCCGGCATGGAGTCCAGGATGCGCTGCTCCAGCTCGTTGATGGGACCGGTGAGCGCTGTGACGAGGTGAGGAACCATGAAGCGGGCCTTTTTCTGGGTGTTCAAACCCGACTATATGGGAGCTGGCGGGCCATTCTCAAGCACCGCCATGACAGACAACCGTCACTGCCGGACTTCGCCTTCGCCCAGCACCACGTACTTGAGCGAGGTCAGGCCTTCGATGCCCACCGGACCGCGGGCATGAAATTTGTCGGTGGAAATGCCAATCTCGGCGCCCAGACCGTATTCGAAGCCATCGGCAAAGCGGGTGCTGGCATTGACCATCACACTGGACGAATCCACCTCGCGCAGAAAGCGCTGCGCATGCATGTGGTCGCGTGTGAGGATGGCGTCGGTGTGGTGGCTGCTGTAATGGTTGATGTGGGCGATCGCCTCGTCCAGACCCGCCACCACCTTCACGCTGATGATGGGCGCGAGGTATTCCTCGAACCAGTCCTGCTCGGTCGCGTCTTTGACATTCGCACCCGGCACAGTCGCCAGGATGGCCTTGGCCTCGGGGCAGGTACGCATCTCCACACCCTTGGCGGCATAAACCGCACCGATCTTCGGTAAAAATTCGGCCGCGACACCACGGGCCACCAACAAACCTTCGCTGGCGTTGCAGGGGCTGTACTTTTGCGTCTTGGCGTTGTCAGCCACTTTGACGGCCATGTCGATGTCGCAGGGGTCATCCACATAGGTGTGGCAGTTGCCGTCCAGGTGCTTGATGACGGGCACCTTGGCCTCGGCGCTGATGCGCTCGATCAGGCCCTTGCCGCCGCGCGGGATGATCACGTCCACAAATTGCGGCATGGTGATCAACTGGCCCACCGCCGCACGGTCGGTGGTCTGCACCAGCTGCACGGCCTCGACCGGCAGGCCGGCGTCCATCAGGGCCTGCTGCACCAGACGGGCCAACGCCTTGTTGGAATCAATCGCTTCGGATCCGCCGCGCAGGATGCAGGCGTTGCCGCTCTTGATCGACAGGCTGGCGGCTTCGATGGTCACGTTGGGGCGGCTCTCGAAAATCATGCCAAACACGCCGATCGGCACCCGCATCTGGCCCACGCGGATGCCGCTGGGCTGCTGCTTCATGCCCATGATCTCGCCAATGATGTCCGGCATGGCCGCCAGCTGCTCGCAGCCCTCGGCGCAGGTCTCCAGCACCTTGGGCGTGAGCTTGAGCCGGTCCACC
>JAYRQF010000113.1:0-4074 GCA_041910735.1 Limnohabitans sp.
ACCGGCCACTTCGGACAAGAACTTGGCGTCGTCAGGATCGTTGGGGCAGCAGACGATAGGTTCCTTGATGTCGGCCAGGTCGATCTCGATCACAGCGGCGTATTCAGCATCCTTGTCGGCTTCGAGCAGCTCGGGCTTGGCCAGCCAGGCCTCGACGGCCTTGATGCGGCGCTCGAGCGTGCGCTTGTCAGCGTAGCCGTCGGCGATCATGTTCTTCATCAGAACGATGTTCGACTTCAGGTACTCGGCCACGGGCTCCTTGTTGAGCTTGATCGTGCAGCCGGCAGCAGAGCGCTCTGCCGAGGCGTCGGACAGCTCGAAGGCCTGTTCCACCTTGAGGTCGGGCAGACCTTCGATTTCGAGGATGCGGCCGGAGAAGATGTTCTTCTTGCCCTTCTTCTCGACGGTCAGCAGGCCGGCCTTGATGGCGTACAGGGGGATGGCATGCACCAGGTCACGCAGGGTGACGCCAGGCTGCATCTGGCCCTTGAAGCGCACCAGCACCGACTCGGGCATGTCCAGCGGCATCACGCCGGTGGCGGCGCCGAAAGCCACGAGGCCGGAGCCTGCGGGGAAGGAGATGCCGATCGGGAAACGGGTGTGCGAGTCACCACCGGTGCCCACGGTGTCGGGCAGCAGCAGGCGGTTGAGCCAGCTGTGGATCACGCCGTCGCCCGGGCGCAGGGCCACGCCGCCGCGGTTGCTGATGAAGGCCGGCAGTTCGCGGTGCATCTTCACGTCCACGGCCTTGGGGTAGGCAGCGGTGTGGCAGAAGGACTGCATCACCATATCGGCAGAGAAGCCCAGGCAGGCCAAGTCTTTCAGCTCGTCGCGGGTCATCGGGCCGGTGGTGTCCTGCGAGCCGACGGTGGTCATCTTGGGTTCGCAGTAAGTGCCGGGACGGATGCCCTGACCTTCGGGCAGACCGCAGGCGCGGCCGACCATCTTCTGCGCCAGCGTAAAGCCCTTGCCGGTGTCCTTGGGGGCCACGGGCAGGCGGAACAGGGTGGACGCGGGCAGACCCAGGAATTCACGGGCCTTGCCGGTCAGGCTGCGACCGATGATCAGGTTGATGCGGCCGCCGGCGCGCACTTCGTCAAACAGCACATCGCTCTTGAGCTTGAACTCGGCCACGACTGAGCCGTTCTTGGTGATCTTGCCGTCGTAGGGCAGCACTTCGATCACGTCACCCATTTCCAGCCTGGACACGTCGACTTCGATCGGCAGCGAGCCGGAGTCTTCCTGCGTGTTGTAGAAGATGGGAGCGATTTTGCCGCCCAGGGTCACGCCGCCAAAACGCTTGTTCGGAACGAAGGGGATGTCCTGACCGGTGGCCCAGATCACGCTGTTGGTGGCGGACTTGCGCGACGACCCGGTGCCGACCACGTCACCCACGTAGGCGACCAGATGGCCTTTTTTCTTGAGGTCTTCGATGAACTGGATCGGGCCGCGCACGCCGTCTTGCTCGGGCTTGAAAGCCGCGTCAGGACGGGTGTTCTTGAGCATGGCCAGGTAGTGCATCGGGATGTCCGGGCGGCTCCAGGCGTCGGGGGCGGGCGACAGGTCGTCGGTGTTGGTTTCGCCAGGCACCTTGAACACGGTCACGGTGATGCTCTTGGGCACTTCGGGGCGGCTGGTGAACCACTCGGCATCGGCCCAGCTTTGCATGACTTCCTTGGCCTTGGCATTGCCGGCCTTGGCTTTTTCGGCGACGTCGTGGAAGGCGTCGAACATCAGCAGGGTTTTCTTCAGGCCTTCAGCGGCCACGCCAGCGACTTCGGCGTCATCCAGCAGGTCGATCAGGGGCTTGACGTTGTAGCCACCGACCATGGTGCCCAGCAGCTCGGTCGCCTTGGCCTTGGAGACCAAACCCACTTTGAGGTCACCGTGTGCCACGGCGGCCAGGAAGGAGGCCTTGACCTTGGCCGCATCGTCCACACCCGGGGGCACGCGATGGGTGAGCAGGTCCATCAGGAAGGCGTCTTCGCCCGCCGGAGGGTTCTTGATCAGCTCGATCAGCTCGGCGACCTGTTTGGCGTCGAGGGGCAGCGGCGGGATACCGAGGGCCGCGCGTTCGGCGACGTGGTCACGGTAGGCTTTCAACATGGTTTCTTCTCCTGTCTAACAAAATCAAAGAATCAGCGGCCCGTGTTGACTTCAATCAACGGGGGCGGTGGGTTGTTCTTCATCTGCTGGGCAAACGCCATCTGCTCGGGATGGGCACATTCGTCGGCCAGGCGCTGGCCTTTTTTCTGGTCCATCAGCATGGACTTGTTGGCCAGTTGCAGCCAGACAGCGCCGGCTTGCCTGTCTTCCAGGCGGATGGCTCCGGTGCTGGTGACCACCGGGTGCATGCGGTAATGGAAACCTTTGCCCAGTACATTGAAATAGCCGGGTTGGACCTGGTCGGGTTCCACACGGACCGCAGCGCCCAACTCGCAGGGCAGGCGGCCCTGGTGTACACGCTGGGCAATCGACAGCTCCTCCTGGCCCATGGGGACTTCGGGCTCAGCCTTCGCAGCCGGCTGTTTGCGCACGGTTTCCTGTTTGGATGCAGACTTGTGTGCCGCCGCTTTGGACGCTGCCTTGTGCCGCGCTTCGGGCTCTGCCCAGACGCTGCTGGCCAGTACCGCCAGACCGATGATGATGGCTGTTTTGCGCATGTCTGTCTCCTTGGTGGGTGAAACGCACATCATGCAGCCTGTCCGGTCGCCTGACCAGCAGGAGCAAAAAACAGGTGTATCTCTTTGGGCAAAGCGCGCCCCGTCTGGTGCGCGCGTTCCAGCACTTGCCAGAAAAACCGGTAGCTGGCCCGGTCATGCAACTGACCGGCGTGGCTGACAGGCGCCCACTGGGCGGCATGCGCCGCCAGAATGATCTCGCTGGCGCGCCCGATCTCGGCCTCGGTCGGCGCCATGGCTTCCAGATTCGGGCGAATCTGCGCCGGGTGGATGCTCCACATGCGGGTGTAGCCGAATTCACGCGCCGCCTTGAGCGCCGCCTGCCGCATGGCCTGCACGTCGCTGAACTCGGTGACCACGCAGTGCGAGGGCACCTTGCCGTGGGCATGGCAGGCGCTGGCGATCTCCAGCTTGGCACGCACTACCAACGGGTGCGTGAATTGCCCCTGCGCGCCCATACCGTCAGAGGGAATGGCGCCACCATGGGCAGAGACAAAGTCCATCAGGCCAAAACTGAGCGACTGCACGCGGGGGTGGGCTGCGATGTCAAAAGCGCGGTGCACGGCGGCGGGCGACTCGATCAGCACCTGCAGCGGCAGGGCGTGGGCGCCAGCGGCATCGAGCGCAGCCACCGCGCGCTCAACATCCTGCACCGATTCCACCTTGGGCACCATGATGTGCACCAGGCGGTGACCGGCACGGCCCGCGATGTGGGCCATGTCGGCATCGAAATGGGGGTGGTCCACCGGGTGGACCCGCACTGCGACGCGGGCGTCGGGGGGTGCGGCCAGCGCCAGCCCGGTGACCAGCTCAGCGTGCTCCGCTTCGCCGCCCACCGTGGCGCCGTCCTCGCAATCGAGGGTGACATCAAAGACGCAGGTGCCGTATTCCTGCGTCATTTCGGCCTGCAGTTGCAGGCTTTTGACCATCCGCGCCTCGACGCCGCTGTAGTGGTCACACACCGGCAGCTGCACACTGCCGGCCTGCGCCCCCAACAACACATCACGCGGATGGCTGGACACGTTCAATGTCCGATCAGACCAGATGAGCGACGCCGGCCTGCTCGTCGGTCAGCTCTTTCAGGGTCTTGTCGATGCAGCCCTGGCTGAACGCGTCAATCTCCAAGCCTTCAACGACTTTGTACTCACCGTTTTCGCAAGTGACAGGGAAACCGAACATGACATCCTTGGGGATGCCGTACCAGCCTTGCGACGGGATGCCCATGGTGACCCATTTGCCGTTGGTGCCCAGGGCCCAGTCGCGCATGTGGTCGATAGCGGCGTTGGCAGCCGAAGCGGCCGAAGACAGGCCACGGGCTTCGATGATGGCGGCGCCGCGCTTGCCGACGGTGGGCAGGAACACGTTGGCGTTCCATTCCTGGTCGTTGATCATG
>JAYRQF010000114.1:0-1776 GCA_041910735.1 Limnohabitans sp.
AGGGGATCTGGACGCCATTGAGGATTTCGAGCTTCTGGTCCGCGCAAGACACGCCGGCGCTGCAAGGCACCCAGGCTTTGGGGATCAGGCCCGCGACCAGCAGGGTGTGGTAGCCGGCCATGGTCAGACCGCCCAAGGCCAGGGCCAGGGCATAGACGGCGCCCCGGCGGTCATCGGTGAAGCAGGCGATCCCCAGAATGATGGCGATGGGGAACATGAAGATGCGCTGGTACCAGCAAAGCACGCAGGGCGTCATGCCCATGACCTCACCGATGAACAGTGCGCCCAGGGTGGCGGTGGTCGCAACCAGCCAGGCCAGCAGAAGCAGGGTCCAGGGCCGGTTCATGACAGGCGCTCCGAGGAGGCGACCAGCGGGCGAAAGGACATCAGAATCCAGGCGCCCGCCGCCAGCACGATGAACACATCGGCCAGGTTGAAGGCTGGCCAATGCAGACCGCGCCAGTGCAGATCAAGAAAGTCGGTGACCGCGCCGCTGGCGATGCGGTCGATCAGGTTGCCGCTTCCGCCGGCCACCAGCAGCGCCCCTGCGATTCGCTCCAGCGGTTCAACCTGGCGGGCGAGGCAGATAAAGGTGATGGGCACCACCACCATGAAACCGACGACGATGAAGAACACCCGCTGCCAGCCGCCCGCTTCGGCCAGCAGTGAAAACGCGGCGCCGGTGTTGAGCACATGGACCAGGTTGAACCAAGTTGTGACCTCGACGGCCGTACCCAGCGCGATGGTGCTGGCGAACCAGGCTTTGCTCAGCTGATCCAGCGCCAGAAGAAAAGCCACAGCAAGCAGCCAGGCCAGACGGGGACGACCCCGCCAGGGAAATGCAGACATGAAAAAGACCCTGAAAGAACGGACACCACCAGCCGCAAGGGCTGGCACGTTTCACAGGGATCGGAGAGGTGCGGCGAAATGCGCCGTCAAAGAAGCCGAACCCTGGTCAGGCCAGGGCGGGCCACTGCGGCCGTTCGGGCCGCTCGACGAAAAGCCCTTCAGTCCAGGAGCGCGACCCAGCTTGCGTCCGGGTGCGGGTATCGCCCATGGAAAACGGCACGCTTGCCAGCAAGGCCACGGCGCCGGCGTGGCAACTTGCGCAGTGCGGGTGCTGGGCGTAGGACTCACCGACGTGGTCGGCGGCGTCGGCCTGCGAGGAGATACCAGCCGCGCTGGTGTGCATCGGCGCACAGGGTTCGTGCGCACAAGGCGCGCCCGTGGCTGCGCCGGCCCATTGCAGGGGCAGGCAGAATATCAGCAGCAGAGCAAACAGGCAGGCACGCATCTGGTATGGATTGTAGTTCGGCGGCTGTGATGAAGAGATGTTGACCGCGACAACCCAACGGGCGTTCAGGGAGTCGGCGTCCGCTGGTGTGCGCGGATGGTGGCCTGCAGTTCCGGCGCCACCGACATGGGCCGAAACGCACCGACATTCGACCGTCCGGTGTTGCCCAGCGGCAGGCGGCCCAAAAGGTGCCCCAGCGGCACCAGCAGCAGCCGCAGCAGCTGACCGTTCACCTCGGCCAGGTCCCGCGTCCGCCAGGCCAGTCCCAACATGAGCCCATGCGTTCGCGCATGCGGAACCAGGCGCGTCTGACCGAGCACATGCAGGGCTTCGAGCAGATGCCAGGCCTGGTCCAGGTCGCGGCGATCCACCCGAAGGTACGCCCGGTGCAACTGCTCGAAGGTGTCCGGGTCGAACGCCACCGACGCCGCGGGTTCAGTGGGCATGGTCATGGTGTCCATGGTCGTGACCGTGGCCTTGGG
>JAYRQF010000115.1:0-5483 GCA_041910735.1 Limnohabitans sp.
CTTGTCTTCCTTGTAGTACATGACCTGGTCCTTGTCGACCGGGGTGTACTGCTGGCCCAGAGGGTTGTAGATGCCGATCTGGCGGAACAGGCCTTCCATGCCGAAGGTGCGGGCCTCGTCCACCAGGATGGGCACCACGCGTGGGCCGATGGCCTGATCACGCAGCAGCTGGGTCAGGAAGCGCACATAGGCCTGGGTGGTCGAAATCTCGCGGCCTTCTGCCGTGGGCTCGATCACGGACTTGAAAGTCTCCAGCGACGGGATGGTGAAGCTCTCGTCGGCCCTGGTGCGGCGGTGCGGCAGGTAGCCGCCGAGGGCCTTGCGGCGCTCGTGCAGGTAGCGCATCTCGGGCGTGTCGTCGGCCGGCTTGTAGAACGGGATCTTGGGCAGCTCGCTGTCCGGGATCGGGATGTTGAAGCGGTCGCGCATGTACTTGATGTCGTCGTCCGTCAGCTTCTTGGTCTGGTGCACCGTGTTCTTGCCTTCGCCGGCCTTGCCCATGCCAAAGCCCTTGACGGTCTTCATCAGCAGCACGGTGGGCTGACCCTTGTGGTTTACGGCAGCGTGGTAGGCGGCATAGACCTTTTGCGGGTCGTGGCCACCGCGGCGCAGGTTCCAGATGTCGTCGTCGCTCATGTGGGCGACCATTTCCAGCACCTTGGGGTCACGCCCGAAGAAATGCTTGCGCACATAGGCACCGTCGTTGGCCTTGAAGGCCTGGTAGTCACCGTCCAGCGTCTCCATCATGATCTTGCGCAGGGCGCCGTCCTTGTCGCGGGCCAGCAGCGGATCCCAGTTGGAGCCCCAGAGGCACTTGATGACGTTCCAGCCGGCACCACGGAACTCGCCTTCGAGTTCCTGGATGATCTTGCCGTTGCCACGCACCGGGCCGTCCAGACGCTGCAAGTTGCAGTTGATGACGAAGATCAGGTTGTCCAGACCTTCACGGGCAGCCAGACCGATCGCGCCCAGCGATTCGACTTCGTCCATTTCGCCGTCACCGCAGAAAACCCAAACCTTGCGGTTTTCGGTGTTGGCAATGCCACGGGCATGCAGGTATTTGAGGAAGCGCGCCTGGTAGATCGCCATCAGCGGGCCCAGACCCATGGACACCGTGGGGAACTGCCAGAACTCGGGCATCAGCTTGGGGTGCGGGTAGCTCGACAGACCTTTGCCGTCCACTTCCTGGCGGAAGTGGAGCAACTGCTCTTCGGTCAGGCGGCCTTCCAGATACGCACGGGCGTACACGCCGGGGGCAACGTGGCCCTGGATGTAGAGGCAGTCGCCGCCGTGGTTTTCGCTCTCGGCGTGCCAGAAGTGGTTGAAGCCGGCGCCGAACATGTGGGCCAGCGAGGCGAACGAACCGATGTGGCCGCCCAGGTCACCACCGTCTTCGGGGTTGTGGCGGTTGGCCTTGACCACCATGGCCATGGCGTTCCACCGCATGTAGGCGCGCAGGCGCTCTTCGATCTCGATGTTGCCCGGGCAGCTGGCTTCCTGGTTGGGCTCGATGGTGTTGACATAGCCCGTGTTGGCGGAAAACGGCATGTCGATGCTGTTCTCGCGGGCGTGCTCCAGCAACTGTTCCAGCAGGAAGTGGGCACGTTCGCCGCCCTCCTTTTCGATCACGGCGGACAGCGCGTCCATCCATTCACGGGTTTCCTGGCTGTCCAGATCCTGGGCGCTCTGGTTCGGGTTGACGGCTGTCATGCACGGTCTCCTGGAGTGTTATTGAATTGAGGAATGGCACGAGTGTCGCACAATTTCTCCATTTTTCAAATAGTGCTTTGCGATTTCATATAGTGATATTTGCATAACTGGTATGCACAATGAACTACCCTAAACTCGGGCGCAGATGAAGAACATCCGTGAAATCCAGCCCTCCGAGGTCGCCAACCCCGTGAAATGGTGGCGGCAGTGGTGGCAGAGGCAACCCGCCATCCGACAAGACCGTTTTGCCAATCTGACGCCTGTTGCAGCCGTGGTTCTGTTCATGGCCGCCATCGCCAGCGCTTTCTGGTACCTGCGAGGCGAAGAACTCGAACGCGAACAGGAGGCCGTGCGCCGGGATGTGGAGTACGCCCAGCAGCGTCTGCGTCTGCGCCTGCTCGAACGCCAGGAACAGGTCATGCGCATGGCGCGTGACATCTCCAACCAGGAAGTTCGCAAAGACCAGTTCATGGCGCGCGCCGAAGCCCTGGTGCTTCAATACCCCGAATACCAGTCGCTGTCCTGGGTCAACGAACGCAGGCAGGTGGTGTCCACCCACACCGTCTCCAGCCTGCTGCACGGCCAGTCACTGCGCGTCGGCGAAGCCTTGCCGCTGGGGGAAACCGAAACCCATTACAGCCTCTCGCGTGACCTGATGCAGCCGATTTACGGCCTGACCGAGCCGGAACAGGGCAAGGACAGCACATTGCCCATGCTGCAGCTGCACACGCCGCTGACCAACGACAAGGGCCAGTTCAGCGGCGTGCTGATGGCCGAATACCCCCTGGAAAGCCTGCTGCGCTACGGAGTGCCTACGGAAATACTGGCGAAATATGCAATCTCTCTGGTCAATGCCAAAGGGCTGACGCTGGCAGGTCAGACCATCCCTGCGCGCACCCACCTGTTCCCATGGCCCTCCCCTGAGGGCAACGAGTTCCGGGTGCCGGTTTCCCCGGTGGGCAACGGTCTGCTGCTGCGCGCCCAGGCGTGGCGCACATCCACCGGCCTGGTGGGCAACGCGCAGTTCTGGATGGTGGCCACCCTGAGTGTGATGACGGCCTGGATGCTGATCGCCAACTGGCGCCACAGCCGCCGCCGTCTGCAGGCGCAAAAAGCACTGATCGCCGAAACCAATTTCCGCCGGGCCATGGAAAACTCCATGCTGACCGGCATGCGCGCGCTGGACCTTCAAGGCCGCATCACCTATGTGAATGCCGCCTTTTGCGAGATGACGGGCTGGAGCGAGCGGGAGCTGGTCGGCGCCACCGCCCCCTTCCCCTACTGGCCGGACCAGGACCATGACCAGCTGAAGCGGCGCCTGGAGGACGAACTCAAGGGCCTGCAAAGTCCGGGGGGCTTTCAGGTCCGGGTCAAACGCAAGGACGGGGTGCTGTTTGACGCGCGCATGTATGTTTCGCCACTGATCGACGCATCGGGCCGACACACCGGCTGGATGACGTCCATGACCGACATCACCGAACCCAACCGTATCCGTGAACAGCTGGCCAGTTCGCACGAGCGCTTCACCATCGTGCTCGAAGCGCTGGACGCCTCGGTCTCGGTCGCCCCGCTGGGCAGCAAGGAATTGTTGTTTGCCAACAAGCTCTACCGCCAGTGGTTTGGTCTGGATACCGAAGGCCATCTGGAGCTGGTCGCGCAGGCCGGCGCCTACACGGCCGCGGAGGACAGCGCCGAAGACGATGTGGACGATCTGGCCGGCCTGCCGATCGAGCCGCTGACCGTGGCCCAGACGGAAAACGCCGAGGTCTTTGTGCCCCGTCTGGACAAATGGCTGGAGGTGCGCTCGCGCTACATCAACTGGGCCGACGGCCGCCTGGCGCAGATGGTGATCGCCACCGACATCACGCCACGCCGCAAGGCCGAAGAGCTGGCGGCACAGCAGGCCGAGCGCGCCCAGAACGCCAGCCGACTGATCACCATGGGCGAGATGGCCTCCAGCGTGGCCCACGAACTCAACCAGCCGCTGACTGCCATCAGCAATTACTGCAACGGCATGATCTCGCGCATCCAGAACCAGCAGATCAAGGAGCAGGACCTGCTTTGGGCACTGGACAAAACCGCACACCAGGCCCAGCGCGCCGGCCAGATCATTCAGCGCATCCGCAGCTTCGTCAAACGCAGCGAACCCAACCGCAGCCAGGCCGACGTGACCATGATGGTCAACGAGGCGGTGGAACTGGCCGAAATCGAACTGCGCCGCCGCAACGTGCGCCTGTCGCACTACGTGGCCGCCCGCCTGCCCAGGCTCTATGCCGACCCCATCCTGATCGAACAGGTGCTCATCAACCTGATGAAGAACGCCGCCGAATCGATCGACAATGCCAACCGGGCAGCCGGCCACCGGCATGTCGAGTTGCGGGTGGTGCCGCGCACGGTGGACGGTCAGGCGGCCGTCGAATTCTCGGTCTCGGACACCGGCAAGGGCCTCCCCCCCGAGACCATGAACCGCCTGTACGAAGCCTTCTTCTCCACCAAGGCCGAAGGCATGGGCATCGGCCTGAACCTTTGCCGCAGCATCATCGAGTCCCACGCCGGCAGGATCGAGGCCCAGAACCTCTACAATGCCGACGAAATCATCGGTTGCCGGTTCTCTTTCTGGATTCCTGTCCAGAGCGTCCCCCTCCCCGATAAAACCACCGAGGTCAGTCCATGAGTTTGATTCCCAAAAAAGGCACCGTTTACGTTGTCGACGACGACGAAGCCGTGCGCGATTCCCTGCAGTGGCTGCTCGAAGGCAAGGACTACCGGGTGCGCTGCTTTGAATCGGCGGAATCCTTTCTGTCACGCTTTGACCCCCGTGAAGTCGCCTGCCTGATCGTGGACGTGCGCATGGGTGGCATGACCGGCCTCGAACTGCAAGACCGCCTGATCGAGCGCAAGTCGCCCCTGCCTATCGTTTTCATCACCGGCCACGGCGACGTGCCCATGGCGGTGAACACCATGAAAAAAGGCGCCATGGACTTCATCCAGAAGCCTTTCAAGGAAGAAGAGCTGCTGGGTCTGGTCGAGCGCATGCTGGATCAGGCGCGCGATGCCTTCGCCGAATACCAGCAGGCCGCCAGCCGCGATGCCCTGCTGTCCAAGCTCACGGGCCGCGAGTCGCAGGTACTCGAACGCATCGTCGCCGGCCGTCTGAACAAACAGATCGCCGACGATCTGGGCATCAGCATCAAAACGGTGGAGGCGCACCGCGCCAACATCATGGAAAAGCTCAACGCCAACACCGTGGCCGACCTGCTCAAGATCGCGCTGGGCAAGGATGCCGTGAAGGCCTGACCCGAACCCCACCCCCAAAACGCCCGCAACCGCCGGGCGTTTTGCTTTTATTACCCACCTTGACTTTAGAAAACACCATGACCGCCCAACTGATCGACGGTAACCAACTCTCCAAACAGCTGCGCACCGAAGTGGCCACCCGCGCCCTGGCCCTCAAGGCCAAAGGCGTCACCCCCGGTCTGGCCGTGGTGCTGGTGGGCGACAACCCGGCCAGTCAGGTCTACGTGCGTAACAAGGTCAAGGCCTGCGAAGACAGCGGTCTGCACTCGGTGTTGGAAAAGTACGACGCCGACATGAGCGAAGCCGCCCTGCTGGCGCGCGTCGAAGCCCTCAACAACGACCCGACCATCCACGGCATCCTGGTCCAGCTGCCACTGCCAGACCACATTGACGCCCAAAAGGTGATCGAAGCCATCAGTCCGGCCAAGGACGTGGACGGTTTCCACATCGCCAGCGCAGGCGCGCTGATGACCGGC
>JAYRQF010000116.1:0-15002 GCA_041910735.1 Limnohabitans sp.
CCGCATTTTGGACAAGGCGCCACGGTGGGCGGCATGGTGGCTGCGGGACTGTCCGGCCCGGCCCGCGCCAGCGTGGGTACGGTGCGCGACTTTGTGCTGGGCGCCCGCATGATCAACGGCAAGGGCGAAGACCTGACCTTTGGCGGGCAGGTCATGAAGAATGTGGCCGGGTACGACGTGAGCCGCCTGCTCGCCGGCAGCTGGGGCACGCTGGGCATCATCACCGAAGTCAGCCTGAAAGTGCTGCCGGTGGCCCCGGCCGAGGCCACGCTGATGTGCGCGGGCATTGGCCAAAAAGACGCGCTCGACTTGCTGCACCGCTGGGGCGGTCAGCCCCTGCCCCTGAACGCCAGCGCCTGGGTGCGCGACACCACCGCCCAGCCCGTGGCCGACTATCTGTTTGTGCGCCTGCGCGGCGCGGTGGCGGCGGTGCAGTCTGCCGTGGGCAGGATGAGCGCCGATGCGGCGGCCCTGGGCGCGCAAGTGCACGTCATGGACAACGCCGAGGCGGCGCAGGACTGGCGCGCCAGCGGCGAGCAGACCCTGCAGTTCTTCGAGCCGCCCAGTGGCGAGCTGTGCCTGTGGCGCCTGTCGGTGCCGCAGACGGCGCCTGCGCTGGACCTTTCCTACCCGCAATACATCGAGTGGCAAGGCGCGCAGCGCTGGCTGTGGGCGCCGGCCACGGCGGCCGCGCAGCTGCGCGAAGCCGCGCAGGGTGTGGGCGGCCATGCCACGCTGTTCCGTGCCAGTCTGCTCGGCGGCGCCACTGACAAGGCCGTGGGCGTGAGCACACCGCTCGATGCCGTGCAGCAGCGCATCCAGCGCGAGCTGCAGAAACAGTTTGACCCGCAAGGCGTGTTCGCCACGGGCCGCATGGGCATTTGAGGACAGCGACATGCAAACCAAGCTCGCCCCCGAGTACCAGAACACGCCCGAAGGCCGCGAGGCCGAAGCGATCCTGCGCAAGTGCGTGCACTGCGGCTTTTGCACCGCCACCTGCCCCACCTACCAGCTGCTGGGCGACGAGCTCGACGGTCCGCGCGGACGCATCTACCTGATGAAGCAGGTGCTCGAAGGTGCCGAGCCCACGCGCAAGACGCAGCAGCATCTGGACCGGTGTCTCACCTGCCGCAACTGCGAAAGCACCTGCCCCAGTGGTGTGCAGTACGGCCATCTGGTCGACATCGGCCGCAAGCTGGTGGACGCCAAGGTGCCGCGTCCCATGGGCGAGAAAGTGGTGCGCTGGGCGCTGAAAGAAGGCCTGCCTTCGCCCCTGTTCGCTCCGGCCATGAAGCTGGGCCAGCTCATGCGCGAGGTGCTGCCCGAAAGCCTCAAGGCCAAGGTGCCTGCGCGGCAAGATGCCGGCGAATGGCCCACCCGCACGCATGCGCGCAAGGTGCTGATGCTGGCCGGCTGCGTGCAGCCGAGCATGAGCCCGAATATCAATTTCGCCACCGCCCGTGTGCTGGATGCCTGTGGCATCCAGACCGTGATCGCCCCAGAGGCCGGCTGCTGCGGCGCGGTCAAGTTCCACCTGAACGACCAGGACGGCGGCAGCGCGCAGATGCGCGCCAACATCGACGCCTGGTGGCCGCTGGTGGAAGGCGGCGAGGTCGAGGCGATCGTCATGAATGCCTCAGGCTGCGGCGTCACCGTCAAGGAATACGGCCACATCCTGCAGCACGATGCCGCGTATGCCGACAAGGCCGCGCGCATCAGCGCCTTGACCAAAGACCTGAGCGAGCTGATGCCTGCCCTGTTGCCCGAGCTGCAGTCACGCATCCAGCCCGAGGCCATCCAGACCGCCGGTCTGCAGGCGTACCACCCGCCCTGCACGCTGCAGCACGGCCAGCAGCTCAAGGGCGGTGTCGAAGCCCTGCTGACGCAACTGGGCTTCGAGGTGAAGACGGCCGCCAACGAAGCACACCTGTGCTGCGGCTCGGCCGGCACCTACAGCGTGCTCAATCCGGATCTGTCCAAACAGCTGCGTGACCGCAAGCTCGGTCACCTGCAGGCGCTGCAACCCGAAGGCATCATCAGCGCCAACATCGGCTGCATCACCCACCTGCAAAGCGGCTGCGCCACCTCGGTGCGGCACTGGGTGGAGTTGCTGGACGAGGCCTTGGCGGTCTGACCGGCGTGGCCTGACCGGGGCCACCCTGTGGTGGCTGTCCGTTGAGGATCAATGCGCCAGAACAGCCGCCAGGCTGTGGGTGGCTGCGTTGAAATGCACCACCGGATTGGCTTCGCCACGCGAGGCCTTGCGGATTTTTCCCACCACCAGATGGTGGGTACCCAGGGCCTGGGTGCAGACCACATCGCACTCCAGGCTGGCCAGCGCGTCCTGAAGAACGGGTTGGCGCAGATCGCTTTCAGCCCATGAGCCGGTCTGAAAGCGGGCGCGCCCCTGCGGCTCGCCCAGAAAACTGGAAATGATCCGTGCGTGCGCTTCACCCAGCACATTGGCCACGAAACGGCCACTTTGCTGCAAAGGCCCGTACAGCGAGGAGTCCCGGTGCACGAAAAAGCCGACCATGGGCGGATCGGCCGAAACGGAGGTCAGGCTGGAGACGATCATGCCGGCCACTTCATCACCGTTGGCGGTGGTCAGTGCCGTGATGCCGGCCGGCAAGGCGCGCATGGCGGCCTTGAAGTCTTCCACCGATACCACTGCATCTTCTTGCCTGTGGATCAGGTGCGCACGAACCTCGCCGGCCTCATTGATCCAGCCCCTGCTTTTGGCAAAGTCCAGCATGGCCGCAAAGTTGGCTTCCCACTCAGGCTGGCCGGCATGCCCTGACAGAAAACGCAGCACCGAAGGTGCCAGACGGACATGGTGCTCTCCCTCGCGATGGCCAATGCGTGCGATGGCCTGCGCCTGTTGCCCGTCAGACTGTGGGTCCACCAGCACGTCCAGCCGGTTGAACACGTTGGGTTCGCGCAGGGTGATGGCCCCCGCATTGGTCAGATGAACCTGCATGGGTGATGCCTTCGGACAGGGTGCCCGCTCAGGCTGCGGCCAGGTTGTTCTGGCCGATTTCCTTGCGGATGGCCGGGATGATTTTTTCGCCCCACAACTCGATTTGCCTGAGCATCGTTTTCTGGTCGCAGTCGCCCAGCTGGGTTTGCACCGCAATGTGTTTGGGTCGCAGGATGCTGATTTCTTCGAGCAACTTGTCGATCACCTGGTTGACCGCGCCCACAGGCAGGTTCTGGCGCAGTTGTTCGAATGTCGGGTCGGTGGGCGAGGGCACTTCCTTGACCATGTAGCCATCGTCCGATTGCGCACGGCGGTGTTTCAGGCTTTCCGAAATGCGGCGCTGAAAACGGGCGTTGTCCAGGTAGTGGTCGATCTCGGTCGGGTTGTCAGAGGCAAAGGCGCAACGCAGGAAACCGAATTTCACGTCTTCGTCCAGATCCTTGTCGTTGTCCTGTGCGACGCTGACCAGGCGCTCACGCAGCGCCGTGATGGCGTCGTTGCCGCCCAGCAGTGCCGTGACAAACAGGTTGTGGTTCTCGCGCATGCCGCGGCCCAGCGTGGTGGGGTTACCCGACGTGACCCAGACCGGTGGCATCGGGTTTTGCACACAGCGCACGGCAATCGAACTGGGGGGCACCTTGAGGAACTTGCCTTCATGCTCGAAGATTTTCTGCGTCAGGCCCTTGGGAATCAGGTCCATGAATTCGTTGAAGATCTCGAAGGACTCGCCGATGTTGACGCCAAAGCGCTCGAATTCGAACTCCTGGTAGCCTGAACCCACGCCCAGATCAAGACGTCCGTTGGAGACCGTGTCGGCGAAACCGATTTCAGCCAGCAGACGGGCCGGATGGTAGAGCGGCAGGATGCACACCGCCGTGCCCAGACGAATGGACCGGGTCTTGCCGGCCATGTGCGCCACCATCATCAGCGGCGAGGGGGACAGGGAGTAGTTGTTGAAATGGTGTTCGGCATACCAGGCCGTGTTGAATCCGGCCTGCTCGGCGACCACGGTCTGCTCGATGGAGTTGTGGATGACCTGCTGTGAGCTCTGGTGGTAGCCGCGCTGCTGGGCAAGAATGAATACGCCAAATTCCATGTGATGTCTCCGTTTTGTCGAATGTGCAAGCGAATGAGCGCAGATTCTGGGACATGCCCGTTTGAACCGGAATAGCGATAATCTGCGATTCTGTGCTGCAAAAACTGGAGGAATGATGGACCGCCTGCGCGCGATGGAGCTGTTTCAGTCGGTGTCTCAAACCCGCAGTTTTTCAGAAACGGCGCGTCGTTTCGGTATTTCGGCCACCGCGGTGTCGCGCACCATCACAGAGTTCGAACATTCCCTCAACGTCAAGCTGCTGCTGCGCTCCACCCGACAGGTGGTGCTGACCGAATCGGGACAGGAATACGCCCGCCAGCTCGAAGGTCTGTTGTGGAACATCGAGGAAGTTCACCGGCACATCACCGAGATCCGCTCGGCCCCCAAGGGCATTTTGCGGGTGCACTCGCGCATGATGTTCGGGCTGCGGGTCTTGCCCCCGCTGATTGCCGAGTTCAGGGCGCAATACCCGGACATTCACATTGAGTTGGTTCTGTCGGAGTCCCCGGTGGATTTGCGGCGCCAGCAGGTCGACATTGACTTTCGCATTTCGCCGCCGGCAGAAGCCGGGGTGAAGCGCCGGAGGCTGTTCCGCAGCGAACGCCATCTGGTTGCATCTCCGGGCTATATCGCAAGGCACCCTGCGCCCACCAGTCCGGCAGAGATTGCCAACCACGATTGCCTGGCCTACATGCGACCGGGTGACCAATACCAGTGGCTTTTTGCCACTCCGGGAGATGCCGAAGTGCAGGCTGTTCCTTTCAAGCCCCGACATGTGGCCAGCAATGGCATGGCCCTGCTGGAACTGGCCCGTCTGGGGGAAGGCATTGCCCTGCTGGACGACTATACGGTTCACCAGGACCTGCAGCAGGGCAGCCTCGTGCGTCTGCTGCCGGCCTGTCAGGTCACCAACACCTCGTTTGAGGACGGCATGTACGCGACCATTCTGGACACCTCACTGGTGCCCACCAAGATTCGCCTGTTTCTTGATCTGGTGGCCTCGCGCGTCTGCGGAGCGTCTTCGCGATTTGCGGTGGCTCACTCCGCCGATTTACGCAGAACACTTCCAACCTGACTGGGGGGAATGCCTCGCTGCGGGCGTTCATAGAATCGGCCACGGCCAGTGGCATGCCTCTGCCGCCGGGTTCACAAAACAGGAGACAGACATGACGCAAGGCCAGCGCCGCATCGACCGCAAGCATCCACTTTCATGGCCAATTCTTCAGTGTCAGGTGTCGGCATGAGTGGCGGTGGTGTTCGCCTGGACGTGTCGGATGGGGTAGGGCTGGTGACGCTGGACCGACCACCTGTCAATGCGCTCAACCGCGCGATGCGCCATGAAATCGTCCGCACCTTCGACGCCATTTCGGAGCGTGAAGATGTTCGCTGCGTCGTGCTGACAGCGGCTGGCAAGGTGTTTTGTGCAGGTGCAGACCTGAAGGACCGACCCAACCCTGACATTCAGGGAGACTTTCTTGAACACAACCGCATCACCCGTGAAACCACCAATGCCATCCGCGAATGCGCCAAGCCGGTGATTGCCGCCGTCAATGGGGCGGCGCTGGGCGCGGGCCTGGCGCTCATGGCGGCATGCGACATCCTGTACGCCTCTGAAGACGCCAGCTTTGCCATGCCTGAGATCGACGTGGGTCTGGCCGGTGGGGCCGCCATGCTCAAGACCCTGTTTGGCCGGTCCACCCTGCGCCGCATGTTTTTCACCGGTCAGCGCCTGAGCGCACACGATCTGTTGCGGCGCAACGTGCTGGACGATGTGCTCTCGCCCGATGAACTGCTGCCCTATACGACGAATCTGGCGCGCGTGATTGCCTCGAAGGCGCCATTGGCCGTCATGTATGCCAAGCGCTCGGCCAATATGGTGGATGTGATGCCCCAGCGCGATGCCTACCGGTTCGAGCAGGAGTTCACCATGGCGCTGTCCAAAACAGAAGACGCCAGGGAAGCCCGAATGGCTTTTCTGGAAAAAAGGACGCCACAGTTCAAGGGCCGCTGACACCCTTACATGGCAGCAGCGTCAGCCTGTGCCGCTGGTGCAGGTGCACCGCCACAAACACAAAGGAGACAAGAGCATGGTTTCACCATCGCATTCCCGCAGGGCCACCCTCGGCGCAGCCCTGGCGCTGTTGCTTGGCGACAGGGCCAGGGCAAACCAGAGCGCGGGCTGGCCCTCACGGCCTGTCAGGATCGTTGTTCCGGGACCAGCCGGTTCGGGCATGGACATTTATGCCCGGATGCTGCAGGCCCCGCTGCAGGTGGCACTGCGGCAACCGGTGGTGATTGACAACAAGCCGGGTGCCAACAGCATCATCGGCAATGACGCCGTGGCCAAGGCGGCGCCCGATGGCCACACCTTCCTGCTCACCCCGTCTTCGTCGATTGCACTCAATCCGGTCGTGCAGCCCAGGATGCCTTATGACACGCTCAGGGACCTGTTGCCCGTCGCCCAGGTGGGGCAGTCCGGCATCCTGCTGATTGCCAGCCCGGAGACGGGGTTCAGGTCACTGCAGGACCTGGTGCACTACGCCAAAGCCAACCCGGGCAAACTGGCTTATGGCACCTGGGGCAATGGCTCCTCGGGCCATCTGGCCATGGAAGGCATCAAGCTGCATTACGGTCTGGACATGCCCCATGTTTCCTACAAGGGCACGGCACCGCTGGTGAGCGATTTGCTGGCCAACAACATCAGCGTTGGCTTTACCGATATTGCATCGCCGGTTCCGCATGTGCGCGCCGGCAAGCTCATGGCCATCGGGGCCACGGGCTCGCGTCGTGCCCCGGCCTTGCCCGATTTGCCCACTGTCTCCGAGCAGGGTTACAAATTTGATGCCGACGGCTGGTATGGCGTGTTTGCCCCAGCCGGGACATCCATGGACATCGTCCGTCGCATGAACGAAGAAATCAACAAGATCCTGGCGACAGATGAAATGCGTCTGAAATTCAATTCGCAAAACATGCCGGCGCCTCCGCTCAAGACGGCCGAGCAGTTTGCCGCGACCGTGAAATCGGATGTGGCCCTGTGGCAGGGATTGGCCAAATCGGTCAACCTCAAAGTGGACTGATCACCGGTTTGGCAGGGGGCGTCTTTCGCAACGGGTTCTGGTGGTCTGATCAGACCGCCAGTGCAGCCTCGATGTCCCTGGCGATTTTTTCGGGCGTGTCCTGCGGTGCATAGCGTTTGATCACGCGGCCATCCCGCCCCACCAGGAACTTGGTGAAGTTCCACTTGATGGCTTTGCTGCCCAGAATGCCGGGCGCTTCGGCAGTCAGCCACTGGTAGAGCGGGTGGGCACCTGTGCCATTGACCTCGATCTTGCCCATCATCTGGAAGCTCACGCCATAGTTGCGCTGGCAAAAGTCGGCGATCTGCGCGTTGTCGCCGGGGTCCTGGCTGGCGAACTGGTTGCACGGAAAGCCGATCACGGCCAGGCCTTGCGGGCCGTATTGCTGGTGCAGTTTTTCCAGACCGGTGAACTGCGGCGTGAAGCCGCAGGCGCTGGCGGTGTTGACGATCAACATCACGCGGCCGCGAAACTGCGACAGTGGCATTTTCTGGCCGTCGATGCTCAGGGCTTCAAAGTCGTAGATGGTGCTCATGGTGTCTCCTTGCGTGGGCCCGGCAGCACCGACAAAAGCGCCGCCAGCAGGATCAGCGCGCCGCCCATGCCGGTGCGGGTGTCCCATTGGGCGGCGCCCAGTATGACGGAAGACACCGAAGCGAACACCACCTCGGACAACATGACCAGCGCGGTGGTGTGGGCAGCCAGCCGCGCCGCGCCGTATTGCAGCGCCAGGTTGCCCAGCAAAAACGCCAGCGTCAGCAAACCCAGCAGAGGCACCCACTGCGCCGTGGGCGAGGCGCCGTGCTGTACCACGCCCGTGAGCAGGCCGGCCACGGCGGTCAGTGCCGCCATCAGGGCCCCGCCGCCGAACATGGCCAGCATGCGCGCCGACTCGGGCGAGGCCCGGAGCTTGAACAACAGCACATTCGTCACGGCAAAGCTCAGCCCGCCCAGCAGCGCCAGGCCGTCGGCCAGGCTCTCGGGCACGGGCCAGGGCATGTCGGGCCGTTTGAGCACGATGAAGAGGCCGGTCAGCGCGAGAAGCAGGCGCAGCAGGGCCGGTCGGCCAGGGCGCTCGCCCAGCAACAGCCAGGCCACAGCGACCGACCAGGCGGGCATCAGGTAAAAGAGCAGCACCACGCGCACCACATCGCCCACGGTGACGGCACAGTTGAAACCCACATTGGTCAGGCCCGACGCCACCACCAGCGCCCACAGGGCGGGGTGTTGCCGCCAGGCGCGCCAGTTCATCTGGCGCCAGGCACACCACAGCCCGATCAGTACAAAGGCCAGCCCGTAGACGATGGCCGTGGCCCACAGCGGGTGCAGACCCAGAGTTTCAAGCTGTTTGAAGGGCCACCACGAAATGCCCCAGAAAAAGGCATTGAGCAGCAGACTGGCGACCGCCAGTGGGGTGTTGACGCCGTGCATGGGCCGCGTCAGGCCGCATCACCCGGACGGTTGGCCTTGTGCTTTTTCCACCAGCGCCAGGCCAGCCAGGCACCGCCAATGGCCAGCAGACCCAGGATGCCGTGCTGGAACTGGCGCAGCACGCCGAACATCCAGTCCCAGTTCTGGGCGCCGAAGTAGCCCAGGTACACCCAGATGGGCACGCTGATGAGGGCGGCAAAACCGTCCATGAAGAACCAGGTGGCAAAACTCACGCGGTGGCTCATGCCGGCCGAGAAAAACACCGGGGTGCGCAGGCCAGGCAGGAAGCGGGCCACGAACATGACCCACTTGCCATATTTGTGGAAGGCGTCTTGCGCACTGGCAAAACGCTGGGGAGTGAGGATCTTGCGGAAACCCGGCAGCAGCTGGATGCGCTGGCCGTACAGGCGGCCAAGCGTGAACATCAGGCCGTCGCCGATCAGCACACCAGCCATGCCCACGGCAAACATGGTGTGCACGTCCGCATGGCCCATGCCGGCGATCACGCCACCGGTCACCAGCGTCACGTCTTCGGGCACGGGCACGCCAAAGCCACAGATCAGCAGCATCACGAACACGGCCAGATAACCGTATTCGGTGAAGATGGGCATGAGGAACTGAAAGACTTCCATGAATCGGGACAGAGCGGCTGACGGGCGGTAAACAGGGACCTGCCGCAGGGTGCGCGCCAGTGTAAAGCATTTGTATAGCCCTTCCGGAGCGGGGGCAGGTGGGATTATCCCGGTCCACATGGACGGGGGCCTTGAGGCAGATCAGCCCGCATTTGCTGGCAAACTTGCTGCATTGCCGGAACCCCCATCATGCCCCGTCCGATCCAGGCCACCATCCATACCGAAGCCCTGCGCCACAACCTGCAGCGCATGCGCCAGGCCGCACCCGATGCCAACGTCTGGGCGGTGGTCAAGGCCAATGCCTACGGGCACGGGATTGAACGCGTGTACGAAGGCCTGCGCGGGGCCGACGGCTTTGCCCTGCTGGACCTGGCCGAGGCCGAGCGCGTGCGCCGGTTGGGCTGGCGCGGACCGATCCTGTTGCTCGAAGGCGTGTTCGAGCCGCGCGATCTGGAGCTGTGCTCGCGCCTGGGCCTGTGGCACACGGTGCATTGCGACGAGCAGATCGACATGCTGGCCCTGCACAAGACGCACGACCCGCACCGCGTGTTCCTCAAGATGAACTCGGGCATGAACCGTCTGGGTTTCACGCCCGGGCGTTACCGGGCCGCCTGGACGCGCCTGAATGCGCTGCCGCAGGTGGATGAAATTTCGCTGATGACGCACTTCAGCGACGCCGACGGTCCCGCTGGCGTGGCGGCCCAGATGGCCCGCTTTGCCGAAGCCACGCGCGACCTGCCGGGCGAGCGCACCCTGTCCAACAGCGCCGCCACCCTGCGCCACGCGCAGGATGCGGGCGTGCGTGCCGACTGGGTGCGTCCCGGCATCGCCGTCTATGGCAGTGCGCCCGATCACCCCGCACGCAGTGCCGCCGACTGGCAGCTGCAACCCGCCATGACGCTGGCGGCCAAAGTGATCGCCGTGCAGCACCTGCAGGCTGGCGACTGCGTGGGTTACGGTTCTTCCTTCCAGGCGGACCAGACCATGCGCATTGGCGTGGTGGCCTGCGGCTACGCCGACGGCTACCCGCGCATCTGCCCCACCGGCACCCCGGTACTGGTGGATGGCGTGCGCAGCCGCACCCTGGGGCGGGTGAGCATGGACATGCTGGCGGTGGACCTGAGCGAATTGCCCACAGCCGGCTTTGGCAGCACCGTCACCCTCTGGGGCCGGGCCGCCAACGGTGCGCTGCTTTCCATCGACGAAGTGGCGGTGCAGGCCGGCACCGTGGGTTACGAGCTGATGTGCGCGCTGGCGCAGCGTGTGCCCGCCGTGGTCGAAGACTGACCGCCGCTTTCAGGGCACCAGCGCCAGAAACAGAAAAGCCGCGAAGATCACCAGGTGCACGGCGCCCTGCATCATGCTGGTGCGACCGTGGGCCAGCGTGATGCTGCCGACCATGAAAGTCAGCACCAGCAGCACCAGGTCCTTGTTGTCCAGACCCAGCGTGAGCGGAAAGCCCAGCCACACCGCGGCCATCGCTACCGCCGGGATCGTCAGGCCAATGCTGGCCAGCGCAGAACCGAGCGCCAGATTCAGGCTGGTCTGCAGTCGGTTGGCTCTGGCCGCGCGCAGGGCGGCCACCGTTTCTGGCAACAGCACCAGCAATGCGATCACGATGCCCACCAGGGTCTGCGGCGCACCCCACAGGCGAAGGGTGGACTCGATGGTCGGCGAGAGCTGTTTGGCCAGGCCCACCACCGCCACCAGACAAGCCAGCAAGGCCAGCAGGCTCAGCCCGGCGCGCAGCCAGCTGGGCGGCTGCGCATGGGCCTGAACGTTGCCGGTGGCGTCGTCCGGCAGGAAATAGTCGCGGTGGCGGATGGTCTGGAAGAAAGTGAAAGCGCCCCACAGCGCCAGTGAGGTCAGCGCCACAAAAACCAGTTGCGAGGCCGTGTAGGTACCTTCGGGCGAGCTGGTGGTGAAGGTGGGCAGCACCAGTGACAAGGTGGTCAGCGCCAGCAGCGCTGCCAGCGCAGGCCCCACCCCCTGGACCCGAAAAACCTGTTCCCTGTAACGCCATCCCCCCACCAGCAGACACAGGCCGACCACCCCGTTGCAGATGATCATGATGGCCGAGAACAGCGTGTCACGCGCCAGTGTCGCGTTGCCGGCGGTGCCCACGAGCATGAAGGAGAGGATCAGGGCCACCTCGATCACGGTCACGGCCAGCGCCAGCACCAGTGTGCCCAGCGGCTCACCGGTGCGGTGTGCCACCACCTCGGCGTGGTGCACCGCGGACAGCACCGCCAGCATCAGCATGGTTCCCCGCAACAAAAGCCCACCGAGCGGCCACAGGCTGTCCATGGTCTGGGCTCCTGCAAGGGTGGCCAGGGCCAGCGGGGGAAGCAGCGAGTGGTACAGGGTCATGGACATCAGGGGAATCAGGCAATGAAGCGCAGGTGACACCCGGATCGGTGTTCAGGCAGAAGAATAAGGCATGCCCGGCCACGCCACTGCAAACCCCCACCCCCATCAGCAGTTGGCCCTGTTCATGGCCTTGGTGGTCATCGTCCTGTGGGGTGGCAACTTCACCCTGCAAAAGCACCTGTTTCAGCGGATGGGGCCAGACGGATTCCTGTTTGCCCGTTACCTCATCATGCCGGTCTGCGCCCTGTTGTTGATGCGCTGGCGCCTGGGCGTCTGGCTGCCGCCGGTGACGCGGGCCGAGCTGCGTCAGCTGGCCTGGCTGGGTTTCCTGGGGCACACCCTGCATGTGGGCCTGGTGACCTGGGGCATCCACTGGTCGACCGCGTTTTCCAGTTCAGTCATCCTGGCCTGCGGGCCGATCTTTACCCTGCTCATCCTGCGCCTGCAGGGACTGGAGCGTCTGGCCCCTGCCCAGGTGCTGGGGGTGGCAGTGGCCTGCGTGGGCGCGCTGATGTTCCTGTCGGACAAGTTGCTGGGGGCGCAATGGCGTGCCGGCGGGGGTGACCTGTTCCTGCTGATGGCGTCATGTCTTTTTTCCTGGTACACCGTCGCGGCCAGACCGGTCATCGGGCGCATGGGCTCGGTCAAGACCATGGGCTATGCCACCTTGCTGGGGGGCGTGCCGATCCTGCTTCTGTCCTTGTCCGGGGCCGATGATGTGGCCTGGGCTTCACTGAGCGTCTGGACCTGGTTGGGCCTGCTGTGGTCGGTGGTGGTGTCGGCCTTTGGCGGCTGGTTGGCCTGGGGCTGGATCAATGCGGTGCGTGGCGTGGCCAGCACTGCGCCACTGATGTACCTGATGCCGCCGGTGGCCGGTGTGTTCGCCTGGGCGCTCACGGGTGAGCACTACACCTGGATCAAGATCGCCGGGGCGGGCGTGGCCTTGCTGGGTGTGGCGCTTGCGCAGTATGCAGGTCAGCTCAAGACCATGGTTCGACTCAAGCCTTGAGCCAGGTGTCCCAGGTGGTTTTGAGGATCAGGGCCAGCACCACGAAGATGAAGACCTGGCGCACAAAGCCTGCGCCATGTTTCAGGGCCAGCCGGGTGCCGATCAGGCTGCCGGTCACATTGGCCAGTGCCATGGCCACGGCCAGATGCCACCACACATGCCCCTGCCAGGCAAACAGCAGCAGGGCCGACAGGTTGGTGGCGGTGTTGATCAGCTTGGCCGAAGCCGAAGCATTGAGAAAGTCATACCCCAGCAGCCGCACCCAGGCAAACACCAGAAAGCTGCCGGTTCCGGGACCAAAGAAACCATCGTAAAAACCGATCACCAGGCCGATACCGGCTGCCGCCAGCGCTTCATGGCGACCGGCGAAGCGCGGTGCGTGGTGTTGACCCAGGTCTTTGCGAACCAGTGTGTAGGCCAACAGCGCGGTCAGCAGCATCGGCAGGGCTTTGCGAAACAGCGAGGGGTCCACCATGGTGACAGCCCAGGCGCCGGCAAGAGAACCTGCCAGCCCGGCGACGGCGGCTGGCAGCAGCGAAGGCCAGGGCAGGGAGACTTTGCGGCTGTACTGGACGGTTGCAAAGGCGGTGCCCCAGATGGAAGCGCTTTTGTTGGTGCCAAAGAGGGTGGCCGGAGCCGCCTGCGGGAAGGTGGCAAACAGGGCGGGCAACAGGATCAGCCCGCCGCCACCCACGATCGAATCCACCAGCCCGGCCAGCAGCGAGGCCAGCGATACCACCACAAGTTCCATGCGGCTGATTGTCCCATGGCGAAAAAAAAGCGCCGCTTGCGCGGCGCCTGAGGAATTTCACATCTCGTGTCGGATGTTCGGGAATCGTTCGATTTCTGAAGGTACGGGTTGTCTCCTCGGCCCTCGTGACGCAGGCTGTGCCTGTCATCGATGGCCTGCACTGTACCGGTGCGTGGGGTGCTTTTTCCTCAGGGATTTCCCCATTTTGGGGTAATCCCGGGGAGGGGTGAATTCAATATGAATACCAAGTGAATCAAACCGCGGCTTCGGCAATCCACTGCGCCGCCCGCTCGGCGATCATCAGCGTGGGGCTGTTGGTGTTGCCGCTGGTGATGGTGGGCATCACGCCGGCATCGACCACGCGCAGGCCCGCGATGCCGCGCACCTGCAGCCGCGCGTTGACCACAGCCATCGCGTCATCGTCGCGCCCCATGCGGGTGGTGCCCACCGGGTGGAAGATGGTGCTGGCGATGTCCCCGGCCAGGCGGGCCAGCTCTTCGTCGGTCTGGTACTGCGGCCCGGGCTTGAATTCTTCGGGCTGGTACCTGGCCATGGCCGGCTGCTGCAGGATGCGGCGCGTCACGCGCAGGCTGTCGGCGGCCACTTTCCGATCCTCGTCGGTCGAGAGGTAGTTGGGCGCAATGGCCGGCGCGTCTTCGAAGCGGGGGGTCTTGATGTGCACCGAGCCCCGGCTGGTCGGGTTGAGGTTGCACACGCTGGCCGTGATGGCCGGAAAACTGTGCAGTGGCTCGCCAAACGCGTCCAGGCTGAGCGGCTGCACGTGGTACTGGATGTTGGGCCAGGGGCGCGACGGATCGCTTTTGGTGAAGGCGCCGAGCTGGCTGGGCGCCATGCTCATCGGGCCGGTGCGCTTGAGCATGTATTCGGCGCCGATCATGGCCTTGCCCCACCAGCTGTTGGCCAGCGTGTTGAGCGTGCGCGCGTTTTGGACCTTGTAGACGGTGCGGATCTGCAGGTGGTCCTGCAGGTTCGCGCCCACGCCGGGCAGGTGGTGCACCGGCGTGATGCCCCGCTGGCGCAGCAGGTCGGCGTCGCCAATGCCCGAGAGTTCGAGGATCTGCACCGAACCGATGCTGCCCGCGCTCAGGATGACCTCGCGCGTTGCTTTGACCTCCACCATCTCGGCGCCCGACCACACCTGCACGCCGGTACAGCGCTGCCTGCCGTCGGCCTGCGTTTCCAGCAGCAGTTTGCTGACCTGCGCCTTGGTCCAGAGCTCGAAGTTGGGGCGACCGTAGCAGGTGGGGCGCAGAAAAGCCTTGGCCGTGTTCCAGCGCCAGCCTTCTTTCTGGTTGACCTCGAAATAGCTCACGCCCTCGTTGTTGCCACGGTTGAAGTCCTGAGTGGCCGGAATGCCCGCCTGCTGCGCGGCTTGCGCAAAGGCGTCGAGCACCTCCCAGCGCAGGCGCTGCCTGTCCACCCGCCACTCGCCGCCCGCGTTGCGCCCGCGCAGGGTGTGCAGGTAGCTGCCCTCGGACAGATCGGCGTCCAGCAGCGGTGTCTTGCTGCCCTTGGCGCCGTGCAAGGCGCTGGCGCCCTTGTGGTGGTCTTCGTGCAGCTGGAAGTAGGGCAGGCTGTTGTCCCAGCGCCAGCTCTCGTCGCCCGTGGTCGTGGCCCACTGGTCGTAGTCGCGCG
>JAYRQF010000117.1:0-7941 GCA_041910735.1 Limnohabitans sp.
GCGCAGCAGTTCGTGGGTTGCGTGATCACCGCGCCTGCCGTGCCACCCATGATCGCCGCGGCCCGGGCCAAAGGCTGCAACACCCTGACCGGTGCCGACATGTTTGCCCGTGTCCGCGACCTGATGGTTCAGTTTTTGCTGGAGGCCTGACATGCAAGTGCTCAAAAACGGCATTGATAAGCTGGACGAACACAGCGCCTATGACCTGGTGGTGATCGGTGCCGGTGGCGCCGGCTTGGCCACCGCGCTGTTTGCCGCCATGGAGGGTGCCAGTGTGCTGCTGGTCGAACGCACCGAACTCATTGGCGGCACCACCGCCTGGTCGGCCGGCACCAGCTGGATTCCCGGCTCGAAGCATGCGGCCAAAGTCAACCCGGGTGACACCCTGGCCGAGACCCGGCGCTACCTGGACAACGCCGTGGGCGATCGCACGTCCAAAGCCGTGCGCGAGGCTTTTCTCCGCAATGGCCGCGCCGCGGTCGATGAAGTGGAGTCACGCTCGGAGCTGAAATACCGTCCCTATCCAAAGCACCCCGACTACATCTCAGATCTGGGGGGCTCGACACTCAATGGCCGCGCGCTGGAGCCCCTGCCATTCGATGGGCGTCTGCTGGGCCGTGAGCTGTTCGCGCTGCTGCGCCCGCCGATCCCCGAGTTCACCGTGATCGGCGGCATGATGGTCGACCGCACCGACATCAACCACCTGCTGGCCATGACGAAGTCCTGGGCCTCGTTCAAACACTCGCTCAGGATCGTGCTGCGCCATGCCATGGACCGCCTCAGCTGGCCGCGTGGCACGCGCCTGGTGATGGGCAACGCCCATGTGGCGCGCCTGCTGTATTCGCTCTCGAAGCATGACAGGGTCACGGTCGCGCTGAACACCACGGTCGGGCACATCGTGCGTGGAACGGATGGCGTCGAGCGGGTGGACATCGAATGCCAGGGCGAGCGCCGCAGCATACGGGTGAACAAAGGCCTGGTGCTGGCCAGCGGCGGCTTCAACCGCCATCCTGCACTGCGCGCACAGATGCTGCCGGGCGTGCCGGCCGAATGGTCGCCCGCTGCACCGGGCCACACCGGTCAGGCTCACGATCTGGCCAGACAGCTGGGGGCGGTGTACGGGCAGGGTGGTTTGTCGCACGCCTTCTGGGCTCCGGTGTCGCTGCGCAAGAGAGCGGACGGCAGCACGGCAGTGTTTCCGCACTTTGTGATGGACCGCGCCAAGCCGGGCATGATCACCGTCAACGCCAAAGGCGAACGCTTCCTCAACGAAAGCACCTCGTACCACCTGTTCGGTCTGGCCATGCAAAAGGCCCACCAGAGCACACCCAGCATCCCGGCGTACCTGGTGTGTGATGCGCAGGCGCTGCGCAAGTACGGCATTGGCATGGTGAGGCCGGGCGGCAAGGGCCTTGCCCCCTTCCTGGCCGACGGTTACCTGACCGAGGGTGCCACGCTGGCCGAGCTGGCCGGCAAGCTGGGCATGGACCCGCAGGCGCTGCAGGCCAGCGTGGATCAGATCAACCGTTACGCCGAAACCGGCGTGGACCCCGACTTTCATCGAGGCGAAACGGCCTACCAGCAAAACCTGGGCGACCCGGCATGGACGGGCAAGAACCCCAACCTCGGTCCGCTCCAGACGGGGCCGTTCTACGCGGTGCGCCTGTATCCCGGTGACATTGGCGCCTCCACCGGTTTTGCCACGAACGAACACGCGCAGGTGCTTGGAGCCGATGGTCAGGCGATTGGCGGACTGTACGCCGTGGGCAACGACATGCATTCGATCATGGGCGGTACCTACCCGGCGCCCGGCATCACCATTGGTCCGGGCCTGGTGTTCGGCCGCATCGCGGCCAGGCACGCGCTCGGTCTGGCGAAGAGGTAATCAGGATAAACCCTTCAAACGTTCAATTATTGAACGATTTAGATCGATAAATGAACTTGTAAAAATCAAAACCCACAAGGCCGATTCCAAAGCCACCTACATTGCCTGCACCCTGAGGAGACACCCGGGGACAGCTGCTTTTTGCCAACCCCGGGGCTGATCCAGCCCACACCGCCAACCAAGGAGACCTCCATGAAAGCAACCCTCAAGACCCTGGCCGCCTGCGCTGCCCTTGCCGTGGCCGGCCTGGCCCACGCCCAGGACATCAAGATCGCCAACATCGTTGAACTGTCAGGTCCCGGCACCACGGCCGGCACCGTGTTCAAGAACGGTGTGGAGTTGGCCATCAAGGAAATCAACGCCTCTGGCGGCATCCTGGGCAAAAAGATCAGCTACACCACCGAAGACACCCAGACCAACCCTGGCGTGGCCAAGGGCCTGACCCAGAAGGCTGTGGACAACGACGTGTTCGCCATCTATGGCCCCGTCTACTCGGGCTCCATCATGGTGTCCATGGCCGAGTCCAAACGCGGTGAAGTCCCCAACTTCACCGGTGGCGAAGCTGCTGCCATCACGCAGCAAGGCAACCCCTATGTGTTTCGCACTGCTTTCGGTCAGAACATCTCCTACCCCAAGCTGGCCAGGTTCATCACCGGCAAATACAAGTCGCTGGCCATCATTTACGCCAACAACGACTTCGGCAAAGGTGGCCGTGACACGATGGCCAAGCTGATGGAGGGCACCGCCACCAAGGTGGTGGCCGACATCTCCACCGATGCCGGTGCAGTCGACTTCTCTGCCGCCGTGCTCAAGGCCAAGCAGTCCGATGCCGAAGCCATCTTCATCGTCACCAACGAGGAAGAGTCGGCTCGCATGCTGCGCGAGTTCCGCAAGCAGGGCGTGAAGAAACCCCTGATCGGCGAGACCACCCTGATCGGTCAGAAAGTGATCGAGCTGGCCGGTGACGCCGCCAACGGCGCCGTGGGCCATGTGGGCCTGACGGTCGAAGCCGCCCCCATCAAGGCGTTCGGCGCCAAATACAAGGCCGAATACAAGTCCGAGTCCGACCACAACGGCATCAAGGGCTACACCGGCGTGTACGTGCTCAAGGCCGCCATCGAAAAAGTCGGCAAACTGGACCGCAAGGCCGTGGCGGCAGCGATTCGTGGCGGCTGCTTCAGCGCCAAGCAGACGCCCGGTCTGCTGATGGATGTGTGCTTTGACGACAAGGGCGACCTGGACCGCGACAGCTTCATGGTCGAAGTCAAAGGCGGTCACCAGATCGTGACGGCCACCCTGCCGCCCCTGAACGCCAGGAAGTAAGCCTCACCGTGCAGGGAAGCGGGCTCAGTCGAGCCCGCTTTTTTTCCGGCCCATTTCGGAGTCCATCCCATGACCGACTTTCTCCAACTCTTTTTCAGTGGCCTGGCCACGGGCAGCATTTATGCGCTCGCGGCCCTGGGCTTCACCCTGCTGTGGCAGGCGTCCGGCACCATCAACTTCGCCCAGGGCGAGTTCGTGATGCTGCCGGCCTTCATGATGGTGGTGCTGCTTGGCTCGGGCCTGCCCCTGTACGTCGCCTTTGCCGTGAGCATCGTGCTGTCGGTGCTGGTGCTCGGCTGGCTGTTCAAGCGCGGTCTGGTGGACCCCCTGTTCAAGTACGGGATGATGCCAATCGTCGTGGCCACCATCGGCCTGTCGATCGCCATGCGCAATGCGGTGCGCGCCGGCTACAGCGCCGAGCCGCAGCCATTTCCGCAGGTTTTTCCGGACACCGTGTTTGAAATTGCCGGTGTGACCATCTCGGCCGGCGACATTGGCACCTTCGTGTTTGCCATGCTGCTGGTGGTGGTGACGCAGGCCTTTCTGAACAAGACCGTGACCGGTCGCGCCATGCAGGCCGTGGCGCAGAACACCGAAAGCGCCTCGGTGCTGGGCATCAACGTGCCTCGAATGATTTTCTACACCTTTGCCATCAATGCCGTGCTGGCGGCTGCTGCCGCATTGCTGGTCACGCCCACGTACCTTGCCAAGTTCGACATGGGCGAAGGTCTGGGCAACAAGGCCTTTTTCGCGGCCATCATCGGCGGCTTCAACAACTCCCGTGGTGCACTGCTGGGCGGCCTGATTGTGGGTGTATGTGAAAACCTGGCCGCGGCCTACATCTCACCGGCCTACAAGGACGCCGTGGCCCTGATCATCTTCATGGTGGTGATCCTGTTCAAGCCGCAAGGTCTGCTCGGCAAGAAAGAGGAGCGCAAAGTATGAAAAAGCTCAATCTGCTCATCACCCTGGCCGTGCTGGCCGTCTTCCTGGTGGTGCCCGGTTTCCTCAAGAACTACGGCATCCACATCTTCACCACCTGGCTGGTGTTCATCATCGCCACCATGGGACTGAACCTGACGGTGGGCTACGCCGGTCAGAAATCGCTGGGCCATGCCGCCTTCTTCGGCATTGGGGCCTACACCGTGGCCATCATGCTCAAGGCCGGTTTCAGCTTCTGGCTGGGCCTGCCGGTGGCCGCACTCATCTGCTTTTTCACCGGTCTGGCGCTGGGCTTTCCGGCGCTGCGTGTGCAGACCATCTATCTGGCTTTCGCCACGCTGGGTTTCAACACCGCGCTGTGGCTGGTGATGCGCAACGAAGAGTGGCTCACGGGCGGAACCTTCGGTATCAACAACATCGCACGCCCCAGCCTGGGTGGCATCAGCTTTGACGGCAACCTGGCTTATTACTACCTGGTGCTGGTCTTTACCGTGGTGCTGGCACTGCTGCTGTGGGGCCTGCTGCGCTCGCCATGGGGCAAGGCCTTCACGGCCCTGCGCGACAACCCGATCCGCGCCGAAAGCCTGGGCATCGACACCCGCAGCTATACGCTGCTGAGCTTTGCGATTGGCGCTGTTTATGCCGGCATCGCGGGTGGTCTGTACGCCTCGCAGGTGCAGTTCATCGATCCGGCCCTGTTCACTGTAGGTGCGTCCATCATGATGTACCTGATGGTGGTGGTGGGTGGTCCCGGCTACTTCCTGGGACCTGTGCTGGGTTCGGCCGTTGGCGTGGTGCTGCCCGAGTGGCTGCGCTTTGCCCAGGCCTGGTACCTGTTCATCTTCGGCGCCGCTGTCGTGGTGCTGATGATCTGGCTGCCCGACGGCCTGCTGTCCATCCCCGACCGTATCGCGGCCCGTCGCGCTTCGCGTGAGGCTTCAGCCGCCCGCGCTGCTGCTGCCAGGGCGGCACAAGGAGTTCAAGCATGACGCACCCGCATCACCACGACCGCCCCGAAGGCGCACCGGTGCTCAAGGTCACCGACATGAAGAAGGCCTACGGCGCCATCCAGGCCGTTGGCGGTGTCTCTTTTGATGTGCGCCCCGGCGAGATCTTTGGTGTGATCGGCCCCAATGGTTCGGGCAAGACCACCCTGTTCAACTCCATGCTCGGGCAGATCACACCCGACAGCGGCAAGATCGAACTCAACGGTGAAGACGTGACGCAGCTCGGTCCTTTGGCGCTCAACCGCCGTGGCGTGGGCCGCACCTTCCAGACCCTGCAGGTGTTTGGCAAGATGACCGTGCGTGACAACCTGATCGTGGCCGCACAGGAGCACCGGGGCAGCATGTTCAGCCGCATGTTCGCGCCGTCCGACTCCGGTTTGGGCGCCAGAGCTGACGCACTGATCGACCAGTTCCACATCCGCCATGTGGCGCACAAGAAAGCCGGCGAACTGTCGTATGGCCAGCAAAAGCTGGTGGACATCGCCATGGCTTTCATGAGCGAGCCCGATCTGGTGCTGCTGGACGAACCCTGCGCCGGCGTGAACCCCTCGCTGGTGGGCGGTATCAGCACGCTGCTCAAGCAGCTCAACCAGACCCGCCGACCCGATGGCAAATCCAGCAGCTTTGTCGTCATCGAACACAACATGGACTTTGTGATGGACCTGTGCCACCGCATCATGGTGATGGTCGAGGGCAAGGTGCTGGCCATCGGTACGCCAGAAGAAATCCGATCCAACAAACAGGTGCTCGACGCCTACCTGGGGAGCTGACATGAACACACAAGCCACTCCTTGTATCGAGTTCGACGACGTGGTCGCCGGTTACAAGGATTTCATGATCCTGAACAACCTGTCATTCAGTGTTCAGCCCGGCACCATCACGCTGCTGATTGGCCCCAATGGTGCCGGCAAGTCCACTGTGCTCAAGACGCTGTTTGGCCTGCTCAAGCCGCGCCAGGGCAAGGTCTTGCTCAATGGCCGGAACATCACCGGCGCCACCCAGAAATCGCTGCTGGCGCAGGGCATCGCCTTCGTGCCGCAGGGACGTAACCTGTTTGGCCAACTCTCGGTTTATGAAAACCTGGAACTCGGCGGCATCACGCTGGGCATGAAGACCACGCACGAGCGCATTCCCGAGGTGCTGGAGTTCTTCCCGCGCGTCAAGGAACGCCTGCACTCGCGCGCAGCCTCTCTGTCCGGCGGCGAGCAAAAGCAGCTGGAAATCGGCCGCGCGCTGCTGCTGCGCCCCAAGGTGATCCTGATCGACGAGCCGTCCATCGGCCTGTCGCCCATGGTGGTGCAGGACGTATTCAAACTCCTGCGCAAGCTGGCCGACCAGGGCACCACCGTGCTGATGGTCGAGCAGAACGTCAAGAGTGCGCTCAAGTACTCGGACGATGCGATCGCCCTTGAATCAGGCCGACTGGTGCTCCACAAACCCGCTGCCGAGATCCTGGCCGACCCGCAGATGGACCGGCTGTTCCTGGGCGGTGCCCACACCACCAGCGCAGCGGCGCACGAGCTGCCCGCGGTGGTCTGAGTCAGAGCAGTGGCCGCAGGCCCTTGGCGGCCTCCTGCATGACCGGCAGCACGCGCATGAGTGCATGGTCGGTTTCTTCGCGGTTGATGGGCATGGTGATGCTGATGGCCCCGTGCACCACGTTGTGGCGGTCCAGCAGGGGCACGGCCACGCCGCGGTAATTGAGTTCGAGCTGTTGCTCCGAAAGCGACCAGCCCTGGCGGCGGTAGTCCAGCAGCGCCGCGCGCAGGCGTTGCGTGTCCAGCGTGTACGAGGTGAAGGCTGGCAGTTCGCGCCCCTGCAGCCAGGCGTCCATTTCGGTCTCGGGCATGCTGGCCAGGATGGCCATGCCGGCAGCGGTGACCTGGGCCTGCACCCGTGTGCCGGGCCAGTAGCCTGCCGCGGTGTGGCGCGGGCTGCCACTGCGTGCCAGAAAAATCGTGTCGTCCCCGTCGAGCACGCCCAGGTAGGCCACCTCATCGGTGCCGCTGGTGATGCGTTGCAGGAAGGGCTGCACCAGTCGGGGCAGTCGGGCAGATTCGATGAAGGCATGGCCCAGGCGCAGGATGCGTGGCATCAACCAGTAGAGCTTGCCGTCCGTGCCCAGGTAGCCCAGGTGCGCCAGGGTCTTGAGGTAGCGGCGTGCCGCGGTGCGCGTCATGCCGCAGCGCTCGCCGGCCTCGGCACCATCCTCGCCGCGCCTGCCCTGCGCGCCCAGACCTGGCAGCCGACACGTCCGGTCCGCATCGTCGTCACCTACCCGCCCGGCGGGGTGAACGACATCGTGGCCCGCATCGTCGCCGAGCCGCTGTCGCGCGAGCTCGGCCAGCCTGTGGTGGTGGAGAATCGCGCCGGCGCCGGCGGCAACATCGGCACGCAGCACGTCGCGCAGTCGGATGCCGATGGCTATTCGATCCTGCTCGGCACCACCGCGCTGTTCGGGGTCAACCCGATCGTCTACGCCTCGAGCGGCGTCGATGCGGTCCGCGACTTCACCTCGGTCGGCATGCTGGGCGAAGTGGCGAACGTGCTCTCCGTCATCCCCGGCAAGGTGCAGGCGACGACGCTGCAGGCCTTCATCGAGGAAGCGAAGCGCCGCCCGATGGTGTTCGGGTCGGTCGGCAACGGCTCCTCCTCGCATCTCTCGGCCGCGGTGTTCATGAAGATGGCGGGGATCGAGGCGACGCATGTGCCCTATCGCGGGTCCTCGCCGCTGGTCGCCGCGATGCTCGCCAAGGATGTCGATTTCGGCTTCGACACCACCGC